>JADFYD010000014.1 GCA_015233235.1 Candidatus Omnitrophota bacterium | reverse complement strand
TACAAAAGAACAAAGAAAAAACAAAAGAACTTATGAAACTTTGCGTACAGAAGATCCATGAACATAAGCTTCCCATGAAGTTGGTGGACGCGGAATATTCTTTCGACAGGTCCAAAATAATTTTCTATTTTACATCGGACAACCGCGTGGATTTCCGGGATCTTGTCAAGGACCTTGCCAGTATATTCCGGGTGCGCATAGAACTGAAACAGATCGGTGTGCGTGATGAGGCGCGTATGGTGGGCGGATGCGGGCCGTGCGGCAGACGTCTTTGCTGTGAAGCATTTCTAAAGGATTTTAATCCGGTGACAATAAAAATGGCTAAAGTCCAGAATTTGCCGCTCAATCCCACGAAAATATCGGGTATATGCGGAAGGCTTATGTGCTGCCTGGAATACGAACACGAATGTTATAGGGACCTTTCGAAAGGTCTTCCCAAGGTCGGCAAAGAATATAAGACCGACAAGGGGAAGGGGAAAGTAATAGCGGTTAACCCTTTGAAGCGTCTTATTACCGTGGATTTCGGTGAAGGCGATGTGCGTAATATCAAGATCGAAGAGGGGCAGGGGGAGAAGGAAGCGGAGGCCTAAATGAAGAAATTTTATATCACGACGCCGATTTATTACGTGAACGCTAATCCGCATATAGGGCACGCGTACACACAGGTCGCGGTCGACGCGCTTGCCAGGTTCCACAGGATGATCGGTGACGACGTGTTTTTTCTTACCGGTACGGACGAGCACGGTGAAAAGATAGAAGAAGCGAGTCTGGCGGCGGGATTTGCCAAAGGCAAAGAAAAAGATTTTGTCGACACTATAGTTTTGAATTTTAAAAGAGTGTGGTCCGAACTCGGTATTACGCATGACGGCTTTATTCGTACGACCGATGAACGGCATAAGAAAACCGTTCAGGAACTGCTCATGCGGATGAAGACGAACGGTGACATTTACGAGGGGGAGTATAACGGCTTTTTTTGCACCCCCTGCGAGACTTTTTGGACAGATACTCAGGCCGAGGGAGAGAAATGCCCGGATTGCAAAAGACCCGTTGCCAGACTCAAGGAAAAGAATTACTTCCTCAAAATGAGCAATTATCAGGATTGGCTGATAGATCATATAAATACGCACCCCGATTTTATAAAACCGGATTTCCGCAAGAACGAAGTCCTTGGTTTTCTGCGAGAGAAACTTAATGACCTTTGTATTTCCCGGTCAAAAGAACGTATGGCATGGGGAATAGAACTGCCATTCGATAAAAATTACGTGATTTACGTATGGATGGACGCGCTTATTAACTATGTGTCGGCCGTATGGGAGAAGGATAAGTTAGAAAAATATTGGCCCGCGGATGTTCACGTGATCGCCAAAGATATACTCCGGCACCATGCCGTTTACTGGCCTATTATGCTGAAGAGCGCTGGACTACCCCTTCCGAAAAGCGTATTTGCGCACGGCTGGTGGAAAATGGGCGACGAGAAAATATCAAAGTCCAGAGGCAACGCCGTCGATCCTGTGGCCCTAAAGGATAAATACGGGATCGATCCGCTCAGATATTTTTTGATAAAAGCCGTGAAACTCGGATATGACGGCGTTTTCAGTGAGGACGCGCTAGTTCTTATGTATAATTCGGATCTTGCGAATGATCTGGGGAATATGCTCAGCCGTACGCTGACAATGGTCGAGAAATATTTTTCTGGGATCGCGCCGGAGCTAACGCCGGCTGACGGTTCGGAAACGCAAAAAAAACTCAGCGCGGAACTCAACGAAAAGACGGCCGGATTACTCGCGTCCGTACGCGTAAAAATTGGCTCGGAAGACTTCTTGTTGAAAGAGGCTATTGACGAAGTGATGGCGTTGGTGGCTAAGGCCAATAAATATATTGAAGTATCCGCTCCGTGGACAAGCGCTAAGGCCGGAGACATCGGCTCAGTAAAGCTGATGACGGCGGATATACTCGAAGTTCTGATGGTGGCCGCGATGGGATTATATCCCTTTATACCCGGCACATGCGCAAAAATATGGGCACAGCTGGGTCTTGCGGGAACGATCGACGGTGAAGTAGGCAAAAAAGTGTTCATGTGGTACAAATGGCGTGCCTTCCCGGCCGGTACTCGTGTGGCGAAAGGCGAGATGCTGTTCCCTAGGATAAAGTCGGGCGCGTGATGTTTAAAGTGTCATGACTAATGCCGCGGTGAATTCTCTCTTCCGGGGACGCGCGGTCTGCTCCAGCGGCAGACCGCGCTCACTGTCGGCCTAGCGGTCCGCCTTCGGCGGAACCAAGCCCGCCCAGGCCGACAGAAGCCCCGTCAGAGAGAATTCACCGCGGCATTGTTCAGGTTTGTAATACATGAACCATATTTCCCGGAGAATGATGGATAAAAAAATAAAAAATTGTGTGCATTTAACTCCCTTTCAGAAAAAGGTTCTCCTCGCGACGCTTGAGATACCGAAAGGCGAGACGAGGTCGTACAAGTGGGTGGGGAAGAGAATCGGGTCGAAAGCCTATAGGGCGATAGGGCAGGCGCTAAAAATAAATCCGTACGCGCCGGAAGTGCCTTGTCACCGCGTGATCGCGTCGGATGGCTCCATAGGCGGATATGCGGGCGGGGTGGCAAAAAAACGGGAACTGTTGAGGCAAGAACTTTGAACTCTGAACTTATGCAGCTAATTGATTCACATTGTCATTTGAATCTCGGGGATTTTGATAAGGATCTCGATCGTGTCCTCACGAATGCTAGGAATGCGGGGGTTGTGCGCATTGTTGTTCCCGGAACGAACCTTGAAACAAGCGCTAAGGCCGTTTCGTTGGCCTCGAAATACCCCGAAGTATTTGCTGCGGTGGGGGTGCATCCGCATGACGCCGACAAGGTGGATGTTAATGTTCTCAACGAGCTGAAAGGTATGGCAAAAAACTCACGTAAAGTTGTCGCCATCGGCGAGATAGGCCTCGATTATTTTCGTAATCTTTCATCTCCGCAAAATCAGCGTAAGATATTTGACGCGCTTCTTGAAACCGCGATAGAGATACGCAAGCCTGTGATACTCCATAATAGGAACGCCGACAATGACTTTTTCGAGATGCTCGCCTCGAAACGAGGCAGGGGATTAACGGGTGTAGTCCATTGTTTTTCGGGAAGCCCCGTTTTCGCAGAAAAGGTCTTGGATCTTGGTTTATGTATTTCTTTTGCCGGAAATATAACTTATCCGAAGGCCGTGGAACTGAGGGAGTCTGCCGCGTATGTTCCGATTGAGCAACTACTTCTTGAAACGGACGCGCCATATTTGTCTCCGGAGCCTAAACGGACGGATCGTAACGAACCGGCTAATGTGAAGTACCTTGTAAAGCTTTATGCCGAAATTCACAAACTTTCGGAAGACGACATCGCGCGTATCACTACGCATAACGCGAATAAATTATTCGCTCTGGGCTTGAACGATGAAATGGCACTCGCGTATCCGATCAGGGATTCCCTCTATCTCAATATCACCAATGAATGCAGTAATAACTGTACATTTTGCGCGCGTAATGCCTCCGACTATGTTAAGGGGCACAACCTGAAACTTGACCATGATCCGTCAGCGGAAGAACTTATGAAGGCTATGGGCGACATATCAATGTACAGTGAAGTGGTTTTTTGCGGTTTTGGCGAACCCACGTGCAAACTTGAATTGTTGAAAACTATTGCCGCATATGTAAAAAAGCAGAATAAAAAAGTAAGGCTTAATACGAACGGCCAGGGTAGTCACATAAACGGACGGAATATCGTTGATGAACTAAAAGGCCTTGTTGACGCCGCTTCCATAAGCTTAAACGCGCCAAATGCCGCGCTTTACAACGAAATTTGCAGACCTGCTTCAGGTCGTGCTTATGAAGGGATGCTTGAATTCGCTAAATTATGTATTGCCTCGGGCATCAAAGTCGAACTTACATGCTTGGATAATATCGGTGAAGACAATGTGGCAGCATGCAAGGCAATAGCGGAAAAGTTGGGCGCGGGCTTCCGGCTGAGACACTTTAATCGGGTTGGGTAATTAATGGATTTCATTAAATTTAACAGGCTCTACATCCTCCTCGCGATATTTCTTGTAACCGTGCATATCTTTATATGGGCGAACAAGGATGAATCGCATAAAAAAGATAAAACAGCCTCTCTGGCTATTGCAAAATCGAGCGTGTCGGAGAAACATGATTCGGTCTTGAAATTAAAACAACAAAAGAGTGAGACAGAGGACAGCCTTGATAACATTTTCGACGCGAACAGCGTGAAGACCAGAGAGGATAAGATAAAGAAACTAGTCGACAAAGACCCCAAAATGTTACTTCTGCTTGCGGCGATAAATTTATCGATACTTTTTCTCATTATTTCGGGGATCATCGCGGATATCTCGCTCTTTTGCAATTGGGTCGCAGGAAAACCTTTGAATATTAACACTAACCGTTGCGTTGTACCCGGTTGGGGGCTCTCCGATGTCTTGAGGGCCATTCTGATATTCATGTCGGTGGGATATGCGTTCGGATTAGGAGCGGCTCTCTTTTCCAAAATACTGAATATTAAGTTCCTTGATAATCAGAATTTCGCCATGATATACGATACGGCTTTCATCAATATCGCCGGTATAAGCGTTATTTTGTATTTTATGATAAAAAAACACGGCCACAAATTGAAAGAGGTGGGGCTGACACTGGAAAATTGGAAACAAAACGTCTTCTCTGCATATGTCGGATATGTGGCGCTGATACCGGTTGTTTTGTGCGTAATGGCCTTAACATTGATCGTGATCAAGCTTACCGGATATAAACCGCCGATGCAGCCGATCGTGAAAATGTTTGTCGAAGAAAAGAATACGGGGATCCTTTGGGCGGGAGTTTTATTTGCCTCGTTTTTTGGGCCGTTCGCGGAAGAACTTTTTTTTAGGGGATTTTTTTATCCTGCGCTCAAAAAAAAGATCGGGGTACTTGCTTCGATAACTGTAACTTCGGGGATTTTCGCGCTTTTACACGCTCATTGGGTAGGTTTTGCGCCGATCTTTATTTTGGGAGTGCTCTTAGCGTATCTATTTGAGAGAACCGGTTCACTTGTGTCATGCATCGCGGTGCACGTTACGCATAACATGGCCATGGTGCTCCTGGTATTCGTTGTGAAGGCGTTGGGAGTAATGGGATGATATGTCACGCCACAACCTGGGGACATACCGCGGCGCCTTAGAGTTGGTTCATCGCGGTGTGTCCCCCTAGATACACTAACGTAACAGAGGACAAACTATGATCGAGACATTACGATGGAGGAACGGAGCTCTTGAGCGCATTGACCAGCGTTTGTTGCCGGGAAAATTCAAATACATCAAATGCAAAACCGCGAGGGATGTGTGGGACGCTATCAAGAAGCTTAAAGTGCGGGGAGCCCCCGCCATCGGTGTCGCGGGCGCATACGGATTATACCTTGGAATAGCGAAAAGCAAGGCTGTTACGTATAAAGGCTTTTATGATGAAGTTAAAAAATGCGAAAAATACCTGGCCGCCTCGCGTCCGACCGCGATTAACCTTTGCTGGGGGCTGTCGAAGATAGTTTCGCTTGTCGAAAAAAATAAGAAGAGGTCTGTCGACGCCTTAAAAAAGATCATTTTGGGAGAAGCTCAAACGATCCTTGAAGAAGACAAAAAGATCTGCAGGGATATGGGTAAGAACGGGGCCGGTTTGATACCGAAAAATGCCGTTCTTCTGACACATTGCAACGCCGGCGCGTTGGCCACGGCTGATTTCGGCACCGCGCTTGGCGTGATATACTCGGCGAAGAAAAAGGTGAAAAAGGTTTTCGCTGACGAGACGCGTCCGGTTTTGCAGGGTGCGAGGCTAACTGTTTGGGAGTTGCAAAAGAACGGGATAAACACGGTACTCATTTGTGACAATATGGCCGCTTCGGTCATGCGCAGCGAGAAAGTAGACGCCGTGATAGTCGGCGCTGACAGGATAGCCGCCAACGGAGACACGGCAAATAAGATCGGCACTTATGGAGTAGCGATACTCGCGGCATATCATAAGATACCATTTTACGTTGCGGCACCGGTTTCGACTTTTGATCTTTCTCTAAAGACCGGGAAGTCTATACCCATAGAGGAAAGAGACGGCGACGAAGTTCGCAAGATCGGCGGCAAATGCATCACGGTAAAAAATATGAAAGTGAAGAACCCGGCGTTCGATGTCACGCCGGCGAGACTCATCACGGCCATTGTTACAGAAAAAGGAATTATTTATAAACCCAATTCAGAACGGGTAAAACAAATTATCGAGATTAACCAGTAATGGCACCGCTCGGAACGAGCGGCGCCATCTTACGGGTGCATATGAAAGAACTCGCGATCATTGATGAAATTCGCAGAAAACACGCAAAGCCTGTGAAGGGTTTGGTAGAGGGTATCGGGGACGACTGCGCGATCCTCGAGTACACCAGGGATGAATATCTTCTCTGGAGTACCGATATGATCGTGGAAAATACTCATTTCGATCTAAAACGCGCGAGTTATGAGGAAGTCGGATGGAAAGCCGCCTCCGTTAATGTCAGTGATATCGCGGCGATGGGCGGCATTCCGAAATTCATTACTGTGACATTCGGGCTTCCCCGTAAAGGCGGAAGCGCTATCGTACGCAGATTGTATAATGGGATAGACAAAGTATGCCGCGAATTCGGTATTGCCGTTGTCGGCGGTGACATAGACGGGTCTGAGCGTTTAATAGTGGATATAGGGATCTTGGGGACGGTTGAAAAAAAGAATGTTGCGAAAAGAAGCGGTGCGAAACCCGGAGATAAAATTTTGATAACCGGCCCCGTCCGCGACGGAAAGAAAACACATTTGAATTTTATGCCACACATCGCTGCGGGACGTTTTCTTGTTAAGAATTTTCGTGTAAACTCCATGATAGATACATCTGACGGGATAGCGATGGACCTGGGGCGTATTTGCCGGGCAAGTGAAGTTGGATGCAGGCTTTATGCGGACAATATACCGCTTCCCAGAGGATTAAAGCTGGAAGATGCGCTTCACTACGGCGAAAGCTTCGAGCTTTTGTTCACCATGCCGCCACGAGAAGCGAAAAAACTTTTAACGGAGTCACCACATAAAAAAACGGCTGCAAAATTCTTTGTGATCGGAGATATAACTGATAAAAAGCAAGGCATGAAAATTTCAGGAAAGCCTGGTTCGATGAAAACCCTTAAAATGCGCGGTTTTGAGCATTTATGAAAACACATATAACCACAACACCTGACGAAACAATGGCACTTGCTTTCGGGCTTGCAAAAACGCTTGCTCCCGGCAGCTTTGTCGCTCTTTCGGGAGAGCTTGGCGCCGGTAAAACGGTATTCGTCAAGGGGCTGGCGAAAGGTCTCGGCGTGAACGAGCATGAATACGTCAACAGCCCAACTTTCGTCATTATGAAAGAATATACCGGTAGGATGCCGCTTTATCATTTTGACGTGTACCGGCTGGATGAAACACATTTTGCCGATACTGTTGAGTACGAAAAATATTTTTATGGGAAAGGGGTCACGGTGGTAGAATGGGCCGAGCGGATAGTGGGATTGCTTCCGGAAAAGCGCATCGAAATAACGATCGAGCATGTATCGGAGCATTGTAGAAGGGTAACTATCCGTTAAACGGCCTTGGCGTGTTATGGAATGGCTATGAAAACTCTTGCATTCGATACATCCACGAAGTTCCTGACTATCGCTTTATTCGATGGTGATAGGGTCGTTAGCGAATATCACCGCGACGAAGGCGTGCGGCACAGTGAGATCCTTGTTCCCACGGTAAAACAGTGTCTAAATGAAGCTGATTGGACGTTGAGTGAGATAGGATTGATCGCACTTGGTGTGGGCCCGGGATCTTTTACGGGGCTTCGCGTGGGGGTTGCCACAGTTAAGGCTTTCGCGACGGCGAATAAAAACATGAAGATCGCGGCTGTCCCGACAATGGATGGCATCGCTAGACGATACGAACCTGGTGCCGGGACCAGGCTGGGAGTGGCACTTTTAGACGCCAGGAAGGGAAAAGTTTATGCCTGCCTTTATGACTATTCCGGCGGAGCGCCCGTGAATAGATCGGGGTGCCTGCTGGTCGAGCTTGACAAGTATCTTTCTGAACTTAAAGATGAGACCGTGTTTTTCGGCGATGCTGTTGAGAAGAACGGAGATATCTTTAAAAAATATCCACTTGCGAAGGTCGTAAAAGATCTTGATTGGTACCCGAGAGCAGTTGACATCGGGCGTTTGGGGATCGCTTTGGCGAAAGATGGGAAAACGGTCACACCGGGAGAACTAGACCCGATTTATTTGCATGCGCGCGATTGCAACGTTGTCATGAGGGAGGCAAGATGACCACCAAAACCTACCGCCCGACATGGGCTGAAATAAACCTGAAACATGTGCGTCACAATCTTAACGAGATTAAAAAATTCGTGCCTAAAGACGTCGAGATAATGCCTGTCGTGAAGGCCAATGCGTATGGTCACGGCATTGTCGAGGTGTCTAAAGAGCTTATTAAATGCGGGATAGCGAGACTCGGCGTGGCTACGGTAGATGAAGCCCTGAAACTTAGAGAGAACGGAGTTAAAACGCCCGTTTTGGTCTTGGGTTCCACTTTGGAAGATGAAGCGCAGATCGCCGTAAAAAATAATATCACCCTTACCCTGTGCGATGAAAGGCTCCTTGAGGATCTCGTATCGGTCACCCGCCGTCTGAAGAAAAAAGCTATTGTGCACGTAAAGATCGATACCGGGATGGGGCGGTTGGGGGTTTGGTATGAGGAGGCTCTGGAACTGATAAAAAAAGTCCATGCCGAGAAAAATATCGAGCTGGAAGGCGTGTACACGCATTTTTCGTCCGCCGCCCGCGACGCCATGTATACGGAAATGCAGATCAATAATTTTGACCACGTTTTGAAAGGGATGGAAAGGAAAGGGATAGAAGTGAAATACCGGCACGCCGCGAACAGTATCGCGACTGTCGATTGGGGCAGGATGCAATTTAATCTTGTGCGGCCCGGTATCATGCTTTACGGAATCTACCCAAAAGAAAGTTTCAGAGAGACTTTGGATCTTGCACCGCTCATGACGCTCAAAACTAAAATTGTGTTCTTGAAAGACACTCCTCCGGGTCGCGCCTTGAGCTATGGAAGGACATTTATTACCCAGGCGAATACCAAAATAGCTACTATCCCGATCGGTTATGCCGACGGTTATGGTCGCATTCTGTCCAACAAGGGCGAGGCCCTTGTGCGCGGGGTGCTTGCAAGAGTGGTTGGTATTGTCACTATGGACCAAACACTTCTCGATGTCGGACATATTCCCGATGTCAAGGTGGGCGATGAAGTTGTCTTGATCGGTAAACAAAAAAACTCCGTTATATCCGCAGAAGCCATTTCAAAACTAGCTAAAACTATCCCGTACGAAATCCTTGTAGGTCTTGGAGAGAGAGTGCCGAGGGTATACATGTAGCTTCGAATGCAATCCTTATGGTAGGGGCAGGTGTCTCACTAAAAGGCATCTTTTAGTGTATCAGAGAAACAACAACATTCCGCTGTTCGGTTTCTTGCTCCGGTTTTTACCGCCCCTCGCCACAACCATATCGGTAGAGCCTCTACCTATTGTTGTGCCCCGGGTCCCCAAAAGTTATTCCTGAATTTTCAAACTTGCCGGTTTGAAGAGCTGGATAGTTCCGGCTTCGAACAGTAGAAAATTCCCCCGCAAATTATTTCCCGGCGTAAACAAGATGTTTTTATGCGGGGACGGACTAACTTTTGGTCGGTAAAAAAGTCGCTTCGAAACCGAACAGCGGAATGTTCTGGCACATGAAATTGCTGAGGGTTTGTCTGTTCTCCGTAATTAGAGAAACCTGTCCCATTATTTTTACTTCTATTTTTGATCTTTCCGCTTATGTGTAAAATATAAAAAAGCAAGATATTTTTGTTTGACTATTTAAGTGTGCAATGTAAACTATAATAAAGTAAGATATCAAAATTAAATATTATTCCGAGCGCATTGAATCAGGGGCTATCCCAAATATGAATATGAAAAATAATTTAACAATTAAGATCACATCTCTTGTCGTTACTATATGTTTCCTGTGGGAAACTGTGGTGAACGCCGACCCGGATATTTTAAACCAGGGCCGCCAGGCGAATGACCATCTTCAGGTTATATCTTCTTTTGACGGAGTTCTAGGGTCAAAGGATGCGCGGTACAGATTTCAAATCGCCGCTGAGACCGAAATGATCGCCAGTCTTATAACCAGGAAGGAAGGAATTACCGTAGAGGATCTCAATACATTTTATGAAATACAGTTAATGAAGGCGTCGTCAAAAAACCTGCTCGAGACCGTCGACATAATTGAGGATAAAGATAACATTTCCGCCGTAGTGAAGGTGCTGCAGGGTGAAGATAGCGGAAAATATTTCAAGATAGTTTGTCCCGCTGCCAAAAAATGTAAATATGTCGCTGGAAATTTCAAAATTGATGAATTGTCTGGTATCCCCTCGGATCATCGCGTGAAAAAAGCGTTCTGTTTTAGTTATCCGTTGAAAGGCCCTGAGGTCCCGACTTTCAGCGTAGAAGAAACGCATAAATTTAATGGTGTTGTTTACGGGTCTTTAGCAGGACAAAATATTTTGCCGGATACTCAACCGTTTGCGGGACGACTGAGGAACATTGAATGGGCCAGATATGTCGCTTTTGTGGGCCAGTATTCCGCCGGAAGAGAAGAAAACTCTGAAAAAACCGAGGACTTGGTACTCAAATCTGATGCGGCCAATTTAATAAATAAATCTCCGGAAAGACAGGGGCTTGAAAAACACATTTTCCAGCAGACATCCAAGGACCCGAACGCCGTCGGAGAACTTGTGGATAACTCGATAGATAGTGTGCTGAAATCAGAACACATAAATATGCCCATAGGTCAATTCGGTAAAGGTTCTCTGCAAATATGGCGTTTCATTAACAGTCCTGTCGGTAAAAAGGCTTTTTTGGCGGGCGATGAAGCCGATTATGCGGTATGGTCGACTTCTGCTTCTGATCCGGAACATCCGGGAAAAGGGGATAAAGGCGAAAAAAAGCGGAATGTTATCTATTACATGAATTCTTCCGGAAAACGCTGTATAGACATGGAAGAAAAAGTCGAAAAATGTGAACCTGGCGCCGTTATACGCGTCAGGAGCGGGAACTTTAAGGGCCGCAAAACGGAGCTTGAGAATTATCTCAGGGAAGTCTACGAAGCGTCTAATCAGATGAGGATATTCCTTAATGGCGAGCTCATAAACGACCGCGCGGGGATGGTGGAAATAGACGGGATAGAAAGACCTTACGTTATTAGTGACAAGGCGGTTTCAATAATCACTCATGAGAACGGGTTTGATATAGTTGACCAGGGACTGGGCATGGACAGAGAAACGGCTTTTATGAAACTTCCGCTTGTGAGGTCCGGGACAAATCAGGAAATACATCGCGCGATCACGGCGCCCGGGGTAAAACCACAAGGGAGGATAAATATCAGCAGGGACCTGACAAGCGGCGAGGACGATAAAATGGAATTAAAATTTATCGTTGGAAGCAGAGTAATGACGCATGATTCACGTTCTTTTACGGGTGCCGTGCCCCTGCCGCGGAAGTTGTGGATAAACTTTCCGCCTTCGGTGAAACTTACGGATGCCAAAGACGAGGTCATTGTGGATGAGAACGTTTTTGAGGATTTTTTATATATAGTCGATCGGGTCTTAGAAACAAACCCGCCTGATGTGATAGCGGTCATAAACGGACTTTCCGCTGTAGTCGAGTACCTGCATAAAAAAGATAAAGCGGCACAAGATTTTTATGGAGCGTTCATGAGACGGGTGCGGCCGTTCCTTATCGCTTATGCGGGGAAAAATAATATTGTTTATCTTCCCGCGCTGAAAGAGATAGAGCGTATAAATTCCATGAGCGGAAAAACCGTAGTAAGACTGTGCCCGTTCTTTTACAGGCACAAGAAAGATTTTCTTGATAAGTATCTTGAACGTTATCCGTACTTCTCCGGCGGGAGCCTGTATCTTTTGGCGGGGACAGGAAGTAAGGGAAAAGACGGATTCGGCTCCGTGAGCAGGGTGAATGAAGATGTTTTTGTGGCTGATGGCACTATAGCAGACATACTCCTTTCCCTGAAAAACGGTCAGAATGGCGCGTTAAGTACACCCGAAACATCCGAAGGGGTGTCCGAGATACTAAAAATGGTAAATTGCGCTCTCGAGTCTTCGGGTGAAAAATGCCGGATAGATATCCCCAGAGCGTTAAACGCCGAGAACGAACTACTACCTATTCTCAGGGCGTCTTCCCGTTTTGCCTCAGGGCCTTCGGAAGAAAAAGAAGTTGCCGAAAAGCTATCAACAGGCGGCGTCAACGCGGCCGCGTTAGAAAAGGTAATAGGTTTTGTGAACTCGCTAGGCGCTAAAGCGCAGGAAAAGCCGGATCTGACAGTTACTTTGAGAAAGCCGGCGGATGCGACGGCCGTGGTGGGGTGGGCGCCGGGGAAATCTCCGGCAGAACAGGAAAAAGGGTCAGTGACAGATGAAGAGAAAAAGGCCGCTAAGGCAGAATCCGGGAATGTCATTAAAAAACTCGTTAATAGCATGAGGAACTGGGTTTACGAAAACCTTTTTGAAGAAGGTTCCAATAATGTATGCTGCAATGTTACGAGGGGCGGAGGAGATACGCTTGAGTATAATGCGACGGTCACCGGAGGTTTTAAGACTAATGTACTAGTGGGTCTTTGCCTTATGTTGAGCCTGACGTACTTTGCGTTTTTGGCTGACGTAATTGTTTTACCGATATTTCAAACCATGTATGCGCTAACATCTCCTACTGACGGAAGGGTTTGTTTAATGTTGATGTCGCTATGCATATTCATATTGTTCACGGTACTTCAACGATACATTTTTTCAGTCAAGGTCGTACCGATGCCCATAAATATCCCGTTCTATCTTGACCTGTTGGCCAAGTACGTATTTATACCCGAACTTGTAGTCGACCAGAAAAACATCATCGAACGAGAAATGGATTCTTATATCACCAATGTTTATGAAGGGCACAATAGCCTTGATGGTGCTTTTCGAAAAACCAAAGCTGTTATTTACAACATAGAACATCATTATTTAAGGCAGAAAAGGTCTGTTAAGTACTACGTCGACCTTGACACCGGTAGGAGCGTTTCGCTCGACAGTCCGCTTCTCTCGGGCAATGAGTTCTTATATTCAAACAGCTATCTTGACGATGAGGGGATCCGTAACATAATGAGCATTTACAGGAACAAAAAACACGGCTGTGCTATATGTGACCATATCGTTCTCGATGGGAAATGCAGAATAGTTAAAAGGCATATCGAAGAAATGAGATCTGTTAAACTGAGCCGGGACGACAAAGTTTTTGAGGTAGACGAAAAACACCGGCTGATCATTGGTTCGTTAACACAAGGAGATGGTGCTGACGCTGAAGAAGGCGAAGGGATGAGGTATGAGACGATAAACCCGAAGACAGGGGAGGAAATTCCTGTCGACACAAGGGTATTTATCAGATCGCTGGCTAAAGGTAAAAAGGCTACAAAAGAAGATATCCTGAAAGAATACGAACGTATTGGGATCAAGGAAGGTCCCAATTTTATAATAATAGCCGAGAGGACTTTTATCCCCAACCACCCCATATGCAATAGTGAATTCAAAATTTCAGCGATAGAATTCGACCCTGTGGCAGGGAAGTTCCGGTATGAGGGTCCAAAAAACGGACTGAATTTTACCGTAGGTAGTGTTTTCCCGGGTAAGATGGACGTCTCTCTTCTCAAAAAATTCGGAAAGAAAGCATACTTTAGTGTTCAGCTTACCGCCCCAGGAGGCAGATTAGATCTCAATAAATACGCGATAGCGTCGATGGACGTGGAAAAAAACACTTTGAAATATCTGGATGTCGATGTCGGAAATACATCAAACCCGGACTGTTTCATATGCGGCGGAAAATTTTTCGTAGTGAATGCCGGCGATGAAAACATATCACTATTTACAGTTGATGGCAATGACAATATTAGGGACATGCACGACAGAATAGAGGTGATCAACAGGTACCGGCAGATAAGCGAAGATTATGTATTCATCATGGGAAAAAAAAGGGCTGAAGCGGAAGAAAAAATGTTTGTGTACGACGTGCGCAATGACCGTTTGAAATGTCTGGGGGACATAGATTCTCTCAGGTTAAAAGGTTTCACCGATATCGCATGGGAGTCGATCAATTTAGAGAACGGATGCTTAAAGTTCCGCTATCATTTCGCGGCCCCGCTCCCGCCAAGAAAAGTGTCCGACACAAATATAGAGTACATGTTCAAATACAATCTGGGAACGGACGTTTTCGGTATTTCTGGTACAGGAGAAACGTTATCGCCTGCCGAAACGGCAGTTAAAAGCTCAATGCTTCCGGCTGACACCGCTGATATATTAGCCCGAAATTTTAAGGCAAATCTACTGGACGAAGATGTCATTGATATGAGAGCTGAGGAACTTGTGCTGTTGTGCTTTATGGACCAGGGTTCGATAAAATTATTATCGAATTCCGGAAAAATAGAATTACTGAAATTTCTTTATGGGAACACCGAAAAAACCGAAGTGATAGGTCTTTTTGCGGAGGCATTGAAACATATCGTTCCGGCAGCACGGGAAATGAACGGTGATGCTTTTGACAGGATAATGAGGAATTTGGTTTTTCAAGTGTCGCGCGTCCCCGGTGATGTCAAGAGATTCGTTAAGATGCTGGGCGAAGGCATTGTTATCGATGGAGAAAGAATATCCGGACGGGATCTGATATCTGAAAAAGTGGTAGGCAAAGCGCCCGCGTCAATAAGAAATTTCTGGCTGAGACTTAAACTCGATCCGGACACCGAGATTCCGGAAAAGCAGATGGCCGAAATGGGCGACTCAGGGCATAAGGATGTCGTGGATTCTTTGAAGGCAGGCACTCCGCTGGCCCATGTGCTGGCCTTGAAGAGTAAGTATTACTCCAAAAAGCTGAAGATTTCTTCTGTAAAAAAATATTTATCGCAGAAGCCGTTCCTCCCCGAAGTGACAAAGTCTTTTAACGAGGAGATAGCAGCTAACGCACAGGATTATACCACCATGGCAAGAGAACTTGTGCAGAACGCGAGAGACGCTCTTAGGGAATCATACCCTGACGCGGAGGCACTCCCCGACATTGACATGGGGATGTATCTTGCCCCGCTCAAGTCCGGCGGTTACGGGTTGGTTTTTGAAGTAGACGATAAAGGCGCGGGGATGGACGAATATGTAATATTGAATAAGCTTTTCCCGATGGACGAGACGACCAAAAAACAGCATTTTGGACAAGGCTTTTATACAGTTTGGCTGAACATGAGGCCCGGAGATAGGGTGGAGATCGAAACAAAAAAAACCGGTAAGTACGCTTACCGTATACGGCAAAGTAAAGATGCGGCAGGCGATATAATTATCGATGAGATGTCTAAAGTCGGTGTGACCGGGCAAGATGTAGCGCATTCAGGGACCAGGGTCAGGCAGACTAGACGCTTCGCGTCAAAAGAGGAAGCCGCGATGGAGTACAGAATCATGTTGGACCGTCTTAAGTTTTATACTGCGGGGGTGCGTGATGTGGGAATAAATCTTAACGGTAAAAGGCTCAATGAGAAACTTATTTTCGGGTCGGCCCTGCGTTTTGGAAAACTAGGTGTAAGCTCTCTTTATTTTGGAGGAGAATACAATAGGGTCACGCAGGACATGCTCGCGATGCCATCGCCGTTGGATGCATCGGTAGAGCGGTATTGGGAATTTGTGCCGGAAGATGTCAGAGAGGAACTTTTATCGTGGAATGTTTCTACCGACATCGCGCCGGGGATCTATCTTACGGAATCAAGGACCGGACCGGCCTATGAGGAATTTTGGCCGTACATCAAAAAAAGCGAGGCCATAAAGGTTATGCTCGCTCTCGCCCGGAATCCGGACCGGATAACGAGCCCTAAACTGGTTAAAAAGATCAGGCTTGCCGTGCTTAGCGCTGCGGACTATGCCAGAAAAGATCCTGACATAGAAAAGATGGCTTTCTACATAAATTATGAGGATAACGCCCGCGGAGGACAACGGGAGTTTCATTTAGTGCCGGAAGCATATTTTAAGGACGAGGAAAAGTGGCTGCAACTTCTCATACGATTGAAAGTGCCTGTGATGGACGAGGTGTCCGGAGCTAAAAAAGGAATAAGCCTGCTCGATTCTCATGAAAAGGCCGGCTCGATAAAAGGGCTCTCGGCGGAACAGAATAAAAGCGTCTATCTGCCGTCATTTTCTCTGCCTGAAGTCCAACACGTTGAAAAAACATATTCCACTGTGTTTACCGCGGTTGTGGACAGGATAGGAGAAGAGATCTCGCCGAAATATCTAATTATGGGATCCCGGGCTTTTGCCGCGGACAAAGCTGCGAAACTATATCCATACTTGTTCCAATATAAGAGATTTTTTGCAAGAACACCATATTTTAGTTATCTGGTCGATGCGCTGAAAATGCCATTTGTAGGGGTGATAGCGTTTTTTGATTTAGCGAAAAAACTACTGAGACTTAAATTTATAGCCGAGGCATTGGATCGGCTGAAGAAAATACGCTTCAGGAAGGTCCTGAATATCGTTTTGCTCGGCGTGGTCTTGTTCAATTTGATGTGGATGACCCCCGCGATCAGAGAAAAAATTCCGGTGCGCTTTGACGTAAGCGCGACGGGGCTGGCGGGTCGTATGCCGTTTATCAGTAAATATTTTTCAGCGGATGATCCCGTATTAAAGCGCCTGATAGGGGTTTTTGAGGGAGCAAGCAGGAATAGAAGCATTTACGACATTCCCGAGGTGATATGCCATGTCGAGGGTCTCAGACAGGGAGAGATGGCGATAAATGGTTTTAACGACGGTGTAAGACCTGACAAGCAAATGCGTGGCAAAAGTATACTTGACATAATGACATTGAAAACCGCCGGAAAGAAGACCGGTGAGGACGCGTCATTTTCTTACAAGATGAACAATGTTAAAAAAGGCCGTTGGATAAAACTGTATTATCTCGAGAACGGCCTTCCCGAGAGGATAGTTTTTGATAATCCGGAAGATGAAAAAAACTTTGATCTAAAATACATGGGCCAGGGGTGGATAAAATGCGAAAAAAGCATCGGCAGAGAATGCGGTTTTACGGTTCATGTTCCACGGTGGGACGCGAATATATCTGTCAATGCCGGAGATTTCTATTATGACTGTTTAAAAGAAGAGATGTCGAAAATGCCTGAAGAACTGCGCACCGTATGCGGATACGGTTCGCGGGAAAAGCAAGAGATCGCCGATCGCATAAATCGGTTGGTGAACTCCTCGAAAGATCCCGCGATCATGTATAAGATCTATTTTGGGGATCCGCGTGATATACCTGAACAATTTAAGCCCGTGTTGGCCGAGTTGGACCGCTTTATCCAGGGGAGAATAAACGCGATTGATGAATGGATGATGGAAAATTGTGTTTATGATGATACCGTAAACGTGACCGGCAAGGTCATGCCGTATGTCATAAATAATCTCAAGGCTCACAAGAAAATACGCGGCAAGTGCGATCTATTCGCGCGGATAAAATGGGTGCTGGTGCGCGGGGCCGGAGCCTACGCCTTTATCGGCGATGGTACCGTATATAACGGTGATGGCGTACTCTCGACCAACAATAACCATGCGGATCTTTATAAACTTGAGCGGGGCACCAGGCTGATGAAGTGTTTTTGGAAGTCAGGAGAGGATCAAAAGATAAAGGAGGACTATAAACTCAGAATGGAATTAGAAGAAGTGTTTTCAAGGTTCATGGCCGGTCAATCGGTGGAGAGACTAAAAGCGTTCAGGGAACTTGAGGATCTTGTTAATGCCATCGACCGCGGGAATAAAGATACTTATAAATTCGGGCAGAAACTTCTCAAGATAGCCGGGCAGGAAGTTAAGAAAGATAGCGTGATCTGCAAATACCAACAAGACGAGACATCCGGATACCTGGAATGGAATATGAAAAGTGTTTTTATGGGTTTAACCCTTTTATTTTTGGCGGTTATCATCATATCGAAAACGTACAGGATAATACGGCTTGTATATCCAACAAATAGCAAAAAAAGGGAGTTGCCTGCACGTGGGGCCGAAAAGGATGATAACATTCCAATCGGAAAGATAGAAAAGGCTCTAGTGCAGCTATTAAGGGACGATAGCGGGAAAGGTCAAGATGTTGGAAGTGATGTAGCAAAACCGATGAATACTCCATCGGACAAACCTGCCGCAGTCTCGCCGCAGACTTTCAGTATGGATGAGGGCCAGTCCATCGCGGAGGCTATTCTCAGGGAGAAAGCTTCTATATTCCTAAAAGGGATGCTGGAACTTTTTGCCGGTAAAAAGATAGACTTACTCTTTGTCGATAACATTGCCAGAAAATTCGAGGCGCACAGCGGGTACGTCGCGGTGGATCTGGCGAATTGTACGGCCGAGTTATCGGCCCTATCCGATTTTGTGCGGACAGGGAAACACGGGTGGCCGGTTTTAAGAGCCTGGTTCATGATGACGGTAGAAATATACATGGCGGCCAATCCCGGTACGTCGCGAAGAGAACTTTTAGGGGCCGTTCTAAACTTCGCGATGAAGTATAACGAAGTATCGATTCTTTTCGCTAATATACGCAGTAATTCCGATATAGCAAGCTCGATAAGAGGGAGTCTCCAGAATTTCGAGGATCTTGTAGAAAAATTAAGCGCAGCTGGGGCAAATCCCTAAGAACATCTTTAGCGTCGCCCACAACGGGTATATGCACTTCAACGTTCTTGCTCACACTTGACGGGTCTATGTCAATATGCACGACCGTAGCGTTGGGCGCGAAAGTATCAAGTCTTCCTG
>JADFYD010000149.1:2465-2949 GCA_015233235.1 Candidatus Omnitrophota bacterium | reverse complement strand
CACACATTGCGAAATGAATGGGTCATGGATCTTATTGGACACTATAAGCAGAAAAACAATAACCGTCGCAAAAAGTAAAAGTACGAATACCGCACCCAAAAAACCCGTTTCCTCGCCTATGATCGAGTACACAAAATCGGTATGTGACTGAGGCAAATAAAACAATTTCTGCCGTGATTCTCCCAGACCAAGGCCCCACAAGCCGCCCGAACCGAGCGCTATAAAAGACTGTATCAACTGAAATCCCGCGCCTTTCGGGTCTTTCCACGGGTCCCAGAACGTCACGAGTCTCTGGAGCCTGTACGGCGCTGCGATGACAACATACAGCACGGCGGGGAGAAAAAGCATCATTAGAGAAAAAAGATACTTGAGTTTTACACCCACGTTGTAAAGCATGAGTATACCTATGACGCATATCGAAAATGCCGTTCCCATATCAGGTTCGAGAAGTACGAGCCCCGCGAAAAATAAAACTACCATAAAA
>JADFYD010000149.1:0-2395 GCA_015233235.1 Candidatus Omnitrophota bacterium | reverse complement strand
GTATTTCTTTCTCCGCGAGAAATCCGCCACATAAACAATTACAGCAAGTTTCGCGAATTCGGAAGGTTGAAACCCAAAGTTATGGAATCTAAGCCATCTCCGCGCGCCGCCGGCCAAGGAGCCGATCCCAGGGGTAACGACCATGATAAGCAGAATAACAGTTATGAACAAAAAAGTTTTAGCATGGTCTTTCAAAAAGGCCGCGGGAACTGTCATGCAAAAAAATGCCACCGCGAATCCGATCCCCATGAAAATCATATGTTTTTTAACAAAATACAGGCTGTCTCCGCCGCAATTCTTATACGCGTAGATCGCGCTTGAAGAGTATATCATCACCGTACCGATCATGAGCAGAACGGCAACACAGAAAAAAATTATTCTAGCGTATTTATTCACTTTTCCCCCTTGTATTTCCCGGCGGGAATGGCTGCTTTTTCAGCCATAAGGGTTTGCACAGACCGTCTAAAAACATCGCCACGTTCTTTGTAATCTTTAAACATATCGTAACTCGAGCACATGGGTGACAAAAGCACGACATCGTTCTTTTCAGAATTATTTTTTGCCGTTTTAACGGCTTCAAAAAGGTTCACGGCTCGAATGACCGGAACAATGTCGGAAAAACTCGAAAAGATCTTGTCCTGCGCTTCCCCTATAACAACTATCGCCTTGACCTTATCTTTGACTATGTCACGAATTACGTTGTAATTACCTCCTTTATCCCTGCCGCCGGCGATAAGCACCGCCTTTTGATCCAAGCTTATGAGCGCCTGTTTAGTAGCGTCTATGTTCGTACCTTTCGAATCATCGATGAAGCGCACGCCGTCTATCTCGCCCACTACCTCGAACCTGTGCTTAAGCGCTTTGAAAGTTTTTATCGCAGCGACAGCCTCTGACGCGCCTATCCCCACGGCTTTGAGGGCCAGGAGCACGGATAAAATATTTTCGTAGTTATGTCTTCCTAAAAGCGGTATTTCGCTTGTCTTCGCAATAATTTTATTTTTCGCGTGCGACCGTTCGATGATCTTACCGTTTTCATATATAAAAACGCCTTCTTTATCCCCGTAAAAACAAACGTTTGAAGCGAGTTCGTACTTAGGGAGGTATTCCTTGACCGAAGAATGCAGTACCGCCCAATCACTCTTAGTCTGGTTCTGAAAGATCCTGAACTTGGAATCCACATAATTGGAAAAAGTTTTGTGTCGTTCATAGTGGTCTTCCGTAATGTTAAGCAGGATCGCCACATGTGGTCTGAAACTTTCGATCGTCTCGAGCTGGAAAGAGCTGACTTCCACTACCGCGTAGTCTTTTTCCGTCAAAGTTTCCGCGGCGTTCACAAAAGGAAACCCTATATTGCCGCAGGCTATCGCCTTTTTGCCTGATGAATTAAGAATGTGCGCTATTAAACTGGTCACGGTACTTTTACCGTTAGTGCCTGTGACCGCGATCACCGTGGACTTGTTAAATATCGCCGCCAACTCAAGTTCGCCTATTATTACGGCGCCGCCGGGAATGATCAGCGCGAATTCCGCTGAGTTATGGTCGATCCCAGGCGATGGTATAACGATCTGGGCGGATTGTGCGAAAGTTTTTGTGTGTTTACCTATCTCGAAACGTACCGCGTACTTTTCGAGCTTTGTTTTCATATCAAGGACAGTCGGTCCGGAATTTTTTTCGGTAACGCTTACGACCGCGCCCCTCTCCGCCAAAAATTTCGCCGCGGCAAAACCGCTGTCCCCAAGACCTATTACGAGCACCTGTTTACCCTTGAAACTATTTTTATTCAAAGCCATATCGATCCTTTCTACATCACTTTGAACGCGGCCATACTCAAAAGCGCCAATATCGCCGCGATTATCCAAAACCTTATCGTTATTTTAGACTCCGGCCAGCCGAGTTTTTGAAAGTGGTGATGTATCGGTGTCATAAGAAAAACCCGTCTACCAGTAAGTTTAAAGGACGCTACCTGAATGATGACCGAGGCCGTTTCAAAAACAAAGATCCCGCCGACTATGACCAGAAGTAATTCCTTTTTCAACATCACACTTACGATAGCTATCGCGCCGCCTATCGCAAGTGAGCCGGTATCACCCATGAACACCGTTGCGGGAAAAGAGTTGAACCACAAAAACCCCAATCCGGCTCCGACAAGTGCGGCACAAAAACAGGCAAGCTCTCCGGCGCCCGGAAGATAAAATACCTGCAAATAATGGCTCATTATGCTGTTGCCGGTAACATACGCCATTACTGCGTAAGCCAGAGAAACAAATACGGTGCATCCTATCGCAAGGCCGTCAAGCCCATCCGTAAGGTTAGCGGCGTTTGAGGCCCCTACGACGACAACCCAGACAAATAAAAGGTATGATGCCCCCAAATTGACTACCGCATTCTTCACAAA
>JADFYD010000148.1 GCA_015233235.1 Candidatus Omnitrophota bacterium | reverse complement strand
ACACTTTTGAAAAATATCGTTAAAAGCTCAAAATTCATGAAGGTTGAAAAGATCGTTAAAGGCGGCTCAACGCGCCAAAAGTCCTCGTATAACGGCCTTAACAATTGTCCTAAAGACACGAGATATGTTCTGATACACGATGCCGCGCGTCCGTTCGTTACTGATACTCTTATTAAAAAGACGCTTGATTCAGCGAAAAAATACTGTGCAGTGACGACTGCCGTCGATGTCACGGACACGACGGTCAAAGTAAAGAACAATGCGATCATAAGGATCCTTGACAGAAAAAAACTCCGCAGCGTCCAGACTCCGCAAGGGTTTGATTATTATACGATACTTATGGCGCACAAATTCGCCGCCTCCGGCGGGATCAAAGACGCGAGTGACGACGCGGGGCTGGTGCTGTCGATGGGTGAGAAGGTGCATGTCATCCGGGGCGAAGAGACGAACATTAAGATCACTGATAAAAAGGATCTTAGTCTGGCGGAGCTTTTCTTGAGGAGGAAAACTTTTGGAAACCAGGTATGACTCAAAACCGTTCCTAAAACGTGCTTTTAAACTTTTCGGCGAGATGTTCGCCGATCTTTACGCCTCACGTGAACTCGCCATCCGTCTTCTTTCCAGGAATTTAAGCGTTCACTATCCCGTTCTTACTGAACCATGTTTTTAGGTCGATCAGGCTTCTTTTCACTATTTCGATCTGCTCGGCCGTAAAGGCGGCCGTCCGCGCGGTCATTACAAGAAATGTAAGACTTTTACAGCCCGACAAGACCTTTCCGGTACCTATATTCTTTTTTCGATCCAGTAATTTATCGAATCTGGGAAAACCCACAACTTCGCATTTGCCTAAATTCCCCCACGATTCCAGTATACGGGCTTGAGACCGCCCGATACAGGCTATTTTATGGCAAAGGACCGGCTGAAAGAGAGGCATAGCTGGCGAAACGCCAATTTTATGCATCGGATTTTCCCAAACATTACGCCACTCTAGTATTCCATCCGAAACATGCAAAGTAGGGATATTGCGCCTTTTAAGTTCGGCCACGGTATGGGCGGCATAAGGAATAGCCCGTTCATCGCTCACCATGGCAAGATCAATAAACCCGGTATCTTTGTCAAGGAAAGCCGGGGAATTCACGCTTATCCATTCAGCGTCAAAAGCGGCGTGAATGTCGGTGTAGTATTCTTTTCGGAAATCGCCGTCTATGAGTAATATCTTCGGGCGCATATAGCTCCTTCGAGAGTTCAAAGTTCAAAGTTCAGAGTTCAGAGACCATGAATGCTTGAAATCGACTGTATGACAGGCGCCGAAGCCGAAAGCATCGGTCTTGGGGCCGGTGATCTCAAAAGCACATGGCACTATCTTTCGATCAAAAAAATCCGTTACCCCGCTTCCATAAAGGTCTATGTGCATATGATACATACCCATCAAAAGCGGAATATCCAAAAGAACAAGCCGTATTTTTGTCTCGCCCTTTTTGATATCGAACTTAAAGTTTTTATACGGCGTCCCGAAAGCCCCGAGTATACCCAGCTCCGGCGCCTCGATATGCGCTATCATCCGGCCGCCCGGCACTTCTACATTAGACTTTATCGAAATATCCAGGATGATATCATCATGCGTTTTAAACTTATTTGTTCTTTCCCCGCTGATGTTGGAAATCATAATTTCTCCGAATCTCGGCCCATCCGCTTTGTTTTCATCCAACGAACGACTAACGACGAACGACGAACGACGGTCTATGAACAGCCCCTGATACGCGGATATTCCTTCGTCCACGTTACCCTGAAACACCGAGACACCAGCGTCGATCACGATCATCCGTCCCGCCACCCTGGAAATATCTATCATATTGTGGCTCACCACGATCACAGCCGCACCTTTTTTTATAAGGTTCAGGATATGACCAAAACATTTCATCCTGAACCCCGTATCACCGACCGCGAGCACCTCATCCACCAGCAGAACATCAGGTTCTAAAGCGGCCGCTACGCTGAAGGCCAGCCTTACCTTCATCCCGGAGCTATACGATTGCACCGGCGCCTCGATAAAATCTCCGATACCGGAGAACTCGATGATACCTTCCAGTTTTTTGTCTGTCTCTTTTTTCGACAGGCCAAGCACCGCGGCGTTCACATAAATATTCTCCCTGCCGGTAAGTATCGGGCTAAAACCCGCGCCCAGTTCTATCAGCGCGCCTGTACGTCCCTTTACACATATCTCGCCGGCATCGGGTTTAATAAGTCCGTTCATCATTTTTAAAAGCGTGCTTTTTCCGGCGCCATTCGGACCGACGAGCCCCACACATTCGCCGCGTGACACTTTAAAGGAAACGTCTTTGACGGCCAGGAACTCATGAGGCCTTAATCTTGTGAGGCCTCTCTCTTTAAGAATTATTTCATCGGCTATGTCGGATATTCCATAGCGCATGGAGGCGCGAAAATCACGGCAGTATTTTTTAGAAACGTTCTTTACCTCTACCATCATATCCTCACCGGTGCTCATTGCGACCCTGCCCGCTCAATTATGTGCGGTATCGCCAGGCGGAAAAGCACCCAACCCAAAAACATTAAGGTAACGGTGCACACACTATAAATTAAAAGATCCTCCCCCGGCCCTGCCGGGAGACCGAGTATCCAGTTCCTGGCGGCCGAAAACATGGGGCTCACGGGATTCAGCTTTGCGATGATAGCGGGCATCCCGAGAGGTGCCGCCGAATAAACTACGGGAGTCATGAAGAACCAAACCGATAACAGCGTGAAAAGTCCGTACTCAATGTCTTTGTAAACGATGTTGAACGGCGCAAATGTCATTCCGACAAGCATACCGAACAAGATAAGCGCAAGAACTCCGAAAGCGGCCCAAACAAGATTTACCGACGGCGGGATCTTATATACGGCAAGGACCAGGGCAAGCAGAACCACCCGCACAAGAAAGTTGAAAACAACTTCACCCAGGGCCGCCAAAAAAAGAGCTTCACGTTTAAAATTGATC
>JADFYD010000147.1 GCA_015233235.1 Candidatus Omnitrophota bacterium | reverse complement strand
ACAGGGCATATTCTGCGCGCGGCTGGTTATAGCGGCCGTGCTCGAACATGCCCTACAAGCCTCTTCAACTCGCTTATGTAAGGACGGAACGTTATGCATAAAACAATGCGATGTGTCATCCATTCCCTCGCCTTCGGGGGGGATGGGGTGGGAAAGATCGAGGGGAAGGTGTGCTTTGTCGAGGGGGCGCTTCCGGGGGAGGATGTTTCGTTCGCGGTTACAAAGGAAACGCCAAAATTTGTTAAAGGTTATATGACGAAGATACATACCTCTTCACCCGACAGGATAAAACCTGAGTGCATATACTACGAAGAATGCGGAGGTTGCCAACTGCAGCATCTTTCGTACGAGAAAGAAGTTTATTACAAAAAAGAACAGGTTAAAGAATTACTGAAAAGGCTTGGCGGTGAGATAGTTGAAAAAGATATCGAAATAACGCCTTCAGAGAGGCCCTATAATTACCGCACCAGTATTACTCTTCACAGGTCGAACCTGGGTTATGGATTTTATAAAAGGGACAATAGGACTATTCTTCCGATCAAAAAATGCGTTTTGGCGGATGAGCATCTCAATAAAAAACTTCCGTTTGAAAGCGCCGGGCCGCATGAAAAACAGGATGTAACGCTGAAATCCGACGCTTCCGGGGGAGTTTGGGTCTCGGGAGAACAGGGTAACAGATTTTTTAAGGACCGTTACAGGGATGTCGAGATAACATCATCTCCCAATATCTTTACGCAATCGAACCGTTGTATGGCCGAAAAGATCTCTCTTAAACTTGACGAGTGGATGAAAGAGCTTTCCATGCCGGAGGACAGCGTGTTATTTGATCTATACGCTGGTAACGGATTTTTTTCCTTTATTATCAGTACAAAATTCGGCATGAAAATATGCGTAGATTCCGACCGCGCCGCTATAGAATGCGCTAAAATAACCGTCGCCGATAAAAAACTCGGCGGGTATAAATTTTATAAAAGCGCTGTTGAAGAGAATTTCGGCGAGGTATTCGAACGTTATAAAAAGGGATTTAACGTCATTTTAATTGATCCTCCGCGGCAGGGCCTGGACAAAAATTTTTCCGCCCGGCTCAAAGAGATAAAAGAAGCGGAGAGAATATACTACATCTCATGCGATCCGGCGTGCTTCGCGCGTGACGTTAAAATATTGTCGCCGTCTGAGGGAAAGAGCGGCTGGAAACTGAACAAAATAGCCGTCTTCGATATGTTCCCGCGCACGTCGCACATAGAGATATTGTCGGAGTTCGTGAGGGGATAAAAGCTTGCCACTTGTGAGGGGTATATAATATAATGTGTCCCAGGATTTTTATTTTTATAAAGGAGGAGTGACGTGTATAGAGAAAAGATCAAGGTACTGGACTGCACGATCCGCGACGGTGGGCTCATAAATGACCACTTTTTCGAGGATAAATTTGTAAGGGAGGTTTATAAAGCTATCTCCGCTTCGGGTGTAGACTATATGGAGATAGGCTACAAGGCCTCAAAGTCGCTTATGTCGGCTGATAAATTCGGTAAATGGAAGTTTTGCGACGAAGACGTGATAAAAAGGGCCACCGAAGGTATAGAATCAAATACAAAACTATCCGTAATGGTAGATATCGGCAGGGTCGAGAAAGATGATATTAAGCCGAAAAAGGACAGCATCATCGACATGATACGAGTAGCCGCCTATGTGAAGGATATCGACAAGGCGATAGACCTGGTCAATGATTTCGCGGACAAAGGGTACGAAACCACCGTCAATATTATGTCGATCTCGACGGCCATAGAAAGCGAGATCGATGAAGCGCTCGACCAGCTTGAAAAGGAAAGCAAAGCCTCTGTTATTTATATCGTCGACAGTTTTGGCAGTTTGTACGCCGATACAGTCGATTTTCTGGTGGAGAAGGGCAAAAAATACATCAAGACAAAAGAGCTGGGTTTTCACGCGCACAATAACCTGCAGCTCGCGTTCGGCAATACGATTCAGGCGATCATCGACGGGTGTAATTACCTGGATGCCACTATTTACGGCATCGGCAGGGGAGCGGGAAACTGTCCTTTAGAACTTCTGATGGGCTTTCTGAAAAATCCCAAGTTTGACATCAGACCTGTACTGGACGTCATTTCGAAAGAATTTTTACCTTTGAGGGAAAAGATCGAGTGGGGATATATTATTCCCTACGCGATCACCGGTATGTTCAACGAACATCCGCGGTCGGCTATAGCGTTCAGAAAGACGCCGAGCAAAGACGATTATAAGAAGTTTTTCGAAAGCATGTCGCCGATAGAGGTTGAGTAGGGGGTTTTCAGGGATGCCGTTTTTGGCATTCCTACCGGGACGTTCGGGCTGCTCCGGCGGCAGCCCTCACTCTGCGCTCAGCCCGTCGGCTTCTCGCCCTTTGGGCTCGAAGTCCAAGCCCGACGGGCATCGCGAAGCCCGTACGGAATGCCAAAAACGGCATTCTTGAAAATTAGAAATAAATAATATGAACATTGAAAATTTCTGCAAACTCCCAATACTTGGCATCCTTAGGGGTATAACGCTCGCCGAAAGCGCTCCTATTCTCGAAGCATGTCAAAGCGCTGGACTTAAGACCCTCGAGATCACTATGAACACTCCTAATGCTCCGGAAATAATAAAATATTTTTCCAAACATGCCGGTAAGGATATAAGCGTCGGTGCGGGTACGGTCATTACCGAAGACGGCCTGAATAAAGCGATCGATGCGGGCGCGGAGTTTATCGTGATGCCGGCATTTTTAGGAAATATCATGAAAATATGCAAGACCAAAAACATACCGGTATTTCCGGGGGCTTTGACACCCACGGAAGTATTGCAGGCCTGGCAGTCCGGCGCCGCGATGGTCAAAGTATTTCCGGCGGGTGTTTTCGGACCGAAATATTTCACCGAACTTAAAGGCCCGCTCAATGATGTTAAACTTATGGCGGTGGGCGGTGTCAACGAGAAGAACATAAAAGATTATTTTAAGGCCGGCGCCGATGCGGTAGCTTTCGGCGCGAGCGTGTTCAAGAGGGAATGGTTGGATGCGGGTAATTTCGATGC
>JADFYD010000146.1 GCA_015233235.1 Candidatus Omnitrophota bacterium | reverse complement strand
ACAAATCTGGCCATCTGGTGATATCCGCCTTTGGCCGTTATTTTTATAGGCATTTCGCTGTAATATTCGCTATCCACACTGTCTATCACGAGCGGCTTTAGTTCATCCGGTGTTATGCTAAGGATCTGTATATCGGCTTTGCTGGCCATGAGGGCAAAACTTTCCAAAAGCGTCGTTATCTCTTTTTGGGCGGGAAAACTTTTCGAGAATTTCCCCAGCCCCGCCTTCAGGTCAGCCAATTTTTTCGTCATACGGGGGATCTCGGTAATTTTACCGCTGACAATGGATATTTTTTTCTCCAAAAGGTTAGTATCGGACGAAAGGATCAAAACAGCGCCTGTTAACGGGATCACAAAACAGGTAAAGTACAGGACAGCCGCCAGCGCGAGGCTTCCGCTTACGAGATACATCCTTTTCGCGGGATCCACGACAAAATTCTTTATTTTTTCGATTTTATCAGGCAGTTTCATTTTTATTTAGTTCACCTTCGCGCTCTTTATGCCTTTCGGGGCCAAGACCGGCTTGCCCCGCGCCTTAAACTTGCATAAAAGTTTAAATTCCATCACTTCCTCATCGTTCATCTTCTGATGTCTGATACCCTCGAGCTTTATTTCGCTGAAATATTTGTAAAACTCGTCGTTCCATTTCAAACTTTCGATGAATTTCCCCACAACCGTCGGAGCCTCGGCCTTGCCCAACGCATAGCCGACCAGTTCGAGGTCAGTGAATTTCTCCGCGCCCATTTTTATGTTCCAATTTTTTGTTTTGATAGTGATGGGCTTCAGGCTTGTAAGCCATATCTGCGGGACAACGGCTTTATTTAGCCCGCTCAGGATGTCGGTCCATTCTATGGTGATCGTCGCTATATCGTTCGTGACTTTCAGCTGTTTTTCCGCGAGTTTTGTCTCGGCCTCCAGCGCATCCGCTCTTTTTTTGCCATCCTGGATCTCTGCCCATACGGTATCCATCCTGGCTTTTGTATAACGCTTTATGTTCCACATAAGCCCTACCGTGAGATGAAGAAGTATGACCGACGCCAAAACCCCGACGGCGATCGGGATAAGAGGTATCTTAGGCAGGTCCTTCTTCTTCTGAACACGCAATTCTTTAGGCAGCAGATTTAATTCTATCATTCTTACCTCAGGGCCAGCCCCAAACTTACGGCGAACCGGCTGGCCACCGATTCCATTCCTTCTTTGGAAATATTCGCGTCAAACCCCAGGCCGCTCAAAGGATTGCAGGTCTTTACTTTGACGCCAAATTTTTTATTGAAATAGTCCATTACTTCTTTCTGGTAGACGAGCCCTCCCGCCGAATACACTTCTTTGATCCTGGTCGCGTGTTTGTCCTCGAAATAATCGAAAGACAAAAGCACTTCCTTCAAAAGATCGTCAAGCACCGTGTAAGTAGGCTTGTCCACTATTATTTTGGTGTTCTCGCCGGAAAGTTTTTCTTCCTCGGCTTTCTCCTCGCTGATACCGTTCTCTTCTGCTATCGCTTTGGCGATATCTTTTCCGCCTATCGGTACGGTCCTCATAAAACGCGGTACGCCCTTGTCAACAACCGTCAGATTCGCCTCAAAGTACCCCAGGTCCAAAAGCGCTACACAGGTATCCGAAGGGATGGACTTCGAGGCCATCAAAGCGTTGAACGCGGCTATTGAAACCACATCTACAACGTTCACTTGCATACCTATTTTTTTGAAGACCTGCACCCTTTCGTTTATAAGATCTTTTTTACAGACGGCAAGGATAATATTCATCTCACCGGTAGAAGGCACTTCCCCCAGCACCGCGTAGTCAACGAACACATCGTTAATGTTGAAAGGTATGAACCGTTCGGCCTCATACGTTATGACGTTGCGGATCTCTTCGAATTTCATTTTCGGCAGTGAAATGAACCTTACTATCACGCTCGGGCCCTCCACCGAAATATTGACGGTTTCGGGATGCAGATCCACTTCGTTGAAAGCTTCTTTGATAAAATTCGAAATGCTGAAGGATTTATCCGGCTTAGACGGTAAGGTTTTGTAGTTATACGCGGAAACAACGGGCTTTTCCTGTATCCGTTTTATAGCGACGATCTTTATCGAATGTCCCCCAAGATCAACGCCTACGGACTCTTCCGCCCTCTTATTAATAGTAAATTTAAACATATTTTTTAGTCAATATGCCCTTAATGCCGCTTGTCAAACAAAGGTTAGCATAAGGATTTTGTAAAGTCAAGTTAGGAGGCCAGGAAAGAATTGATCTCGGATAATGTGCCAAGACATGTGACACTGATGGATTTATCTATGCGCCGGGCCAGTCCTTTCAGCACGGATCCGGGCCCTATTTCAAGGAAATCGGTAATGCCGCAGCCGATAACTTTTCTCACGGAAGCTTCCCATAATGTCCTGTTATCAAGCTGATTCGCGAGGTTTTCCCTTATTTTTTCGGCATCCTTTGTGTTCTCAGCGTCAATATTGCTTATAAAATCGATCGCCGGTTCCTTTATCGCGATATCTTTAAGGACTTTTTTAAAATTTTCTTTTGCCGGTAGCATAAGACGCGAATGGAACGCCCCGCTCACTTTCAGAACAATTGTTTTTTTCGCCCCCATATTCGCGGCAAGGTCCGCGGCAAGATCGATCACCGAAGCGGGTCCGGAAATAACCACCTGGTCAGGACAGTTCAAATTCGCGACCTGGCAACCCAAACCCTTGCAAAGCTCTTCGACCTTTTCAAGGGAAAGACCCATGACAGAAGCCATTTTGCCTTCTTCTTTTTTCGCTGCCTGCTCCATGAATTCGGCTCTTTTTTGCACCAATTTTACACCGTCGGCGAAACTAACTCCTCCGGACGCCGCGAGAGCAGTAACTTCTCCGAGGCTAAGACCCATCGCGAGCTCCCCTGCCAGACGTATTTCTTCCGGGGCAAAAAACTCCATACCCTCGCCGCCCACCGGGGAACCCTTGATCTTTTCTATCAAAACATTCAAAACCGCCATGCTCGTAACGAATATAGCGGGCTGACTGTAAAGTGTCGCGGTCAACACGTCTTCCGGGCCCGTGAAGCAAATAGTTTTTATATCAAAACCAAGGATCCCGTTGGCTTT
>JADFYD010000145.1 GCA_015233235.1 Candidatus Omnitrophota bacterium | reverse complement strand
ATCTGAGGCATAAAGCTTATACGTATCTGCCAATCGAGTAACAGATTCTAAATCGGGCATCACGGCGAGCATTCTTATTGCGTAATCTTTTTCCAGCTCCGAACCTTCCTTCAACATACGCGATAACATGTCGACGGCGGGTTCGATTGCCGGGACTACCGCCTGCGGCTCTACCGGTGCAGGCTTCGGCGCAGGGGCCGCCGGCTCTCGCGTGGCAATCGGTTTTGATGCGCTCACGGGGCCTTCACTTACAGGAATTTTTACCCAAAAATAAGTTCTGTCATTTTTCTGATAAAAATCAACCGTAGCGCCCAGGTCGAGAAGCGCTTTTTGGGCCGCCACAAGACCCGAAAGTGACCGCGGCACTACCTTTTCTATTTCGGCCTTGTCGGCGTATTTCGTGCCAAATATGATACGATGCAAAGGCTTCGTGAGATGCGAATTAAAACTCACGGCGACTTTAAATTCGCTGCCGTTAAATTCCCTTGTGACCGATACGTCCTTTTCTTCGCCGATACCGGCGAGGTACGGTCCGATCAATTTATCCGGTTCATCGGTCTTAAGACTGTAGTAATTTTCAATAGTACGGCTGTTCTTTTCCCAGATATAAGATTCCAGGTTCATCATTTTTGACGCGGTAACGGCGCTTTTTATCCAATCAGAAAGAGCGAACCTCAATTTTTCAGTGTATCCCGCGCCTTGGGCTTCGGAAACGACCGGTGTGGCATTCTCCGGTATCACCGTGAGCGCGTAGCGGATAACGGTATTCATCGCTTTATCTTTAACACGGAAATCGGCGCTTGTCGTGGTATCCGTCCTGGTATTGGGCGTGAATTCGGGGTCGACACCGTCGGTCACCTGCATTTCTTTACGGAAACCGAACATCTCTTCAAGGTCATCGCTTGTCAAGACATCTTTGGGCCTATCAGAAAGGTGAGTGGCAATTTTGCCAAGAACACATTCAACATCGAGAGATAATGTTCCATTACCGTCGCCCGGGACGAGAGTGAAAGTTATAACGCCGTCTCGCAAATTGGCGGCTATAGTATCGCCTTTATGTATGTTCGCTCTTGCTTTGTCCATAAATAAAACAAGCGGGTCCTCAAAAAATTTCTCGACGGTCTTCCGCATTGGTCTGGCCCCGTCCGCGATGGTATAGCCCTTTTGGGCGAAATACCTGAATATTTCGGTCCTTTCGGCATCGTCCTTACCTATTACAAGGTCCTTAAGGGCCCATTTCTTTTTTAACGCGTTAACGGTGCGGGCCAAAGTGGTCCTCGCGATACCTTCTCTTACTTCTATCGGCAAAGGATCAAAAACTATCATTTCACTCACGCGGTTAAGGAACTCGGGCCTAAAAAAGTCACGTGCCGCTTCGTTCACGGAAGCGCGCATTTTCTCTTTAAAGGCCTCTATCCGGGCGCTATCCCCCGATAATAATGCCTCTTCCATCTCTGGTCCAAGCGGTTCTTCATAGCGGCGGCCGTCTTTATAAAACACCCTCGTCATTCCCATGTTCGAAGTGAGTATGACCACGCTCCTATCGAATTTCACCGTATCGCCGCGGTTAGACGTTAATCTTCCGTCTTCAAGCACCTGTAGAAGTATGTTCATTATGTCGGGATGCGCCTTTTCGACCTCATCGAAAATAAGCACCGTATTGGGGTGTTTCTTCATGTGCTCGAACAGGAACCCCTCCCCTTCGTTATACCCCACATACCCGGGAGGCGCCCCTATCATGCGCGCTATCTCGTCGCGGTTTGAATATTCAGTCATGTCGACAAGAAGAGTCGACATGCCGAGGGACGAAGCCAGCTGTTTGGCTAATTCAGTCTTCCCGACACCTGTGGGCCCCGCGAAAATGAACGAACCCAAAGGGGAATTGGGATTTTTAAGACCGCTCTTTGAAACCCTTATGGTCCTAGAAACAAGTTCTACCGCGTTATTCTGGCCAAGGATGTTCGACTCGAGTATATTCTCAAGGTCCAAAAGATTCTTTCTTTCGTTGAGCTTGAGCAATGTAGTATCGATCTCAACACCCGTGTTCCTGGCATTGGTATCCGCCACATAAGTAAGAAGTTCGTCGGCGGTTATGATCATGACCTCTTTTTTCGATAATTCGCTTCTAAGTTTTATGATGTCATTTACGGCTCTTATGACGCCAGTTTGCTTTCTAAGATCAGGCAGGGAAGTTTCTCCGAAACTCTTGGCGTCTTCGAGTTCCGTTATCAGTCTTGAAAGATTATCTTTCAATTCCAGATTCAGGCTCGCCGCGCGCTGACGTTTACGCGTGATAATATCACCGAACCAGCGCGTGATCACCTCAACAGGGGCGCGCGAAGCGAAATACTGTTCCCACAGTTTTACCGCCATAAGAGCGGCGTCGAAACTTATTTCCGGAGCTTCAGAAGAGTTTTTCGAGAATTTTTTACGTATGTTATCTTTTACAAAAAATATAATGTTCTCAAGTACGGCGTCGGCATCCCTTTCGGGCATATCGAGAAGCGTGAAGAACTGGTCGAAAGAATCGTCTTCCCGTACGGACGGACGGGAAGTCGTCATGACGAACGAAACAGTTTCGAGCCCTTTGAACATACGCAGGAAAAATCCCAGAAGGGAACGGGTTAAGGCGTATTTTTTCTATTTCTTCCTTGGCGTCGTCGAGATCTATGACGATCACCGTTTTGAGGCCCTTTCTGGCTCCGGGGAAAATACAAATTTGTACATATTCGGCGGCGCACTCGCTTTTGCCGGTGTAGAGACGTTTTTACACGGTGTGAACGCCGTGTCTATCATAAAAACTCTTTCATTTTTCGCGATATTCATAATGTCGGTGACCGTTCATGAATACGCTCACGCGAGGTTGGCCTTTAGCTACGGCGACGACACGGCCAAGAAAGCCGGGCGCCTGACTATGAACCCTTTCAAACATCTGAGTCTGGTCGGGTCCTTCCTGTTACCGCTCGCTTTGTTCCTGGTCCATTCCCCCGTAAAATTCGGATGGATGAAGCCCGTTCCCGTTAATTTCGGAAAGCTTACGCAGGAAGAAAAGTTTAACGTAGCCGCGGCAGGGCCGTTTGCCAACCTGGTATTAGCGGCAGTCTTCACATGTCTCT
>JADFYD010000144.1 GCA_015233235.1 Candidatus Omnitrophota bacterium | reverse complement strand
ATGTGGTCAATAGTAAAGAGATTATAAAGAGAGAACATGTTCGTTATGCCCGCTCATAGAGGAGAGCTTATATGGTGGGACAGGTTTCTCAAAAGAAGAGTAGCGAAGGGCGGATTTATCCGCCCTTCGTGGGTTGAAACCTGTCCCCATATTTTTATTCTTACTTTCACGACCAACGACTAGCGACTAACGACTAATATGATGTGCATTAGAAACAAAATGTTTTTCAAAGTAACGAGTTTGCTGTTACTAATCACCTTCAGCACGACCCAGATGGGTCTCTCGCAGGAAGAGGTCCGCACATGCCTTGCCGCCACATCATTTTTTAATAATCTTAGAAATGCCGCCGGTAAAGTGACAAATCCTACGCTGGAGATCCTGACAAACGAAGCAGAAAGAACAGTTTTTCCTTTTTTGAGCGGAACGATCGCCGATATTCTGGCCACCGAAAGATTTTTAAAAGAAATAACTCCCCGGGAAAAGGTCATTGCCCAGATAACTGAACTATTTGGAAGTCGATGCAAGGCCGATTACATGGCCCGCTTTGATCTTCAGGGCTTAACCAGGGACAATAATTCTATCCTGATACCGCTTGCCGACGGCACTGAAGCTTACCGGTTCTTCTATGCCGGTGACAAGGACCTTTTCGCGTCGGACACGGTAGTCACATCCTTCGATGATATCGTGATCACAGAGCGCGCCAGCGGTTCCGAGAAAAAAGAGACTATATCGGTGCGGAAGATCGCTCTCAAAGCGCAGGAACTTCCGTCTCTCGATGTAAATATAGCTTCCGGCACATGGACAAGTGACCAGCATGACCGTTTGAACGACATGATAGGGACGCTCATAAACACTTCCGCCGATAATACCGTCAAATATAATGACGCCGATATAAAAAAAGGCGTAAAAACGGCGTTTGAAAATTTTTCAAAGACTATTCCCCCGTATCTTAAGGCCGAGATAGAAAGAGCGCTTATAAAAATTGATCCAAAACTTACGCTTTCGTCCTATTTAGGGCAAATGGCGAAGTTACTTGCTAACCCTCGTTTTAAAATGTTCTTTCTTGTTCCGGCGAACGGAGAGGACCAGTTCAAGTTTTTATATAAAAAGGATGGAAAGGCTGTGCTCCTGGCCGCTACTGCCCATTTCGGTCACCACAAAACAAGAGGTGCCCAAGCCGAACAGAATGTGTACATCGCTTCGCCTTATTACGACGGGCTCGGTTTTTCCGAAAAGATAGGCGTCGTATCCCACGAAATGGCGCACCTATTATTGGGGAGCGGGAACGATATCCATTTTCTTGCCGATCTCACGCGAAGCGCCATGAGCTACTCCTACGATTTCAGATCAATACTGTCATCTCGGAAGAATGTGTCGGAAAAAACAACAACACTGTCATCCCGGGCGAGTCAGACCCGGACTGAATCCGGGGCTGACGAGACCCGGGATCTAACACAAGATATCGATCAATACCTGACATTGAAGGATAAGATACTGGAATACACGATAAAAGGCGAAAGAGAAAAAGCCTTAACTTCATATAAGGAGATGAAAACACTTATAGCGAAGATCGGTAGATCCGACATTTCCGAAAGCACTTTGACTGCGGTGATCGACGGGTATATGGCTGAAAGGCTGGTAAAGGCGCTCGCGCGAATAATACCACTTCTTGATCTTACAGGCGGTAACCTTACTTTAAAATCAAACCTTGTGATGAATATCTGCGATGAGGAGAAAGTTTCACCGATACTTTCTACCATGATATGGGACAGCATAAAAGATGTTTCCGGAACTTATTTCGCGCCGGAGTTTTTCGCGACACAGGTGCTTCTGCGGATATCGGCTGACCTGGCTGCCGAGATACGGCGTATTTCGCGTACGGAACTTCCCGGATTCATGAAAGACATGGTGGACGACGTGATAAAAGAAGTGACCGAGTCGATGTACGACGACGATGCCGCGCGCAAACATTGGGCGGGAAAACTTAAAAAAGACATAGTCCCGATGTCGATAGAGAACATGCTTCCCGAAGAGTATTTCAGCGATGAGCATTTCGATAAAAAAAAGGAAACAATAATAGGGAATGTCCGCAACCTTAACTATCTCTACCTTAACGTATTCGGCATGGACGATCCGGAATTGAAAAAGGTACTCCTCCGGCCTAACCAGAACCGCATGGCGACAAGGACCGTCCTTGTACATGAGATCGTGCACTATATGGCGGACGCGGGCGAGATAAAGATAGACCCTAGCTATGAATTCATTACCTACGCACTTGACGTATGCACAAAAATAATACATACGCACGCCGGTGATATAAAAAAAGCCGAAGAAAATTTTGATATTTGTCAGACCGAACGGTATATACTCGGCGCGAAAGAGCTCTACGCGCGGGGCAGGGAAATATCCAAGAATGGCGAATCGGCGTATATTTTAAAACCGCACGAGAATGAGGCCAAGGCCGGATATTTTTCCATAGACCTTCTGGTGATCGAGGCTGTGAAGATCTATGACAAACTTGGTATTCCGTCGCTTCCATTGAGGAGATATCTCAATAATAAAAACAAAAAACTGACACAGTCTTTTGAGGCCGAAGAGCTTGCGAGAGATAAATATTTTGCGCAGGAAGCCGCCGGCATAGTGATGGCCGGTATACTCATCGACGAATATGAAAAGACGAAAAAACATCCCATCAGGCTCATAGTGGATTATTTCGCCGAACTTGATAATATCACCGGCCCGCCCGCGGCCTCGGACGTCGAATGGATAAACACCGATTTTATCCCGCTATTGGAAACTCTGGGCCAACAAATATTCGGCAGTAAGGTCAAATTAGAAGAGTCGGATGTCACCGACCGTCTTGGACTCTGGACATGCGACATAGAGAGCCGTTACAGGGCAACGGTGAAATATTGGCCGTTCACGCTTTATCCGGGCGACAAGGCCAATGCCGACAGGACCAAAGCGCGTGAAGCGGCGAAAGACCGTGCCATAGGCAACCTTTTCCTCGCGTTGTACCGGGCGGATAATTCGAAAGACGGCGTGGTCGAGAAAGCGCATCCGGAATGGTTCGCCAAAAAAGAATTCGACGTGCTCTGGGAAGCGCTTCTCATCCCAAGGTCCATTTACC
>JADFYD010000143.1 GCA_015233235.1 Candidatus Omnitrophota bacterium | reverse complement strand
ATCCTCCGGAACGATCTCGAACCCCATTTCATGTTCATCGACCATTCCTAGGTATAACTTGTACATTTCTTTGAAAGCCTCATCGGAGGGGACCGATGTGATCTCGAGATCTATTTTTACATATCCGTCGACCTTTTTGAACTTTCTCCGAAGATCATACCTTGATGCGCTGCTCAGGGTTTTCAAGTATTCCTCAAAATTCTTGAAAGGTATATCCATCTCCGCGGAGGGAAGACTGTCGATCTTGACGAAACCTTCTTTCAAAAGGGGTGCAAATAAAGCTGAGTACGTCTCATCGAGGTCTTTGAACGCGATGATCGCGGCTTTTTCTTTCCGGGCGATCTCTTCCATCGCCGTCTGTATCGCTTTTAGGACTTCAACCTTATCTCCCGAGAGGCCTATTTGTCCGTTCCCCATCGGTATGCCCGAAACAAGCGCTTTCAAACTGAATATATCCGGAAAACGTTCTTTGACAGAGTTCGTAAAACGCCTGAGGGCCCCGCCAACCGAAGTATCCAGTGGATATTTCATCAAAAAGCACGGTGCCGCGCCGACAAGTCTCTCTCCTTCATGGACCATCACATAGTAAAAATCGAATTGCTCGAAATGAGACTCGTCCAGCGACCTAAAATAATCATAAGTCTCAAGCTCTCCCGGGTATACGCTCTCCCAGGCTTCCTTGGGAACATCCGCGATCTTCCTTACATACTTCGTTGTGAACAACGTTATCTCCTCTTTTTTTTGCGGCTATGCCGCTCTATATTATCCCAAAACAAAATCCCGCGCAAGTATTCTACTTGGGAGAAGGAAGCTCTCCTGTAATAGAACACATGTAGTCAAGATACCGTTCTTCATGTTAAAATGCGCTCTCGAGGAATACACATGGAAGATACGCTGGTAAATGTCATTGAGGCAAAAGGGCTGTCAAAAACATACGGAGATCTTGCCGCCGTGGACCACATAGATTTTTCGGTAAAAAAACAGGAATGTTTCGGCTTCCTGGGTCCGAATGGTGCCGGCAAAACTACCACCATAAGCATGGTCTCCTGTTTTCTTGAACCGACCGGCGGAGAACTTACCGTTCTTGGCAAACAAGCAGCACTCGCCCCCCGCCTGATAAAACAGGATATCGGTTTCTGTCCGCAGGAGGACAACCTCGACACAGACTTAAGAGTAGCCGATAATTTACGTGTCTTTGCCAGATATTTTGACATAGTGGGGATCGAAGAGCGCCGCCGTTCGGATGAACTGCTCCATTTCATGGGCCTTTCCTCGAAAAAAAACTCCCGTATAGACGAATTATCCGGCGGCATGAAGCGCCGCCTCATGATCGCCAGGTCGCTGCTGAATAAACCGAAACTCCTCATCCTTGATGAACCTACCGCAGGGCTCGACCCGCAATCGAAACACCAGATATGGGAAAAGCTTCATCAACTTAAAAAAGAAGGCACGACCATACTAATGACCACTCATTATATGGATGAGGCGTCGCATCTCTGCGACAGACTGGTCATTATGGATAACGGCAAGATCATCGTCGAAGGCACGCCGAAAACACTGATTAAAGATCACATCGGATCCTCGGTCGTGGAGATCGCCTCCGGCACCGAAGGGATAGAGCGTTACCTGAAAGAAAAAAAACTGGATCACGAAAAGACCCCTACTCATTATTTTATCCATGGGAAAGAAGTGCCTTCCCTATGGCCGGAAATATCCGCGAAATTCGGCGAGGATTTCTGCGCGCTCAGGATGGCCAATCTCGAGGATGTATTTTTGAAACTGACCGGCAGGGAGCTCAGGGAATCATAAGATGCGAAAAATATTAAAAAATATCAGTTGGCGCGCGTGGCGGGTATGGCAGAGACATTTTGACGTATACAAAGCGACATGGAAAGTTAACTTTATTCCCCCGGTCCTGGAACCCCTGCTCTACCTCGTCGCTTTCGGCGTAGGATTAGGAAGCATGGTGAAGGATGTTCCATACGGCGGAAAAATGCTGACATATCTTCAATTTCTCGCGCCCGGCCTCGCCGCGACGGCCGTCATGAACCACGGCTTCTTCGAGACCACCTATTCCTCTTTTGTCAGGATGTATTACCAGAGGACCTGGGCCGCCATGTTATCCACACCTCTTATGCTGGAAGACGTCATACTTGGAGAGATCGTCTGGGGCGCGACAAAATCGTTTTTTGCCGGAGCCATCATGCTTTCCATAGCTTGTGTGTGGGGTCTTATCCCACTTCGCGCGGCGCTTATCATGCTGCCTGTCACTTTTCTGGCCGGTATGACTTTTTCGGGACTCGGAATATGTTTTACGGCCGTCGTAAGAGATATAGAGATGTTCAATTTTCCGGTTTTTCTTTTCGTAACGCCCATGTTCCTTTTTAGCGGCGTCTTTTTCCCTATCCAATCACTTCCGCCCTGGGCGCAATATACGGCACACCTTTTGCCGCTCACTTTTCTCGTTTCGGTCATGCGCGGTATCACTTTCGGGGATTTCGGGTGGCTGCAAACCGCGGAACTTCTTGCTCTCCTGGTAATAGCCGCGGTCACCGTTTACCTGGGCATGGTCCTCATGAAGAAACGCCTACTCAAATAATTTGGCTACTAGACCCTCAGATATTTACGCGAAAAGCCTACCAGAAATAGCGGCAAGAGGAACATCGAACCGAACGCCTCGGCCATCGCTACCAGTTTGGCCGGACCGAGCGGTGTTATGTCGCCGTACCCGATCGTCGCGAACGTCACGACGCTCAAATAGAGAGCGTCAAAATAATTCGGGATGAAAGGCACTCCGTTTTTCGCCAATGAGCAAAAAGAGAAAAGAATAGACGCGCTCAAAATGACTGACATGGAAACAAGAAGCGTCCTTGTCGGTTTTTCTCCGTGCCCCCAGATGAGATATGAGGCCGTCAGCAGGCACCACTTCAGGACAAGCTTAAGAGTGGCAAGAAAAGCGTTAAAGTCACGGGAGCCCTGGGCTACATGATGTTTTCTCGATTTCAGGAAAAGATAACCAAGAGCTTTCCTGTTACTTTCTTTGGCCTCATAAAAACATTCGGCGTAATGTGTGAACTCTCCGTCCCTTTCGTAATAGATCGCGGCCTGCTTATACAATGTAGCGGCATACTCATAATTGAAATGGGTCTCGGCCTCTTTCGCC
>JADFYD010000142.1 GCA_015233235.1 Candidatus Omnitrophota bacterium | reverse complement strand
AAGATCGCGAAACAACTTAAGCGCCGCATAAAGACCGCAAAGCATTATGCCGACAAAGTATATGAGACCGTAAAACTTGTAAAGTCGTATAAGCCCGATCTTATAATAAACGTGGCGCTTCCGTACCAGGATCTGCATATAATGGATGCCTGCCTTAAAACAGGGGTCGATTACCTGGATACCGCGAACTACGAACCTATCGACGAAGCGAAATTTTGTTATAAATGGCAGTGGGACTACCGCGCTAAATTTAGAAAAAAAGGTTTGATGGCGCTTCTGGGATGCGGTTTCGATCCGGGAGTGACAAATATTTTCTGCGCGTACGCCGCGAAGCATTATTTTGACGAGATACACACCGTCGACATCATGGACTGCAACGCGGGTTCTCACGGTAAGGCTTTCGCGACAAATTTCAATCCCGAAATAAATATCAGGGAAATAACGCAAAGAGGCAAATACTGGGAGAACGGCGAGTGGAAGGAAACGGATCCCTTGTCGGTGCATGAAACGTTCGATTTTCCAGGCACCGGACCCAAAGAAATGTACCTTATGTACCACGAAGAACTCGAGTCGCTTGTCGAGAACATTAAAGGGCTTAAACGCTTACGGTTCTGGATGACCTTTGGGCAGGAGTATCTCACACATTTAAGGGTATTGCAGAATGTCGGCATGACAAGGATAGACCCCGTGGATTTCGAGGGCAAAAAAATAGTTCCGCTAAAATTCTTGAAAGCCGTGCTGCCGGAACCTTCTTCTCTCGGTGAAAATTATACCGGGAAAACGAATATAGGCTGTATGATCGAAGGCGTGAAAGACGGCCAGAGAAAAAAGATCTATATCTACAATATCTGTGACCACGCCGAGTGTTATAAAGAGATCAAAGCCCAGGCAATTTCATATACTACGGGTGTCCCGGCGATGATAGGTGCCATGCTTATGCTGGAAGGCGTCTGGAAAGATAAGGGCGTTTTTAACGTGGAAGAATTCGACCCCGACCCATTTATGGAAAAACTCAATATCCACGGCCTGCCGTGGGTCGTTGAGGATAGAACTTAGACAGGCTCCAGGTTCCTGGCATCAGTAGTCTGTAGGGCACCCTTTAGGGTGCCCGTTACGGTTTATGGGTTATGTGAAAATGAATGCTTTCAATAAGATCTCTCAGAAACTACTCTATACTCCCGCGTACGTAGTAGATCAAGGGCTCCTGGAGAAAAACCTCAAAATACTTTCTTCTGTTCAAAAAACGACCGGATGTGACGTTCTACTTGCGCTTAAAGGTTTCGCGATGTTCAGTACGTTCCCTGTTGTCAGGAAATAACTGAAGGGTGTATGTGCGAGCTCGCTGCACGAGGCGCGGCTGGGTTACGAAGAATTCGGAAAAAGCGTCCACACTTTTGCAGCCGCGTACAGGCCGGACGAATTTAAAGAACTGGTGAAGTATTCCGACCATATTATCTTTAACTCTTTTTCGCAGTGGAAAAATTTCAAAAAAACGGTTTTTAAATATAAACCTTCGATAAAATGCGGACTGCGCATCAATCCCGAACACTCGGAAGTGAAAGTGAAATTGTACGATCCGTGCGCGCCGGGTTCGCGGCTCGGGATAAAAAGGGATAATTTCGAGGGCGAAGACCTTAACGGCATTACGGGGCTGCATTTTCATACATTGTGCGAACTTAATTCAGACGCGCTCGAAAGGACTCTGAAGGCGGTCGAACGGAAATTCGGCGATGTTATAAAAAAAATGGAGTGGGTCAATTTCGGCGGCGGGCACCATATCACGCGTGCCGACTATGACGTGAGCCTATTATGCCGGCTCGTGACGGATTTTCAAAGAAAATATAAAGTTAAAGTGTTCCTTGAACCGGGTGAAGCAATAGCGCTTAATACCGGTGTGCTTGTCGCTTCCGTATTGGACATCATCCGTGATAAAAAAGTTGATATCGCGATACTCGATACGTCTGCCGCGGCGCATATGCCGGATGTGCTGGAGATGCCGTACAGACCCCAAATAGAAGGCGCGGGGAAACCCGGCGAATTTAAACACACATATCGTTTGGGTGGTCTTACCTGCCTGGCGGGCGACGTGATCGAGGATTATTCTTTCCGTAAACCGCTTGTGATAGGCGACAGGCTGATCTTCAAGGACATGGCCCATTACACGATGGTCAAGAACAATACCTTTAACGGCGTGAATCTTCCCGACATCGCCCTCTACTCCCCCCAAAAAGAAAAACTCCGTGTTATCAGAAAATTCGGTTATACCGATTATCGAGACAGATTGTCATAAAGGTCGCAATAAAAGTAAAAATAAAGGGACAGGTTTCAACCCACGGCGGGCGGATATTCCCGCCCGCCGCTACACTTCAGCTGAAGAAACCTGTCCCACCACATAAGCTCTTATTTATTGTCACGCATGACTGAACTATTGTATAATCTCACTGGTTAACAAACTACAAAGGAGCGCCATGCTTCACATACGGAATAATGACACAAGGGCGATAACGGATCTTATTCTGGAGGCGAAAAGAAAGGCCAAAGAAGAGACCCAGATGGAGCCGGAGCCGGAACTCACGAAACCGCTTTCATGGCCCGTGACATGTACTGTCGGTCCGGGGCTTGAAGGAGCCATAGCTTGCGAGACGAAAATAGGATACGTCAACGGCAGTAAGGGCTGGCTGATCTATAGAGGCTACGATATCTTTGACCTTTGCGCTTATTCAACTTTTGAGGAAGTTTCTTATCTTCTGCTTTACGGGATGCTGCCCAATAAGCAGCAATTGGAATGCTTCACGAATAAACTTGTGCAGTACAGGTTCGTGAATTCCACGATCCGGCGTATCATGAGTTATCCCGTCGAAGAAATGAACGCGATGGCTGCGTTGGGTCTGGGTACAGAAATGATGAGACATGAGTTCGCCTCATCCGACGAAGAATTATATAAGCCCGAAGGCGGTACGATCATAAGTTCCGACGAAGATTCTATCCCCATGGAAACAAAGCCTAAGGGCGAGCAGGACGCGATATACAAATTCAAAAAGGTAAAGAATGTCGCGGCCCAAAGCGGTGACATGTCGAAAGATACGGAAGCCAGCTTGCGCCTTATCGCCGGTACCGCGACCATGGCCGCGGCCGTGGCACGTCTGAAAGAGGGCAAGCTGCCGATCGAGCCGGATCCTTCATTAAGCCACGCGGCA
>JADFYD010000141.1 GCA_015233235.1 Candidatus Omnitrophota bacterium | reverse complement strand
GCATTAGACAGAACTTTGAAACTGCTATGGAAATATCCCCTACTTTGGCCCCCAGGGCTCGCGCGATACCCGAAAAAGTATCGCCTCCGAGAAACGAAGCCAATAGAGCCAATTTCTGATCTTCGTTCAGGTTGACATCGTCGTCGGACCCGATCCTCTTTACTTTCAATTCCGGGAATAAGAAAGCGAAAGGTTTGGCAAAATCTACCATAAAAGCCACATCGTCTTTGGCAAAAGCCTTTTCCCCGGTCTCGATACTATGGATCATGTTCAATATTTTTTTAGCTTTTTGAACATTACGGCTGGCATCCATCATTTTAATGGCATGGGTTTTAATTATCTCTATCACACCGTTTTTAGCGGGAATATCTTTCGCCGTGCCTATCAACCTGGCAGAAACGTTTGACCAGGTCTTTCCGGTTATTTTGGCGATCTCATGGTCTATCGTCACGCTATCCGCCTTCTGCCGCAGAACAGCCCAGATCAAAGAAAACGCCGAAACAATTCCAAGCTCACCGTTCGCAAGCATGGATAGTATTACTTTTATGTACTTTTGTGTATCTTCCGGGGCAGCTATTTTCAAAAGTTCCGCCAGCCACAACCTGTCATTATGAGGTTTCATGATCACTTTATCATCTTCGACCCCGCATGCGGTCAAATTGAAAGCTTTATCTTTGGCGGCGCGGCCGAGCGCCCCGCCGTTCAAAAGCCCCATATCTTTGGTTACATCCTTACGGGTCGGGTGCGATATGCCTTTTTCTTTAAGCCTCGCGACGGACGCTTTAACGGTTTCAGACGTTATGATAACTCGCGCTTTTTGTATCCTTTCCCTCGCGGCGGCACCGGCTTTCGTCAGGATAAAATGGTTAAAATAATTGGTTTTATGCCCCGCCGAATAAGCGGCCGTATCCAAGGTAGGTGTTTCGCCGGCTCCTTCCAAAAGGTCCGCCGTCGCCATGATCTTTTCATCCGATAATTCATCGTCAAATATTCCGTAAAAAGCCGGCTCCCTGCCTGAAGATATAATATATGCCGTTAAAGCACGCTTCTCCATGCCAATATTGTCCGCCACCGCGCTTACGGTCGGCAGAAATAAATTCGTCCGGCAGCTTTTCACGGCGTCCGTTATGACGAGATCGGTCAATATCAAACCCGGCCCTCCGTTTATCCCTATCTTTTCATCGATAACACCCAGGTCTTTCGGTATCCTCTTAAGTTTCGCGATGATATACATCTTGAGCTTGCCGGGCGATATTTTGAGTTCCAGCGCTACACGCCATAACATGGGCCTGTCGCCGTGCGCCTTCACCGCGGCAACGGCCTTCAGTATCTCGCCGATGAGAACACGGCCCTTCATGTCAAAGATGGGCAAGTGTTCACACTGTGGACCCTCGGGCAGAGAGCATAGAGCAGAGGGCATAGTCGTTGCTCTCCCGCTATGCTCTATGCCCTTTGCTCTCTGCCCGTCAGCCGGCGTGCCCGCGCGTTTCGCTCCAGGTCCGAGGCCCTGACCCGGGCCTTTCGCGGGGTACAAGAGATTCATGTATTCAACCGTATCCCTGAATATCCTTTTCGCGCGCCAGTAATTCGGAGATTTTTTCGCGGAGGCGACCGGTTCTTTCGTAAGCGTGTGCGTAAAATCACCGATGAGTATGAATTTCTCCTGGGCCCTCGAGAAGGCGACGTTCAAACGCTGCAGGCCGTCGTCGGTGCCCATAAACCCTATCTCTCCGCCGCGGTTACTCCTCACAAGCGACAGGATAACTACCTTATTTTCGGCCCCTTGCGCGGAATCCACGGTCTCGACCTCGAATAAATTAAGTTTTGGGATGTCGGTATAACTCAGACAACGCTTAGAAAAATCCGGTTTCCCGGGAAGGAACATAAAAAGACCCGATACGTTCAACATTTGTTTTTCGAATGACCTGTCATCGCGGCTAATGCCGCCGAGCGCGCGTATCGCGCTTTCGACATAACTTTTTTCGGAAGCGTTAAGTTCTCCGTTAAGAGTGCCCCTCAATAATTCCAGCCGCTCTGCGGAGAAAGCCGTATCCGCCGGAATGTTACGGTTCCACATATCGTTTAAAATAGCCCTTACAAGGACCGCTTTACTTATCATTTTGCGCTGCGGCTTATACGGTGTGATCACGGTTATGTCCTCCAGACCGTATCTGTATTTACCGGAGGCGTCATACTGTGACATAACGCGTTCTATTTCTTTTACCGCGATTACGGCTTCCCTGACATTCCTGTATGATGTCCCAACCTTCTCCTCGTAAATTTCACCCTCCGTCCCGCGCCTGACCTTTGAAATATCTTCGCCGCGCGCGTAATCGATAAGTTTTATGGTATCCGGCTCAAGCGGTAAATGATTTTTTGGATCGTCGGCCTTTATTGTCATAGCATAGAACAACTTGCTCACTAGAAGCGCTATAACCGGGTGAGAACGCCTGTTCGTGTTCAGAAAATGCCTGTTCACACCATCTTCAAAAAAACCTTTCTCGTTCCACATCGTCTCAAAAAGAGATGTTTTGAACTCCCTTATCCTCGAGGGATGAAGGACCATATCCAGCCATCTTTCGGAACTGGAAGTTCTGTGTTTCAGTGTCTCCTTGATCTCCGCGATCTCCTCGTCATCTATACCGTAAGCGGGAAGCTGTTTGTGGTCGCCCACCAGTATCGCTTTGCTGTCATTCGGCCTGTTGCCCCTGAAATTATCTCTCGCGTAACTTATCGGGAATAAAGTTTCGGTAAAAGTGGCCCTGCCTGCTTCTTCGACGATCACCACGTCGTAGTCGGCGGCGTAGAATTCGTCATCAGCGACAGCCGTATCCAAAATAAAACCGTTATTAGTGCCCAGCACTATTTGACCTTTTCCACTTTTTTTCATTTGCGCAAGTATGGTCTTTTTAAGGGAATTGTTCCCGCACACTCTCTCGTCGATCGACTCCTGATTATTGCCGACACGTGCGAAGAGTAGATCGGGTTCCGTATTTTGAAGCGCGAGTAATTTTAGGGCTATATTGTCGATCGCGGGATTGGACTGCGAAACGACCAGCACTTTTTTACCCTGCTCATAAAATTGCCTTACAAGTTCGACTATGACCGTAGTTTTTCCGGTCCCGGGGGGCCCCTGTATAAGATTGAACCTTTCGGCTGGGTCAAGGCATTTTTCGACAGTCCTCTTCTGTACCGCATCAAGCGCGAGTCGCGGATCCTTGATGACGATAGGGGGCGCGTTCACCGGCGCAGAGAACTTCTCGACCGAAGACCTGAACCCCAAAGCTATAT
>JADFYD010000140.1 GCA_015233235.1 Candidatus Omnitrophota bacterium | reverse complement strand
ACGAGGTCGCAAGCGCTCTTGCTCATGAACAGGCGCACGTGGAGTGGGAGTTCGGGGAAGATTTCAGCGATGAGTACGCGCCGGGTTCTGACGATAACCTGCTCCGGGTATCCGGGCTCAGGTTAGGAGAGGTAGCCTCCGATGCCGCGGTGCCGGAAAAGATGCATGTCCTGGGCATGAACGGCCTGGCCTTGCCGGATGTGTTAAAGAAATTATCGGTGAAGAACAGGGGCGATATTGTGCACGGTAATTGGAGGGACAGGGTGGTGGCGTACTTGGGATTACATAATGTCAGCGATTTTGAGACCGGGGAAAATACAAGGAACAAAAATAAACCTATTCCCGGAGAATGGAAACAGAAGAAAGCGATACCAAGTATCACCGAGCGTCTGACAAAAAAGACGTATGGTAGTGATTTTGAAGAGGCCATGAAATCGGGGTCCGCCGATGTTGTAAGGGAGGCTATGGCCGATACGGTGCGGTGGTTTGGCAAGACAAACAGCAATAGAAGCACCCTTCATTCCGAATTATATAAGGCGCTGTCCTTTATAAGATACTATAGCTCAAAGGCCGATGTTTACGCGGAGCGATACGGCTGGAAGATCCATGAGAGAGACGCGGCATTTCTTGCCATGCTTATGACCGATGAATACGGCCTTAGATGGAGCGAGGTCTGTTATGAGAGCGGTAAAAAGCCCGAGGGTCCCGATGTGGAGCTGCAAAAAGAGATAACTCGGTCGCTAAGAGTCAGCGCGGTAAGGGTGCTCCGGGATCTTGACAGCTCGGCGGTGTTCCTTAATTCCTGTATTAAAATTCCAGGTTTTGGAGAGAAGATAGGCCGGAGGGCAAAAGAAGGAGTCGCCGGATTTTTAGAAAAGGTGTTGATCAACGATACCGACGCTTCCTTTGAAGTGGCCGGCAAGGCTGGCGACGTAAATGAACAGTCGTATCTTACGGTGTACGCGCCGTATCTTTTTAAATTGCGGTCCGGAAGCTGGAATGAGGATTATGCCGGGTCGACATTTGGATTTATTCATGCGCTGCAGGACGTAATACAAAAATACGCGGAAAATTATTGGGCATTGAGGGAATGGTCCCGGGAGGCAGAAAAAGACATTGAGCTGTTCGTAGCTGCCCTGAGATCGGCGAACGAACATTACAGGAGCAAGTATAACATAGAGCCGGAGATGTTGTATGAGGTCAATAGTTCCGCTTTGTCCGGGGCCGACAGGTTCATAGAAAAAATATGTCACCTGTCCACCGGTGTGGGCCTGGAAGAACTGAAGGATCTGTTGTTCGGGGCAAAGGCGGCTCCCGATATGGATGAGTTTATGAAGATCGTAAACAACCGGGATGAAAAGGCTTTTATGGAATTTTTTACTTCTAAATGGGCGTCTTTTAAGGAGATCTTTGAAGAGAAGATCAACTTGAGAGATAGTAACAAACTAAGGGACCTTTTCCTGACAAATAAAAGCGGAAAAGAAGGCAGTGGCAAAAATAACGGGGCATCGTCATGGATGTATAACATGCTGAAGAATAATTGGCATATGATGAAGTTTGACGACGGCAATTGGCCAGCCATTTCCGTAGATCACATGGTACAACGCTGTCTCGGCGAGGAAGAATTTAAAAGCGGCAGATATAAAAGAGACCTCGAAAAGATCTCCATGTTGGGAGAAGCGCTTTCCGTAATAGAATCTCTGCCGGTAGATACTTACAGGACGAGGATCGATATGATAAAAGGTCTTCTAGGAACCAAAGAGGTATCGGAACTTTTTAATTCCGAACAATGGCCGAATTTCTGGGTCATTTTGCGCCGGCTGGGGCCGAATTACATAAAAAAGAACATTATGTCCGGCGGAAGCGAGCTGGCGCCGGAATTTAAAGATGAGCTTTTAGCATTACCCGCCATGGGGCTTATGCGGGATAAACTTACGGCATACTTTGATAAGGCAAAAAATCTGGAACAAGCCAACGGGATATACCAGTTCGTGACGATGATGGCCTTTGAGCTGTACTACAACTCGGACATGATGGCATACCTGGGGATATCGCTGGGTGTCACACCGGCATGTACTAACTGGCTTTTGCCGGTGAAAGCGGCTTACTACCGTTATCTCGAAACAAATGCCGAGCGCATGATAACTCTGGCGGGTCCCGCCGAAGCGATAGAATACTATCTCACTCTTGACAGCGCCATACCGTCGGGCGAAAGAAAAAATGTCGTTATGACTGCCTATGGCAAGAGGCTGGTAGACCGGTTATCCGAAAAAGACATCAAAGATCTCCTGTCCAAGTTGGTAAGCCGGGGGATATGGAACGACGAGATATTCGATCATTTTCTGAAAAAGAAGCTTTGTACCGTTGCCCAGTTCAATTATTTTAAGGACGCGGGGAACGACTTCTTTAACGATAAGCGGAGATCCGGCGACATGGTTCTCGCCGGCCTCATCAAAGCGGAGGATATGTTGAGCGGCTTTATAGACACCGAGAACTCTGCCGCGGTGTTCACCGCATTGATGCGGTCCGGCAGAGATGACTCGGAACTGCGCGCGTTGCTCTTTGCCCCATGGCTTAAGGCAAGCGCGATATCGGGACAAAAATTGAGGTATAAAGTTATACGGCTGGGGAACGATATGAAAGTGGAAGGAGAGGGGACGTATAATTTTGTGTTCTTCAATACTCTTATGAACAGGGCCTACGGTATGTCATCCTTATCCAAAGGCGCGTTGATGGAGAAACTGCTTTTGTCGGAGAAAGGGCTCTTTAGTACCGAAGCCGGCAGGAGGGCGTTCGTCGAAGCCGTGCGAGAAAATCTTCCCCGGGAAGACCGGTTGAGCGGATTACTGTCCGATATCCTTGAGTCCGCCGTGTCTAAAGTGGATGCCAAGAGGATATACCTCACCATCGGGAGGTCTCTCTTGCCGATGTTCCTGCGGCGTCCCGAAAAATCCGCGAATCTAGACATCGAAAGAGTAAAAAAATTATCGTATGAAGGACGCATAAACGTTAGCGACGATATCTCCGGTTTTGGAAAGAATTCTTTTACCGTAGATCTGAACGAAAAAAATGATGCGGCTATGTTAACGCGTTTTTCGAATGAAAATCCCGGAATGACCGCGCTTACGGAAGCAAGGCGCCGGATAGAGAAGATGGAAGACTCGCTCGGCGGTCGGCTTGAAGAGAAATTGGGAATGGAATACACGGCACATTCAAAAGGTCCGGAAAAAGAGGCCCTGGACACAGGGGAAAAGACTTCGCTGGATATAGTGCTAGGAGCAAGCCAGAAATAACACCGACCCTTTCTTG
>JADFYD010000013.1 GCA_015233235.1 Candidatus Omnitrophota bacterium | reverse complement strand
AATGGCGATGGCCCCGCGAAGCGTTATTCTCTCCATAATAAAGTCCAGATATTCCGCTGTCTGCCTTCCGGGCCTGATCCCAGGGACAAACCCTCCGAACCTTTTCATATTATTAGAGATCTCTATGGGGTTGAACGTTATAGCCGTGTAAAAATAGGAAAAGAACAGTATGAGCAATGAATAAAAAAGATAATGCAGGGGTTTTCCCATCATCAAGGCCCCCGCTACGCCCTGTAAAGTCTGGTTGGGCACAAGTCCCGCGATCGTTGCCGGGAACATCAAAACTGACTGCGCGAAAATGATGGCGATAACACCGCTCTGGTTGACCTTAAGAGGTATATAAGTGCTTTGCCCGCCGTAAACTTTCCTTCCTACAACCCGCTTCGCGTACTGTACCGGGATCTTTCTTTGACCCTGAGTTATTATAACCGTGCCCAATATGACCAGGACAAACAAAACAAGAAGCATGATCATTTTGAACGGATCCAGCTGCGCCTCACCTTTTGTGCCGGGAGTGAGAAGCGCGATAAGTTGGAATATAGCCGTCGGTATCCTGGAAATAATACCGGCAGTGATGATGAGCGATATGCCGTTCCCTATACCTTTCTCCTGTATCTGTTCTCCGAGCCACATGATGAAGGCAGTACCTGTTGTCAAAGTTATGACCGTAAGTATCCTAAAGCCCCAGCCCGGAAAAGCCACTATCTGCATCCCCTGAAAACGGGCGGGATTTTCAAGCCATAGAGCTATGAAGAACGCCTGGATAAGCGAAAGCACAACAGTGCCGTACCTAGTGTACTGGATAATAGCCCTTCTGCCTTCTTCGCCCTGTTTCGCCTTTCTTTCTAGCGCCGGTATGACCGTCGTTAAAAGCTGGAGGATGATAGACGCGGAAATGTACGGCATGATACCCAAAGCGAATATGGTCAAGCGCATCATGGCACCGCCGGAAAACATATTCATGAGACCGAACAATGTCCCGCCGCCCTGGTTCTGAGCCATGTTATCAAAAAACTTGCCTAGAAGCGCCCCATCGACACCAGGTGTCGGTATGAAAGCGCCTATCCTGTACACCGCGATAATGCCAAGTGTAAAAAGGACTTTTTTCCGGAGATCCGGGACTTTAAAGATATTAACAAAAGATTCTATTATCACTTAGGCTCCTCTGTTATTCGCTTTTTTTATCTTTAGGCGTATTATTTTTCGCCGGTTTTTCTTTCTGCTGCTGCGAAGCGTCTTTCGCCGGTTTTTCCTTTTGGGAGACGTCTTTCGCCGCTTTCTCTTTAGGCGCCGCATCTTTCGCCGGTTTTTCTTTCGGCGCATCTTCTTGCTTTTTCGGCGGTGCCGGTACCACTTTCGGTTTAGGCACTTCGGGAACGGGTCTCGGACCAAGCCACTCAGCTTTTCCGCCTGCCTTTATTATCGCTTTTTCGGCCGAAGCCGAAAAAGCATCGGCTTTAACCGTAACAGACTTAGTTAATACCCCTTTACCAAGCACCTTCAAAGGATTATCTTTCTTCTTGATAACTTCGTATTTCAGGAGAAAATCCTTATCGACGATCACACCGGCCTCAATGGCCCTGGTCTCGATCTGCCCTATGTTCACTATTGTCCACTCTTTCTTGAATATATTCGTGAACCCTCTTTTTGGTATGCGCCTGATGAGCGGCATCTGACCGCCCTCAAACCCGGGAGTGAACGAGCCGCCACCGGACCTAGCCAGGGCTCCTTTGTGCCCTTTCCCGGCCGTGTGGCCCTTTCCGGAACCTATACCTCTTCCAAGTATTTTCTTTTTTCTTCTATGTCCTTTGGGCCTGCGCAAATTATCTATTCTAAGTGTCATTTTATTATCCTCTTCTTTTTAACCTGAGATTTAAAAGACCGTCGATCGTCGCTTTAACGACATTTACCGCAGTCCTAGATCCCAAACTTTTCGTCAGAATATTCTTTATTCCGGCCGCGTCGCAAACCGCTCTTACCGATCCGCCCGCGATAACACCCGTTCCGGGACCGGCCGGCTTCAATATGACCCTTGTGGACTTATATCTGCCTATGATCTCATGCGGGATCGTGTCGCCTTTCATGTTCACTTTTTTATAATTTTTTTTCGCTTCGTTAGTCCCTTTCGTGATGGCACCGACAACTTCGTTTGACTTCCCAAAGCCTATACCTATACGCCCTTTACCGTCGCCCACCACGACAAGCGCGTTGAACGAAAAATTCTTGCCGCCTTTTACGACTTTCGAGACCCTGGCGATCTTCACTACCCTCTCGATGACGCCGCCCTTATCATCCTTCTTTATAGAGGCGATGATCTCCGGAGCTACCGGCACATCTTCCTCTGCCGCCGTTTCCGCCTCGCTCTCGGCTTCAACGCTTTTCTCGGCAAGATCTTCCTTTTTCTCCTCGGGAGCCGCACCGTCAGGACCGATATTTTCCGCTTCAAACATTCCCTCAAAAGCCATACTGTTCTTCTCCTTGTAATTACCGATTAAAATTGCAGGCCGTTCTTCCGCGCTGAATCCGCCAAAGCCTTGACTACTCCATGGTATTTGTATCCGGCACGGTCAAAAACCACTTTCTTTATGCCTTTGGCCGCCGCGAGCTTCGCGATCCCCTCGCCCAGCGCGACAGCGGAGGCTGTGTTCTTCCTGGTTACAGTTTTTATCTTTTCCTTCACAGCGGAAGACAAAGTATTCATGCCGCAAAGCGTCTTTCCCTGTACGTCGTCTATGATCTGCACATAAATATTTTTCAGGCTTTTATTAACGCACATCCTGGGCCGTTCCGCCGTACCGCTGACTTTTTTTCTTATCGAGGTCTTTCGTCTTTCTGCTTTTATTATCTTATTCATTGTCGGCTCCGTTGAAATTAAAGTAAAATTTAAAAATTACGCGACACTCTTACCCTGTTTGCGCCTTACATATTCGCCCGCGTACCTGATACCTTTACCCTTATACGGTTCGGGCGGATACAGTTTTCTGATCTCTGCCGCGGTCTGACCCACGGACTGCTTGTTAATACCCTTTATTACAATTTCGGTCTGACTAGGCGTCTCAATGACGATATCAACCGGGATGTTGTAATTAACGGTATGTGATTTACCCAGTTCCAACGCCAGAACTTTACCTTTCAGCTGGGCCTTGTACCCTACGCCCTGTATTTCGAGCTTTTTCTCAAAACCCGTCTTAAGACCTTTTACCATATTCGCGATGAGGCTTCTCGCTGTGCCATGCAAAGCCTTGCTTTCCCTCGAATCGGACGGCCTTTTAACCGTAAGGATAGCCCCATTCAATTCAGCAGTAAAACCTTCGTGCAATTCATACTGCAGAGTTTTACCTTTGGCTTCCATTTTAATAAGCCTGCCGTTTATCTCAAGTTTGACCTCTTTCGGCACTTCAACTGGTTTTTTCCCGACTCGCGACATTGTTATCTCCCCTTAATTAATACTGCCTCTACCAAACCTGGCAGATCACTTCTCCGCCGACACCCTTTTCTTTTGCTTCCTTATCCGTCAACAAACCTTTACTGGTGGAAATAATAGCTAATCCCACGCCACCCATCACGCTTTTCACTTCGTCGGCCGTTATATACTCGCGACGGCCTATTTTTGATATCTTTTTAAGACCGGTAAGCACGGGACGGCCGTCTTCCTGCCATTTCAGATATATTTTTATCTTGCCCTGTTTCTTGTCTTCGATCATCTGATAGTCCTCGATAAAACCTTCTCTTTTCATGATCTTTACTATTTCCACAAGAAGGCCGGACTTTTTTATAATCGCTTCTTTTTTCTTTGCCATGATGGCGTTGCGCACAACGGTCAACTGGTCTGCAATAATGTCGGAAATCATCTAAACTCCTATGTTAAATTGTTTTTCTCCCCAACGCCCCTCGGGACCAATAGTCCTGAACACTTCCAGTTACTTGTCACGAGTGACGGTCACTTACCAGCTTGCTTTCCGCATGCCTGGAATATCTCCCCTTGAGGCCAGTTCCCTAAAACATATACGACAAAGCTTAAAACGCTTCATGTACCCTCTTTTTCTGCCGCATATCTGGCACCTGGTCACAACCCTCGTTGAAAATTTGGGTTTCCTCTTGGATTTTTCTATCATTGATTTTTTCGCCATCTCTATCCTTTCCTATTATTTCGTCGTTATTTTGCGAACGGCATACCGAAAGCTTCCAAAAGCGCGAAAGCTTCTTCTTTCGTGGGCGCCGAAGTCACTATGCAAATATCCATACCATGGGTCATTTTGAGTTTATTGAGATCAACCTCTGGAAATATGTTTTGTTCTTTGATCCCGAGAGAGTAATTGCCGCCTTCGTCAAAAGAAGCGCGCGGAACACCCCTGAAATCCCTTATGCGCGGCATACAGAAATTAATAAGCCTGTCCAAAAATTCATACATGCGTTCTCTGCGAAGGGTCACTTTGAGCCCCACCAGCGAGCCTTCCCTTATTTTGAAATTCGATATGGATTTGCGCGCCTTGATGACCTTCGGTTTCTGCCCGGTTATAGCAGCCAATTCTTCTCTCAGATTTTCCATGAGATCCTTCTCATGCGCCATTTCACCGGCGCCGATATTCACGACGATCTTCTTCAAACGAGGCACCTGCATCGTGCTCTTGTAGCTGAATTTTTTCATGAGGTGCGGCACTATGGTTTTAGAATATTCTTCTTTAAGATGAGACATCGGTACAGCTCCTATTCATTAAAATTTTACTCGATCGTTTCCTTGCATTTTTTGCAGAACCTTATTTTGCTTCCATCCTGCAGTATGTCTACCCCTATTTTGGTCGCGAGGTTACACTTTTTGCACATAACCGCCACGTTGGACATGTCGAGAGGCCCCTCTTTTTGAATGATCCCGCCCTGCTGATCCTGGCGCCGTTTTTTCGCGTGTTTCTTGTTAAAATTGATCCCTTGTACGATGACTCTGTTCTTATCGGCGATAACGGTTATTACCTTACCGGTCTTTCCTTTATCCTTACCGGCCAACACTTTAACGATATCGTTCTTTTTGATACGAAGCATCTAACTTCCCCCTTATACGACTTCAGGAGCCAAAGAAATAATTTTCATGTAGTTCTTTTTTCTGAGTTCACGCGCGACAGGCCCGAAAACCCTTGTGCCCCTCGGATTGCCGTCTTTATCTATAACAACTACGGCATTCCTGTCAAAACGAAGTACCGTGCCATCCGACCGTTTTATCGGAGCGGCCGTACGGACAACGACGCCCTTAACAACTTCACCTTTTTTAACTTCTCCCGTCGGAGAGGCTTCCTTGATATTACAGGTAATTACGTCGCCTATCTCGGCAATAAGCGTCCCCGATCTCCCAATAACTCCGATCATGGATGCCCTCTTAGCTCCGGTATTGTCTGCGACGTCCAATAAACTTCTCATCATCAACATGATTTACTCTCCGATTTGTGCTTTTTTCATAATTTCGACTATTTTCCAGCGTATCTCTTTGGATAAGGGCCTTGATTCTATGATCCTTACTACGTCACCCTCTTTCGCGGCGTTACTCTCATTCCTAACTTTGACTTTTTTATGACCAACCACGGACTTTTTATACAGGGGATGCATCTTTTTAACTTCCCACTCAACAGTTGCCGTCCGGTTCATTTTGGCGCTCTTGACAAGCCCAATAAACTCTTTCTTAACGTTTTTTGCCTTCACGTTCCTTCTCCTTCAAAATTGTAAGACATTTGGCGATATCCCTCTTTATCGCCCGGATCGTGTGGTTTTTTTCCACGCGCCCGCTTATCGCCTCTGCCCTGAGACCATACTGTTTTTCTTTAAGTGTGCGCAATGTATGTTCTATTTCCGCTTCTGTCATATTCCGTATTTCGGTGGGTTTCACGCGTGTCCTCCTCTTACGACAAACTTGGTCTTCATCGGAAGCTTATTCGCCGAGAGCCGCATGGCTGTTTTAGCCATATCTATCGGTATGCCTTCCAGTTCAAATACCATGTGCCCTTTTTTAACTACAGCCACCCAGCCGACCGGAGCCCCTTTACCTTTACCCATCCTTGTTTCGGCGGGCTGTTTAGTTATAGGTTTATCGGGAAATATCCTGATCCAAAGCCTTCCGCCCCTGCCTGTCTTCCTCATGATGGCGACCCTGGCCGCCTCGATCTGTCTATCGGAAACCCAGGCGCTTTCTATGGCCTTCAAGCCGTATTCCCCGAAATTCAGTTCGCTTCCAGAACTGCTTTTTCCCGCACGCCGGCCTCTTTGCTGTTTTCTAAATTTCACTCTTTTAGGCATCAATGCCATGTCGACCTAGCTCCTTTTTTACTTCTCTTCTTCCTGCTTTCTGTAGGTGGCTATATCCCTTTTGAACTTTTCGCCTTTATATATCCACACTTTAATTCCTATGAGCCCATAAGTAGTATGCGCTTCTGTAAAACCGTAATCTATATCGGCCCTTATGGTCTGAAGCGGGACCTTCCCGAACTTATACCCTTCGGACCTCGCTATTTCGGCGCCGCCTAAACGCCCGGAACACCTGATCTTTATGCCCTCTCCGCCGGCTTCTTCAACCGCCTGCAAGGCTTTTTTCATCGCGCGGCGAAACGCCATCCTTTTTTCAAGCTGAAAGGCTATGTTTGATGCTACACACTGGGCGTTCATCGCGAGCCCCGTGACCTCTTTAACGTCGATAACCAGCTTATTCGTATCGCCTATGATCTTTTGTACGTCTGTCCGGAGCTGCTCTATCTGCGCGCCGCCCCTTCCTATGATCATTCCGGGCCTTCCGGCGTGGATTATCACCCTTGTCCGCTTCGCGGTTCTTTCTATATCCACCTTAGAGACCATCGCGGTAGTGATAGTTTTTTTGATGATTTTGCGGATAAGGGAATCTTGATACAGGTTGTCCGCAAAACTTTTTTTATCGGCATACCATCTGGAATTCCAGTCCCTGGTCGCCCCAAGTCTGAAACTGATCGGATTTACTTTTTGTCCCATACTTTTTCATTCTCCGTTTATTTGCTTTTTTTTGTTTTTGCTGCCGGTTTCACTGCCTCAACCCGAGTAGCGTCAAGTTCTATCCTGATATGAGCGGTTCTGTGCAAGATCGGCGTAGCCCTGCCCATCGTGGCGGCCCTGAACCTTTTGATCGTCGGACCGCTGTCCGCGGTGATCTTGGAAATAAACACGTCCTTTTCCAAAAGTTTTTCTTCACGGGCAAAATTCACGTTACTGAACGCAGAATTAAGTGCTTTCAGGCAGTAATGGCATGATCCGTGTTTCGTACTCATCAGAATAGCCTTTGCCTTCTCCACTGTTTTGCCTTTAATAAGTTCGATAACCAACCGTGTTTTTTGCGGAGATAAACGTACATATTTGCATACAGCTTTAGCCAGCATATCTTTACCTTCCCTCTATTTTTACGTCTTTTCCATCGAGATCTTGGTAGCGGCGCCGTGGGCACGGAAAGTCCTCGTATGAGAGAATTCTCCCAGCTTGTGGCCGACCATATTTTCGGTAATAAAAACCGATTGAAACTTTTTTCCGTTGTGTATCATAAAAGTGATACCCACGAAATCCGGTATCACCGTGGACCTGCGAGACCATGTTTTAATGGGCTTACGAGATCCTGCCTGCCTCATTTTCTCGACTTTCTCTAAAAGATGGCTGTCGACAAAGGGTCCTTTTTTTACTGAACGGGACATTCTTTATTTCCTCCGTTTTATTATTTTGCTGTTAGACCTGTTTTTTTTCTTCCTGGTCTTGAGGCCTTTGGTTATTTTGCCCCACGGGGTGGTAGGATGTCTACCGCCGGAAGATTTTCCTTCGCCTCCGCCCATCGGATGGTCGACAGGGTTTTTCACAACGGCTCTTGAAAGCGGTCTTATACCCATATGTCTCGATCTGCCGGCTTTTCCGATAGATATATTCTCATGGTCAATGTTGCCGACCCTGCCTATTGTGGCGTAACATCTCTCATCGACGAGTCGGATCTCACCGCTGGGCATACGAAGATGTATATTAGCGCCGTCTTTCGCCGCGACAATAATACCGGAGCCCGCGCTTCTGGCTATTTTAGCGCCGCGTCCCGGCTCAAGTTCCACGCAATAGACCGTCGCACCGAGCGGAACATTTCTCAGCGGACAGGAATTCCCGGACTCTATTTTAACGTTATCACCGCACTCGATTTTCGTGCCGGGGCGGACATCCAACGGAGCGAGAACGTACATTCTCTCGCCGTCCTCATACTTGACAAGCGCTATATTCGCCGAGCGGTTCGGGTCATATTCGACGGCCTCGACCATTCCGGCTACGTTCTTTTTGGAATAATTAAAATCGATAATCCTGAAACGTCTCTTGTGTCCGCCGCCGATGCCCCTGGAAGTTACCCGGCCGTAATTATTTCTTCCCCCGGTCTTATTGATTTTCGTTAAAAGACTTTTTTCGGGAGTTTTTTTTGTGATCTCGTCCGACACCACATACGACTGCCATCTCGAGCCCGGGTTAAAAGGTTTAAGTTTTCTGATGCTCATATTAGGTTACCTCAATTTTAGAATCAGGTTTTAACGTTACGATAGCTTTTTTCCACGAAGGCGTCATCCCTTCCTGCATCCTTACACGTTTCTTTTTGCCCCTCAAATTCATTATATTTACCGAATCGACTTTGACCTTATAGATCTCTTCGACGGCCTTTTTTACTTCTATCTTATTAGCCGCTCTGTCTACCCTGAAAAAATATTTATTGAGAGTCAGCATATTGGAAGCCTTCTCTGTCCTTATCATGTTCTTTATAACGTCTTGCGCTGTCTTCATTTTAACCTCTCAACTATTTTTTCGGCTGCGCCTTTTTCTAAAAATACATCTTCATTCAAAAGCACATCGCGTGTGTTCAGGTTGCGAGCCTCGATCATCATCACATTGCCCATGTTCCGCGAGGCGCGTTTTAATTCTTTGGAAATCGATGCGCATATAAAAAGCGCCCTGCCGTCAAGCTTTAGATTATCGTATATTTTTTTAAACTCTTTTGTTTTTGCCTCTTTGAGATCTATTTTCACTATGCCTTTTATTTTTTCTTCGTTCAGCCTGGCATTCAAAATGGAGATAAGAGCGCCGGTCACCGCTTTCTGCGGCATTGTGTATTTAAAGGACCTGGGTTTTGGACCGAACAATGTGCCACCGTGTCTCCACAGAGGGCTTCTTATGGACCCCGCACGCGCCCGTCCGGTGCCTTTCTGTTTCCAGGGTTTCACACCGCCGCCTGACACTTCCGACTGTGTTTTTGTGGAAGCCGTACCGCGTCTTTTGCAGGCCTCGTACATCCTGTTCGCTTCGTAAATAAGCGTTTTATTCACGCGGCCGTCAAACACTTCCTTATCCAGCTGCATAGAATCGACCACTTTACCCTCTAGACTGTAAACGGGTATTTTGGTTATGTCTTTCTTCACAGCTTCTTTTTTCGTAGTCTCTTTGTTAGCCACTTTATGTTGTCCTTTTTTATTTATTCCTTGGTTTCTTTTTTCTCCGTCTGACGCGGCGCGACCTTTTTCTTCTTGGCGAAACGGACAACACAATAATTCCCGTTCGCGCCCGGCACCGCACCCCTCACCAAAATGATCCCTTTTTCAACGTCGACATCTACCACTTTAAGATTCTGCATCGTGCTTTTTTCGTTCCCCATTTGTCCGGGCATAGGATGCCCCCTCTCTACTTTCTTCGGGTATGAACTCGCGCCGATAGACCCCGGGGCCCTGTGGGACATGCTGCCGTGTGTCTCGCAGCCGCCTAGCCAGTTGTTCCTTTTCATTCCGCCCTGAAACCCTTTTCCTTTCGAAATACCTATGACATCCACAAAGTCGCCTTTCTGGAACATCGCCTGAACCGTGTCGCCTACCGCGAGTCCCTCTTTCGCATCGCACCTTACTTCACGAACAAATCTTTTCGGTTTGAGATTCTTGCTTTTCAGATATTCTGCCTGGGGCTTCTTTACGCGTTTCGCTCTTTTGTCATCAAACCCGAACTGAACGGCATTGTAGCCGTCGTTCTCGACGGTTTTGACAAGCTGCACCACGCATGGACCGGCCTCAAGTACCGTCACAGGTATACTGTCCCCTTTTTCGTCAAAGATCTGTACCATTCCGATCTTTTTACCTAAAATTGCTGAAATCATTTTAATCCCATCCATTATTTAATTTCTACGTCAACACCGGCCGGAAGATCCAACTTACGCAATGCATCTACCGTCTTTGATGTCGGGCTCACGATGTCCAGAAGCCTCTTGTGTGTTTTTAATTCAAATTGTTCCCTTGATTTTTTGTCCACATGGGGAGAACGCAAAACCGTAAAGATCTCGTTCTTCGACGGAAGCGGAATAGGGCCCATGATCGTAGCACCGGTCTTCTTGACCGTATCCACGATCTCGGCCGTCGCTACGTCCAAAAGTTCGCTGTCAAAAGATTTTAGTTTTAACCTTATTCTTTCCGACTGTTTTTGCGTTTTCTTCGCCATTTTATTCTCCCGTCCTCTTCACGCTATGTACACCGCAAATCTAATCTCTAATCTCAAATTTCTCAGCGTGTTACGGGCACCCTAAAGGGTGCCCTGCTGACTTTGCTCTTTGCCCGTGCTATTATTTTATGATCTGCGACACGACTCCGGCTCCCACCGTGTGGCCGCCTTCCCTTATCGCAAACCTAAGTTCTTTCTCCAGCGCTACCGGCTGTATAAGCTCTATCTCCAGCGTCACATTGTCTCCGGGCATAACCATTTCCACGCCTTCCGGAAGTTTCGCCACTCCCGTCACGTCGGTCGTCCTTATGTAGAACTGCGGTCTGTAACCCGTAAAGAACGGCGTATGTCTTCCGCCTTCTTCTTTCGACAATATGTACACTTCCGCCTTGAAGACCGTGTGCGGTTTGATCGAACCCGGCGCGACTATGACCTGACCTCTTACAAGGTCTTTCTTCTCGATACCTCTTAAGAGTACACCTAAGTTGTCTCCCGCTTGTCCCTCGTCCAATAACTTCCTGAACATTTCTATACCCGTTACTACCGATTTCACCGTGTCCTTGATACCAACTACTTCGACCTCTTCTCCGACTTTAACCTTTCCTCTCTCTACTCTTCCCGTCGCGACTGTTCCTCTTCCCGTTATGCTAAACACATCTTCCACCGGAAGAAGGAAAGGTTTCTCGGTTTCTCTGATAGGCTGCGGGATAAAAGAATCGCACGCGTCCATAAGTTCCTGGATAAAATTGCAGTCCGGGTTCTTCGGGTCGCCTTCGCACTGTATGGCTTTAAGTCCGCTCCCCTTTATGATCGGCGTCTTATCGCCAGGAAATCCGTATTTTGTAAGAAGTTCCCTGATCTCAAGTTTATCCGGTGAACATTTATTTTTTAATATGCTCCCTGTGCTAAAACCTCGACATCCAAACACAGGGACAGAACAATACTACACCATTGCATAATATTGATATTACGCACTCGGCATTAGTTTCTCAGCTATATTTTTTGGAACTTCCTCGTAATAGGAAGGTTCCATTGTATATGTAGCGCGACCTTGTGTCAAGCTTCTTATCGCCGTCGCGTACCCAAACATTTGCGCGAGCGGAGCCGCGCCTGTAACTATTTTTGTGGTACCCTTTTGTTCTATGTTCTCGACCTTGATCCTTCGCATATTCATGTCGCCTATTACGTCTCCAAGATAATCATCAGGTGTTGTTACTTCTAACCTCATTATAGGTTCAAGGAGAACGGGTTTAGCCTTTCTCAATCCGTCCCTGAGGCCTATTCCGGCGGCACTTGCAAAAGCGAGTTCCGAAGAATCAACGTCATGGTACGACCCGTCATACAGTGTCACCTTTATATCCGTCACGGGATAACCCGCTAAAACACCGGTTTGCGCGGCTTCCCTGACGCCTTTTTCCACCGACTTAAAATATTCTCTCGGGATGGTACCGCCTTTTATCGATTCTTCAAAGACAACGCCTTCTCCCTTCTCGGACGGTTCGATCCGGAGCTCAACATGCCCGTATTGTCCGTGGCCGCCGGTCTGCTGTATGAATTTCCCGGTGGACACTACCGATTGAGTTATCGTTTCACGATACGCGACCTGGGGACTTCCTACCTTGGCCAGTACTTTAAATTCTCTTTTCAGCCTTTCAACAAGGACTTCCAAATGAAGTTCACCCATACCATTGATGATCGTCTGACCCGTCTCATGGTTGTATTTCACTCTGAACGTCGGATCCTCGCTTTCAAGTTTTCTGAGCCCCATGCCGAGCTTATCCTGGTCGGCCCTAGTTTCCGGCTCTATGGACATCGAAACAACCGGTTCGGGACAATTGATCTTCTCAAGTATTACCGGTTTATTTTCTTCGCACAACGTATGCGCGGTTGACGTGTACTTCAGCCCCAATAAACCGATGATCTGTCCCGCCTGGGCGCTCTGCACTTGTTCGCGCTGGTTCGCATGCATTTTAACTATCTGAGCGATCCTTTCTTTTTTCCCGGAAGTTGAGTTTAAAACATATGTACCGGATTTTAATTCGCCGGAATAGATCCTTATGTAAGTAACGGTGCCGACGAAAGGATCCGTCATTATTTTGTAAGCGTAGGCGCACAGCGGTGCGTCTTTGTCGGGTTTTATTATCACTTCTCCGTCAGTATCAGGATTCGTCCCTTTTGGCATTTTGACATCCAACGGCGACGGCAAATACTCACTGACCGCATCCAAAACAAACTTGAGCCCCTTGTTTTTAAGCGCCGAACCGCACATCACCGGGACTATTTTGTTATTGATAGTATTCCTTCTGATGAACTTTTTAAGATCTTCCGGTTGGACCCTTAAATCCTGCAGATAAAGATCTTCCACTTCCGGATCGACATCAGCAATTTTCTCGATCAAGTTATGTCTCCAGTGGCTCACAACATCTTTCATATCCTCCGGGATCTCTATCGCCTGCATTTCGCCCAGGTCGCCCTCTTCGCCGAAAAGATAAGCCTTATATTCCACCAGGTCTATAACACCTTTAAAAGCGTCCTCATGCCCTATAGGCACCTGAAGAGGTACCGCTACCGCACCGAGTTTTTTGTGCATATCAATAATTACTTTAAAAAAATCCGCGCCGACCCTGTCAAGTTTATTAACAAGCGCTATCTTCGGGACCTCATACCTGTCGGCCTGACGCCACACCGTTTCGGTCTGTGGCTGAACCCCTCCGACACCGCAAAATACTACGAGTACACCGTCAAGCACTTTGAGAGACCGTTCAACTTCTATCGTAAAATCAACGTGACCGGGTGTATCGATTATGTTTATATTCTTGTCGCCCCATACACAGGAAGTGGCGGCGCTGGTAATTGTTATTCCACGCTCCTGCTCCTGGTCCATCCAATCCATTACCGCCGTACCGTCATGCACTTCGCCGAGCTTATACGTTTTCCCTGTTAAAAAAAGTATCCTCTCCGTGACCGTGGTCTTGCCGGCATCTATGTGTGCTATGATCCCTATATTCCTCGTTTTAGATATTTCTTCCATCTCTTTCTTTCCTCTACACCATGTGTTTGAAGTTTAAACTCTGAACTTTGAACTCTGAACTCTGAACTTTGAACTTTGAACTGATTTACCACTTATAATGAGCAAACGCCTTGTTCGCTTCAGCCATTTTGTGCGTTTCTTCCCTTTTCTTTATCGCCGCGCCTTCTCTATTGAACGCCGAAATGAGCTCAAGCGCCAGTTTTTCGCTCATCGGTTTGCCTTTCTGACCGCGAGCATAATCCCTTATCCACTGCATCGCCATAAAACGGCTTCTCTCAAGTTTGACCTCGACGGGGACTTGATATGTCGCGCCGCCTATACGCCGCGACTTGATCTCGAGGAGCGGCCTTACGTTCTCAATGGCCTGTTTGACGACCTCAAGCGGGTCCTTGTCATGCATCTTTTTCGCGATCTCGGCCAAAGCGCCGTACATGATCTGTTCGGCGGTAGATTTTTTGCCGCGTGTCATCACCATGTTGACGAACTTGCCGAGCAGCTTGCTGTTGTATTTTGGATCGGCCATCGTCTCGCGTTTTTCTGCTTTTCTTCTTCTCATTATGGTACCTTTCCTTCTTTACAGTATGTTTACGTTCTCTAATTTCTAATCTCAAATCTCCGGCATTATACCCGCGCGATTATCCCTGCTGTTTCTGCTTCGGTCGTTTCGCGCCATACTTGGAGCGTGATCTTCTGCGCGCTTCAACCCCGGAAGCGTCAAGCGTACCCCTGACGATATGGTAACGTACGCCGGGAAGGTCTTTCACCCTGCCGCCTCTTACCATAACTATGGAGTGTTCCTGAAGATTATGCCCCTCACCCGGGATGTACGCCGTGACTTCCACTCCGTTAGTCATTCTAACCCTGGCGACTTTACGCAAAGCCGAGTTAGGCTTTTTCGGAGTTCTCGTCCTTACCTGCAAGCATACACCTCTACGCTGAGGGCATCCCTGTAAGGCGGGGGACTTACTTTTGTATTTTACTTTCTGTCTCCCCAACCTGATCAGTTGATTAATTGTCGGCATTTTTTACCTCTTTGATTTGTTTATTCGGTTTCTTCGGTTTCATCTATTTCTATTTTTTTACCCTTTTCCTTTTTCTCATCTTCTTCCAGGCCTTTCAGTATCTCCCTGTCTAATTCTATGTTCCTGTGCACATCGAACCCAGTTCCCGCCGGTATCAGATGGCCCATGATTATATTTTCTTTCAAGCCCACGAGGTAATCAACTTTTCCTATAGAAGCCGCTTCTGTCAAAACACGGGTAGTTTCCTGGAAGCTCGCCGCCGAAATAAAGCTCTCGGTGGTCAGCGACGCTTTCGTAATACCCTGCAGAACAGATTCCGCAAGAGCCGGTCTTTTCTTTTTCGACATCAGTTCTTTGTTGGCTTTTTTGAACGTGATCTTGTCCACTTTGTCACCGATCAGAAATTCCGAATCTCCGCTCTCCGTGATACGCACGTTCTTCAGCATTTGTCTTATGATGGTCTCAATATGCTTATCGTTGATCTGTACACCCTGCAGACGATAAACCTGCTGAACTTCGTTGAGCAAATATTCCTGAAGCGCTTTTTCGCCCGAAACTTTTAAGATATCCTGAAGGACGACCGGCCCGTCAACTAGCTGTTCCCCGGCTTTCACATCGTCACCCCTATACACGTTAAGGTGTTTACCGTGCGGTATGACATACTCTTTTTTCATGCCGGTATAGCTCTCAACAAGTATACGTTTTTGACCCTTTTTTGTCTCTCCGAACTCCACTTTACCGTCTATTTCGCTTATGATCGACGGATCTTTCGGACGGCGCGCTTCAAAAAGTTCCGCGACGCGCGGGAGACCTCCGGTGATATCCTTTGTTTTCGTGACAACACGCGGAGTCTTAGCCAAAATATCCCCGGCTTTCACTTCTTTTTTATCTTCCACGGTTATGTGGGCCCCGACCGGCAGAGAATAGATCGCTTCAACTTCCTTTTTGTCGTTGATAAGAAGAAGCTGCGGGTGGTAATCTTCTTTCGTCGCGATGACTACCAGGCTGCGTATACCCGTCGCGTCGTCCCTTTCGATCTTGACCGTGACATTCTCTTTTATGTCCTCGTACTTCACTTTTCCGGCGACTTCAGAAAGTATCGGAACGTTATACGGTTCCCACTCCACATATTTCTCGCCTTTCGTTATTTTCCCACCGTCTTTAAAGAATATGCTGGCACCTTGAGGCACTGCCTGCCGTTCTATCTCACGACCGTCTTCCTGGTTGATGCTGATCTGGCCGTTCCTGTTCAACACAACGAATTTATTCGGCTCGACCTGGACCACGCGAAGATTGTGGTATTTTATGGCACCTTCTTCCTTGGCTTTATAGAACGACTGTTCTACGACCCTGGAGGCGGTACCACCGATGTGGAACGTCCTCATGGTAAGCTGCGTGCCCGGTTCACCGATGGATTGCGCCGCGACAACGCCGACGGCCTCGCCGAGTTCCACGAGTTTGCCGGTAGCCAGGTTCTTTCCGTAACATTTGGCGCAAACTCCCTTTTCAGATTCGCATGTCAGGACGCTTCTCATCCTGATCTTTTCTATTCCCGCCTTTTCTATCTTTTTGGCATGTTCGTCATTGATTATTTCTCCGGCAGAAACTATGACTTCGTCGGTAATGACGTCAACGACGTTGTCAACCGCCGTGCGGCCGATAATACGTTCCGTGAGTGGTATTACGACTTCGTCACCCTCTATAAGAGCTTCGGCGAAAACACCGTTCACCGTTCCGCAGTCGATCTCATTGATTATCATCTCCTGCGCGACGTCGACAAGTCGTCTGGTCAAATATCCCGAATCGGCGGTTTTAAGCGCCGTATCCGCCAAACCTTTACGCGCACCGTGGGACGATATGAAATACTCAAGTACCGTTAGCCCTTCCTTAAAATTAGCGATGATCGGGGTTTCGATAATGGCACCGGACGGTTTAGCCATAAGTCCGCGCATTCCGGCAAGCTGCCTTATCTGCTGGCGCGAGCCCCTGGCACCGGAATCGGCCATCATGAACACGGGATTGAAAGAATCCAGGTTCCTGAACACCATGCTGGAAACGTCTTCCGTAACATGCGTCCAGATATCTATGATCTTGTTGTACCTTTCACCGTCGGTTATGAGCCCCCTCTGGTATTGGGTCTGTATCTTATCTACCGAAGCCTGGGCTTTTTTTACAAGTTCATATTTTTCTCCGGGTATGGCAAGGTCCTCGACGGACATCGACGCGCCTGAGAGAGTCGCTTCATAAAATCCCAGTTTTTTAAGCCTGTCCAACAGGAACACCGTTTCCTGATGGCCCTTCATTTTATGGCAATCGGAAATAACTTTACTGACGGCGCTTTTCGACATCGGTTCATTGTAGAAAGGCATGCCCTCTGGAAGAATATCGTTAAACAAGACTCTTCCTACCGTGGTATCGAGCACCGCGCCTTTTATCCTAACTTTTATCTTGGCGTGCCTGTTGACGGCGTCGTTCTGGTGCGCCATGATAACTTCCTCGGTATCGGCGAAAACCGCACCTTCACCTTTCGCGCCCGCCTTCACTTTTGTAAGGTAGTAAACGCCTAAAACTATATCTTGCGAAGGCGTGGCTATCGGCCGGCCGTTGGAAGCGCTGAAAATATTATTGGCCGAACTCATTATGAGCCTTGCCTCCATCTGCGGTTCCATTGACAAAGGAACGTGCACGGCCATCTGATCCCAGTCAAAGTCAGCGTTAAAAGCGGCACAAACCAGCGGATGTATACGTATGGCCTTCCCTTCGATCAGCTTCGGCTGAAAAGACTGTATACCAAGCCTGTGGAGGGTAGGAGCTCTGTTCAGAAGGACCGGGTGATCCTTGATCACTTCGTCCAGGATATCCCAAACTTCCGGATTTTCCTGCTGGACCATTTTTTTGGCGCTTTTGATCGTATGCACAAAACCTTTTTCGCGCAGTTTCCTGATAATGAAAGGTTGATAAAGCTCGAGCGCCATATTTTTCGGCAACCCGCATTCGTTTATTTTGAGTTCCGGCCCGATAACGATAACACTTCTTCCGGAATAGTCCACCCTCTTACCCAGAAGGTTCTGACGGAACCTCCCCTGTTTACCTTTAAGCATGTCCGCCAGTGATTTTAGCGGCCTTCCGCCTGAACCCAAGACTTCCCGGCCATGGCGGCCATTGTCGAACAACGCGTCAACGGCTTCCTGAAGCATACGTTTTTCGTTACGCACGATAACATCCGGAGCTTTAAGTTCAAGCAGCTTTTTCAAACGGTTGTTCCTGTTTATAACTCTCCTGTAAAGATCATTAAGATCGCTTGTGGCGAACCTGCCGCCGTCAAGGGGAACAAGCGGCCTTAAATCAGGCGGAATGACCGGAACGACATCCAATATCATCCACTCGGGTTTGTTACCGCTTTTCCTGAAATTCTCAACTATCCTCAAACGTTTGCTTATGCGTTTTTTCGAATTAACGTCTTTCCTTTGTTCAAGCTGCATTTTTAATTCTACGGAAATGGATTCGAGGTCGAGTTTTTCAAGAAGGGTCCTAACGGCCTCCGCTCCCATAACGGCCTTGAATTTATTGCCGTACTGAGCTCTCGCGTTCTCGTATTGTTCTTCCGTAAGCATCTGCGTGGGTTTTAGAGGCGTATCCCCGCCATCCACAACCACGTACTGTTCGTAGTAAAGCACTCTCTCAAGATCCCTCATCTTCATATCGAGAAGATTGGCCATTCTGGAAGGTATGGTTTTAAAAAACCACACATGTGACACGGGGGCCGCCAGTTTTATGCAGCCCATGCGTTCACGCCGCACGCTGGACTTGGTGACTTCCACACCGCACCTGTCGCAGACAATACCCTTGTGTTTGATCCTTTTGTATTTTCCGCAATTACACTCAAAATCCTTTGTGGGTCCGAAGATCCTCTCGCAGAAAAGACCGTCTCTTTCGGGTTTCAAGGTCCTGTAATTTATGGTCTCGGGTTTTTTTACCTCGAACAGTATGCTCTTGTTGCCCGTCTTACGCGTCGCCCAAGCCTTTATCGTTTCAGGAGATGCCAGCTGTATCTTCACCCTATCGAATTTATTCGTTTTTGTAGGCAGCATATGTATTCTCCCTAAATATTATTTTTGTCGTTGAGTTCCAACTGGACGTCTAACCCCAGGCTCTGAAGCTCTTTGATAAGCACGTTAAAGGATTCCGGAGTACTCGCCTGCTGCATGTTCTCGCCCTTAACTATGGCCTCGTATATTTTGGTCCTGCCGATAACATCATCACTTTTCACGGTAAGGAGTTCCTGCAAAGTATACGCCGCGCCATACGCCTCAAGCGCCCAAACTTCCATTTCTCCGAACCTTTGTCCTCCGAACTGCGCTTTACCACCAAGCGGCTGCTGCGTAACAAGCGAATACGGACCGATACTTCTGGCATGCATTTTGTCGTCCGCCAGATGCGCGAGCTTTAGAAGGTATATGTAGCCGACCGTAACTTCCTGGTCGAATTCATCACCCGTGTACCCGTCCCTGAGCTGTATTTTGCCGTTCTCGGGAAGCCCGGCTTTACGCATGAACTCTTTTATCTGGTCCTTGTCCGCGCCGTCAAAAACAGGCGTTTCGACCCTTATGCCCAACTCACGCGCCGCCCAGCCCAGCTGTGTCTCGAGAAGCTGACCGATATTCATACGGCTCGGGACGCCAAGCGGGTTTAGCACTATGTCAAGCGGCGTGCCGTCCGGCAGAAAAGGCATATCCTCTTCCGGGATAATTTTCGCTATAACACCTTTATTTCCATGGCGCCCGGCCATTTTATCGCCGGCCTGCAATTTTTTCTTGCTCGCCACATACACCGTTATTCTTTTCAAAACACCGGCCGGAAGCTCATCGCCGTGTTTGATCCGGTCAAGGTCTCTTTCCATTTCGGCCGTCGTCTGTTCGATCTGGCCGTCTATGGTCATGATTATACCGGATATTTTTGCCTGAAGCTTTTCATCATCGTCGACACAGACCTTTTCAAGATCGGCTTCCTTGAATTTTTCCAGGTCGTCTTCGGCGATAACGTGCCCGGCCTTGATTATGGTCTTGCCTGTCTCGATGTTCTCAAGGTTGTTGATCAATTTTTTCCCCAGCAAAAGCTGGTGCA
>JADFYD010000139.1 GCA_015233235.1 Candidatus Omnitrophota bacterium | reverse complement strand
GGCTCCGGTTACCCAAAGTGATTGTCCCGCCTTGAGTAACGTCAGAACTAACGTTTGTATCTCGCCAAAACAGACATTTGCCCGCATGTTCAAACGTATTGTGTTTATTGGAGTTACGGCGGATACTAACGTTTGTGTCTCACTTGCCCGCTTGACGGCGTTTTTATTGGCCCGCCAGCGCTTCTGGTAGCCCGGATTGGCCTTTCGCCACTCCCTGACATATTCAGAGCGACCCCTGAAGTAGTCAGGGTTGGCGGCGCGCCATTTCCTTTGCTGCGCTTTTTGCCGTTTTTCCCGGCATCCGGGTGAGAGACAACTTATCTGACGATCACCCACATGGTTCTTCGGACGAAAGAACCGGCCGCAAAACAAACACCTCTTCTGGTAATCGGTTTGTCTTTGAGTCATCCGGGCAAGTATGGAACGGAGAAAACGAAAATGATAATTAAAACCAGAATTAAATCGATTGTTATTTCAGGAGGGAATAAAACGGGTGGTACATGGTACACCGACGAACCGTCGATTCTGGTACAGAATTAAACCGTCGTTACCAGCATAGTCGAGAACGAGATACTGGCTTTTTCAGGTTCGCCGCTCGCCGGGCTTCAGGTACTCGGCATGCTCGAGACGAGGGACCTTAATTTCAAGAATGTCATAATCATCGAGGCGAACGAGTCGAAACTTCCGGCATTACGCAAGAGCGCGCCGCTTGTGCCGCATGAAGTCACGCGTCTATTAGGAATTGACATGGCTCTTCGCGAAGAAGAACTGCAAAGACACCTTTTTTACAGGTTACTGTACTCTGCCTCTAGCGCGCACATTATTTACGAAGAGAACTCCGGTAAAGAACGCAGCAGATTTCTTGAGGAGCTGGTGTGGCATGAGGAAAAACGTCTCGGCAGGATCGGCGCCATAGAAGCGCGTAGGGCGAGTTTTAACGCGGAAATAGCCGCGCCGGGCATAGAGTTCGGGAAAACGGAAGAAATATGCGAAATGCTCAAGAAGCTCAGGTTTTCGGCTACCAGCGTGAACACATACGTGGAATGCCCGTTGAAATTTTATTACACTTATGTGATGAAGTTAGAAGAGAAAGAGGCGCTTACTTCCGACGTCGAAGGCAACGAGATCGGTATTTTCATACACGAGCTTCTGGAAAAAAGTTTCACGCATTTCATAAATAAAAAACCTGTCATAAACGACGACTTCAGGAAAGACGTTTTAAGTTCCTTCGAAAAACAGTTTAAGGTGGAATTTGCTAAAAAACTGGGTTCGAGCGCGTTCCTTCTGGAAAGAGTGATGCGGCACCGCCTTGAGAGTTTTCTCGATTTCGAATCCGAGCGATGCAGGGAGGTAGAGTCGGGCGTAAAAGAGATCCTTTACCTTGAGCAGAAATTTAAGCCGGGCTTGAAACTTTCGGGCACAGATTTTGACATGCAATATGTCGTGGATAGGGTTGACCTGCTTGAGGACGGAAGTATTTTTATCCTCGATTACAAAACCGGGCTCGACGCGCATAAACCCAAAGCCACGAAAAAACTTGAAAATATGGAGTTCACCCGCGCCTCGATCAAGGAGAACATAAGGTCGTTCCAACTGCCGATCTATTATTATTTTGAGAAAGAAAAATACCCCGAAAAGAACGTCAATGCCGCGTTATATGGTCTCAGAAACCCGAAACTCACATACTTTATCGACAAAAACGTCGATATCGACCGCACAATGGAGATCTGCCTTAAAAGCCTCGACTACATCCTTCACGAGATCGTAGATCTATCCAAAACATTCGCGCGCGACAATTCCGACCCCGAATCCTGCCGCTACTGCCCATACAAAACCATGTGCCGGTAATGCTGTGCGGCTCCGGGCATCAGGAAATCGGGAGATACGGGAGCGGAAGCGCCGGGACAGTTATGAATTATTTTTAAAGCAGTTCAATATTTCCAGGCGCTCCCGATGTCGAGGATGGATATGGCGGTTATGTTCTTTTCGAGTTTGTAGGTGTCTTTTCCGGGATATACGATCCAGAGGTGTTCGAGCTCCAGATCTTTCATGGCTATTGTCATTGATTTCGTGAGCTTTGGAACGTCGGCATATTTGAATTCAATTCCCCAATTTTTCCCCTTATGGAGCCAGAATAGATCTATTTCCGCCCCCGTATGAGTGCTCCAGAAAAACAGTTCTTCGCTGCTTTTTCCTATGCTTTTCGCGGCGCTCTCTAACGCGAAGCCTTCCCACGAAGCGCCCAGTTTATTATTGGTCATAAGCTGATCAAGATCTCCTACGGATAGCAGGGAATGCAATATCCCGGTATCTCTGAAATATATCTTCGGCCTTTTGACGACGCGTTTCCCTATGTTCGTGTGCCAGGGCTGTAGCTGCCTGAGCATAAATGTTTTTTCCAGAATATCCAGATATGAACGTATCGTCATGTCGGAAACGCCAAAAGAACGGCCGAGTTCGGAATAATTTAAAACTTGTCCGTGGTAATGGCAGAGCATCATCCAAAAACGCCGGAGAGTATGCGCGGGAATAGTGATACCAAGTTGAGGGATATCTCTCTCCAAGAATGTTTTTATATAATCGCCGGTCCACATAAAGCTTAATTCATCGGACTCTGCAAGGAACGCTCTGGGGAAACCGCGCCTCAGCCATAATCTTTTCCAGTTGTTCGCGCCTATGTCGGGCAGTGAGAATCCGCTCAAATTGTAATAACCTATTCTACCGGCAAGGGATTCAGAGGATTGCCGCATAAGATTGCCCGAAGCGCTCCCCAGGATCAAATATTTTTGGGTTGGTTTATTATCCACGATATGGCGCAAATGCGGAAAGAATTCGGGTTTCCTTTGAATTTCATCTATTACGATCAAGCCCTTAAGGTCTTCCAGTGTGGTCTCGGGGTTTTTAAATTTTTCATAATCGAGCGGATTCTCAAGGTCAAAATAGTGATCTGGCATCAAGGATCTCGCGATAAAGGTTTTTCCGCATTGTCACGGCAAGCGGCATTTTCTTTCATGAGCCGTTCGGCATTTATAATGACGATTTCGACCGGTATTTTGGCTTTTTTAACAAGGGTGTCAAGAATGACGGCATTTCTCTCGTCACGGCAAAACAAAAGTACCTTGCCGTTTTCGAGCGCCCCGTCATGGGCGCAAGCTTTCATAAGTGTTTCTTCTATGTCCATGACGACCGCGCCGTTCAGTATATCGTCGGCAAACAGTATGAGCCCCGGCGTCTCGCCTTTGGCGATATCTATTTGCCCGCGGTCCAGGTTCACCGCTTTCATCGCCGTGATTTTTTTCGACGCGCTTTTAAGTTCTT
>JADFYD010000138.1 GCA_015233235.1 Candidatus Omnitrophota bacterium | reverse complement strand
CGCCAGCATAAAAACGTCAAGAATATCCCGGGGAAGCCCCATCCACCTGACTATCACGGGATCCAATATTTTTTTCGTAAGGTCCAGAAAACCTATTTTATCGAATATAAAAAGCATGACGGCGGAGGCCATAAAGATCGGTATCGCCTCTTTTAAAAAATCGACTATTCTGTGATATGTCTTCACTAGAACTGCCCTGATACCGGGAAGCCTCATCGGGGGTACCACTTCAATAAAACAGCTTTCCACTTCTTCTTTTAAGACCGCGTTCAGGATGAGTCCGGCCCCAAGAGCGAAAACGCCCAAAGTACCGAACGCGATCACACAAGCTAAGATCCCTATTTTCCCGAGTATCACCATCGAAATGCCCATCTGGGCCGAACAGGGAATGGCGAAAGCGATGAGAAAAATAGTGATGAATTTCTCTTTGTAACTCTTGAGCGCTTTCGCGTTGAGCGTCGCCATCGTTTTGCAGGCGAAACCCAATACGAAAGAGGTGATGGCTTTTCCGGTGACACCGATCGATTCAAATATCCTTTTTGAAAGGACGCAGAAATTCGCTATGTACCCCGAATCCTCGAAAAGTCCGAAGATGAAAAAGAACGTCGAAAGTATGGGGAGTACCGTACACAGGGCGTTAAATATCCCGAGCGTAAGAATGCCGTGTTTACCCACCAGAAAATCCGTCCAGAATAACGGAAGCGGAAGCGCTTTCACAAAATGCACCGACGGTATAACGACAAGGTTCTCCAGGAACCTATTTATCGCGACCGAAGTGTGAACAACGGAGAAAAATACTGCCGCCATGAAAACTAGAAGTATCGGTACGCCCATGACGGGATGACGGCTGGCATAAGTGAAATAATGCGAGAATCCCGTATCGGTCATTTTGTTTTTTTTGACGCATTGTAGCGAAACGTTCTCGACCCAGTGGCCGCGCCTGTTATTGATAAGTCGGCCTATGTCATACTTGGCGCGGTGGCGTATTTTATTGACCTCTTCGATAGCGCGGGACACCGTTTCTTTTCCGTATTTTATTTCAAGGAATTTTTCGATGAACGGGTCCCTTAAAAGCAAAAGCACAGCTATTTTTCTTTTGAATGAAGCGTCCTCGGGAAATATGGCCGATATCGCGGCTATATCGTTCTCGGTAGAACCGCCGTAACTAGGGGCCGCCGCGCCTTTTTTTGCGCGCAGCACCGTTTTTTTAAGCTCTTCTTTGCCGACGCTGCGTATCGCCATGGATTCCACTACGGGCACACCCAGGAATTTCTCGAGCTCCGCCGAACCCACCCAAAGGCCTTTCCGCAATGATTCGTCCACGGCGTTTAAGGCAATGACCATCGGAATGCCCAGCTCCATAAGATCGGCCGTCAACATCAGGGACTGCTTGTGATGTGTCGCGTCGATACACTGTATGATGACGTCGGGCTGTTCGGAAAAAAGCATATCACGCACGGCAAGTTCTTCTTCGGAGTGGATGTAAAGGCAGTGCAGGCTCGGCGTGTCTATGACCTCGTATTCCTGAGCGCCTATACTAACGATGCTGCGCTTCATTTCGATGGTCGTGCCGGGATAGTTCGCGACGGTCGTGTATTCGCCCGTAAGACTGTTGAATATCTGGCTTTTACCGGTGTTCGGCAGCCCCACTATGGCTATCTTTTTTATTTTCCCCATAAAAGTCTGGAGAGTATGCCTGAATCTCTTCCGGGCTGTCTTGCCGGAGCTTTTTCTCTCGTCTTGTTTTTGCTTTTGGTCTTAATCTTTTTTGTTCTATTTTTGGGAACGGGCGCGATCTCTTCGGAGGAGGTCTCTTCCACATCTTCGACACCGTTCTCTTCCGCCGTTTCGTCTTCCTCTAATGTCGCGCCGGAGTCCTCCGGCTCTGCGCTTTCTCTCGCCGCAGGCTCGAGGGCTTCTTCTTCATTTTCTTCTTTAGTTTCTTCTTCCGCGGCGGTATTCGGCCGGCCGGAGACTTTTTTCTCTTCCGGAACGGGTCCCTCGGAGCCGAAATATCTCTTCTTCGGATCAATACCTATGCCCCTCAGCTGAAATTTGAAGCTGTAGCCTTTCCAGTCAAAAACGTTCTCCATCTCTTTTGCCAGCACCCCTTCGATGCGGTTGATCTCTTCGTGTACCGACGGCACGCCGTTAAAAGAAGCGACGATAAAGATATCAAGCTCTTTATCTTTTCCCCGGGGTTCGAATTCCACTGTGATATCGCTCATGTAACGGTTCTGCTCGAGTATCTGCCTGATGAAATCTTTGACGGTTGCCTGCGGGATGGAAAGAAGTCTGCCGTTTTTCTCGACCTCTATCATCTTCGGCACCGGCTTCGTGCGCGAAGCGACCGCGAGGAGTATGAACCCCAGCACGACAAAAAAGAACCCTACACCGAGAATGGTGCTTAATGAATGCGGAACGGCAAGAAGCTTGTTGTATATTTTTACCAGTTTATCCGGCGTGAGCCTGCCGAGGCCTACCGCGACGAGTACAAGCCCCTCGAACATACATACGGTGGACGCGACCACCAGGAATATTTTCATAAAAAAGGTCTTCATGCGGATATCTCCTGTTTTTACGGCTCACAGATTAAATAATAATTCCCTGTACGACTTGGGAATTTCAAGTCCGCCAGGGGTTTTTTCGACCCTTTTGTAGACATCCCTGGCGATTCTTTTTATTTCCTCTTTCGCTTTAACGTTGCCGGGGAACACTTTGAGTTCGGAGGCGAGCGCCAGGCATCTTAATATCTCGGGAACAGATATCGCCCGCGAGACCTTATCAATGTCGTTCTTAAGGATCGTATCTATGTCGAGTTTTTTCAGGTCTTTGGCCGCGGAGGATTTTTTGTCGAGCTTCTCTATCCCTTTTTTCGCCGCATCAAACAATAACGCCGACATCTGCTTACGCAAGTATTCCACTCAGTTCTTCTCCCTTATACACTCGACTCCCGTCGGATACCCTATTGAACCGAAGAACATTATACCCGTTCGCCCGATATTTTGCAGTAGCAAAATTGTAACATAACATTTCGCGCCCGGTATCAAATTCGAGTCCTTTTTTTGACGCCCTGACATGAGCGCGATCGTCGCGGTGAATTGATCCTACCGGACACGCTTCGCCGCCTCCAGCGGGCGGCTCCGCTCATCCGGCCAGCCTGCCGGCCCGCCTTCGCCAAATTAATTTCAGCAGGGTAACACGCAGACGGAGTTAATTCATAAAGGACTCATGGCTTCGGCGGGTCCCAGCCCAGCAGGCTGCCGGGGGTCCGTACGGATCAATTCACCGCGTCGATCGCTTCGCGTGTCACCGGTACTGCCAAGCGCGGGAAACACGCTGC
>JADFYD010000137.1 GCA_015233235.1 Candidatus Omnitrophota bacterium | reverse complement strand
GCCTCTCTTTTTTTTCTTTCAGCTTCTACTTTAGCCTGCGTAACTATAACTTTCGCTTTTTCCTCTGCGTTCTTCAATTTCATTCCGGAAAAATATTTTCTCCCAAAGAATCCGCATGCAAACAGAAAAACCCCGCCAATGATCGCAAACCCCACATCTGAAATTCCAAAGATCCTCGTCATAACACTTAACCTCCTTTATCTCTATTAGCAAAAATCGGCCCGTAAACTCTTTTTACAGCCGACAGGATCGTGCCCCCGCTAAAGCGGGAACACATACTTATTAACACCTCTTTTCATTTGATCTATTTACAAGCGGGATTGCCTTTAACCATACCCTATCCGGGCACGGTTAATCGACCAGAACAAGCGAGACCGGAATGTCGTGTGAAGCGTGCGGCACGTGCTCCAAAACCTGGAAGTTAAAAGCCAAACCGACCGTTTTAACCCGGGCTAGATCAAGCGAAGACAGGAACCTATCGTAGTATCCCTCCCCCCTTCCTAATCTCATATTTTTCCTGTCAAACGCGAGCGCCGGAACTATAACAAGGTCGATCTCATCGTTATGAATCCTGTTCGAAAGGCCTTCTTCGGGTACACAGATACCGTAATGCCCTTTCACAAGATTGTTTATCGATTCTAGCTTGGAAGCTACAATGGCTTTTTTTTCAATATCCAGACACGGAACCGCTAATCTCTTACCCATTTCCAGGATCACCTTATTCACATATTCGGTGCCGACCTCGGTGGCCAGTGATACATAGCTCATTATCGTTCTTGCCAACTTAAATTCTTCCATGGAAACGAGTCTCTCCTGAATGTTTCGGCTTCTTTCTCGCCTCGCCGAAGCAGGCTGTTCCCGCAGCTTGCTCTTCATCTCTTTTCTGACATTGTCCTTAAGTACCTTTATATCTTTAATTTGCATGGCTAATTTTTTTAAAAAAATCTTTAATAACATCCTCTTACACCGTCTCAACAGACTTTATTTCCGGGATTTTTGACTTTAGTGTCTTTTCAACCACACCTTTCAATGTCATTTGGCTCATGGGACACGAATGGCACGCCCCGCGCAGCCTTACCTTAACTATTCCATTACTGTAGCTCACAAACTCGATATCTCCTCCATCCCTTTTCAAAAGAGGTCTTATCTCTTCTATGGCCGCTTTAACCTTTTCATCCATTTTGCCCTCCTCAGTATTATACTGCATGCATTTTCGACCATGCTATGATAGTACACCTCTTTTAAAAAGTCAACGGATAGGTACTTGCGTGACGGCACCCCATCTTCTAGATCCGGGATGCTTCGACTTTTTCCGAAGGAAGCGCGGCGGATCTTATCTCGCCTGAAGAGACGTCCTGCCAATACTCCACTACTTCGCCTTCGCTTGCTCTGTATTTTGAATGGCTTACGCATAAACCGGCTGCTTTGCTTATATTGTTTTCATCCGTAATGCCCCTCAGGAGGACTACCGGGCCATTCTTGTCTTTTATCTGCATGACAACATCGCCGGATCCTTTCAAGCTCATTATGCCTTCATTGTCGAGCATATCCCGGCCGACGATGACCTTGGTTCTCTCGTCAAGCCTGAAATGTCTTCCAAACTTTAACAATTTTATATTGCTTTGACTTAGTTCGTTGTGTGAAATAAGTTCTCCCAGCCTTTGCGAGAACATCGGATCGGTAAGAAGGCACCCTCCCGCGGGCTGAAAGAATGTATTTATTCCGTATTTTTCGGCCAGTTCCAGCTGTCTCCGGCGGGTCCTTCCCTGTATGTCCAAAAGAAGCTCCCTTTTAACTATGCCTTTCTTTTCGGGAATGGTCTCTTCAAGAAATTTTGCCGAAAGAGGCCGGAGCAGATATCCTTCCAATGTGGAATTTTTTCTGACCATATCCAGCGCATCTTTGCGCTGGGACATTGGGCGCTCGTTCAGCACCTCTCCCGTAACAACAACCGAAGCATTTTCTTCTTTCATGATCACGGATGCTTTTCTTAACATGAAAATTTTGCAGTCTATGCATGGATTTAAATGAGCGCCATATCCATGTTCCGGCGCTAAAAGAACATTTAGGAATTCCTCCGATATGTCTACGAACCTCACGGAAATACCTAAACCTGCGGCTGAAGACTGCACGCCAATTTTGAACTTTTCAATATCGCGGGAAGCAAAAGACATTACGAAGCATACCCCTATAATTTCAAACCCCTGTTCCTTCATCACCTTGGCGGCAAGCAAGCTGTCGAGGCCGCCGGACATAAGTGCTATCGCTTTATGTGGCATGCGGCTTCCTTTTTTTCTCCAACTCATCCAGATATTCTTTGAATTTCTTTTCGTATCCTTGCGTTGTCGGCTCGTAATACTTCTTGCGCTTCGGCATATACTCCTGATCCACCCAGTGTCCGGGAAAACTATGCGCGTACTTGTAATCTTGGCCGCGACCAAGTTTTTTCGCTCCGGAATAATTCGCGTCTTTCAAATGGTCCGGCACTTCCTGGGTGCGTTCATTTTCGACATCGCTAATTGCTTTGTCGATCGTTGTCCAGGCTGTATTACTTTTTGGCGCGCACGCTACATAAACCGTAGCCTGGCACAAAACAATCCTCGCTTCGGGAAATCCCACAAAATCGGACACTTGCATAGCGGCGTTCGCCAGTATCAGCGCCTGCGGGTCAGCGTTCCCCACATCTTCGCTCGCGCAAATTACCAGGCGCCTCGCGATGAAACGCGGGTCTTCTCCGGCAACTATCATTTTGGCGAGCCAGTATACGGCCGCGTCGGGGTCTGACCCCCGCATGCTTTTTATATAAGCGCTTGCCACGTCATAATGCGCGTCACCGTCCGAGTCATAAACCACCGCTTTTTTTTGTATAGACTCTTCGGCGATCCCGAGAGTGATATTTACCGCGCCGGAAGAGTCCGGCTTGGTCGTGATAGCCGCCAGTTCGAGCGCGCCGAGCGCGCGCCGAGCGTCACCGTCGGATATCCGCGCCAAGTGATCTACGGCATCGTCCGCGATATTAACGCGCATGTTCCCAAGACCTTTATCCATATTCTGCACTGCTTTAAAAATAATTTTCTTGATACTCTCTTCGCTCAGCACTTTAAATTCAAATACCTGGCTTCGCGAAAGGAGCGCCGAATTGACCGAAAAATAAGGGTTTTCCGTGGTAGTCCCTACCATGATCACGGTGCCGTCCTCAACGAACGGCATCAAAACGTCCTGTTGGGCCTTATTGAAACGGTGTATTTCGTCAATGAGAAGTATAGTTCTTTTACCGTAAAGTTTTTTGTCCCGCGAGGCGATGTCAGCGGCGCCTCGTATTTCTTTCACATTGCTCGAGACCGCGTTAAGTTTTATAAAACTCGCGCCTGTTCTTTTGGATATGACCGTCGCGAGCGCCGTTTTGCCTGTACCCGGGGGACCATAAAATATAACGGAACTCACCTTGTCGGCTTCGATCGCGCGGCGGAGAAG
>JADFYD010000136.1 GCA_015233235.1 Candidatus Omnitrophota bacterium | reverse complement strand
CTTGAGTGACAAAAGGCTTCGTAAGGTCGTAGGGTGCTTGCTCTGGTCGTTTATGAGCGCGGCGAACTCCTTGTAAATGCCGAATTTATTCTTGCGTACCGAATCCTGCAGGGCAGCAATGCTGTCGGGGTTCCACAGATGGAACTCACCGTCTTTTTTCCATTGGTATTTGCCTCCGGAATTCAAGAACGCCGCGTTATGTTCCTTCTCTCCGAACGCTTCTTCGTGCCGCATCACGGTTTCTTTCTCGATGATCTTTATGTCGGCCCCGCCTATCCTCGACACCGTGCCGGTAAAATATTTTTCTATAAAATTTTTATCCAGGCCCAACGCCTCGAATATCTGGGCCCCGCGGTAGCTCCGCAAAGTGGATATCCCCATCTTCGACAGAATTTTGAAAAGCCCGTCCCTCAACGCCTTTTTATAATTTTTCAGGGCTTTCTCGGCGTCGACCTCTATGAGTTTTTCTTCCCTGATATATTCCAGAACGTCATACGCAAGGTACGGGTAAACACAGTCCGCGCCGAACCCCAAAAGCAGCGCGAAATGATGGACTTCCCTCGGCTCGCCGCTTTCAACGATAATGCTCACCTGCGACCTGGTGGTCTTTCTGACTAAAAACTGGTGCAGCGCCGAAACGGCTAAAAGCGCTGGGATAGCGGCCTTGTCCACCGTCATGCCTTTATCGCTGAGAATGATAAAATTGCACCCTTCGTCTTTCGCTTTTTCAGCCTCGACAAATACCCTTTCGACGGCTTCTTCCATGCCATTCTCTTTGTGGGCATCAAAAAGCGTGGATACTGTTTTCGACTTGAACCCGTTAGCCTTTATCCCGCGTACGGCGTCCATTTCTTCCGCGGAAAGGACCGGGGCCTTTACAAACAGCCTGTGGCAATGCCCGGGTGTTTCATCAAGGATGTTTCCGACCTTACCGAGAAAACTGTCAAGGCTCATCACTATCTCTTCCCTTATGGGGTCGATCGCGGGGTTAGTGACCTGGGCGAAAAGCTGTTTGAAATAATCGTACAATAGCTCCGGCCTCTCGGAAAGGACCGCATGCGGAGTATCGTTCCCCATGGACCCTATGGGCTCTTTTCCTTCTTCGGCCATGGGCTTCAAAATGAATTTCAGGTCTTCCCTCGTGTACCCGAAAGCCTTCATCTCCTGCAAAAGCTGCTTATTGCGTTTTGCCGGTAATTTTTCCGCGCCCGATATTTTGTCGAGATACACTATATTCTTTCTGTTCCATTCCCCGTAAGGTTCCATAGAGGAGACCATTTTTTTGATCTCCTGGTCGCCTATGATCTGCTTTTTCACGGTATCTATGTAAAATATCTTGCCGGGTTCCAGTCGCCCCGACTGCGCTATATCGCGGGGATCGATCTCAAGGACGCCTACCTCGGAGGACATGACCACAAACCCGTCTTTGGTAACGATATATCTGGCCGGACGAAGACCGTTCCTGTCAAGCACGGCACCAATTGCGCTGCCGTCCGTGAAAGCGATCGCCGCCGGACCGTCCCACGGTTCCATAAAACAGGCGTTATATTCGTAAAAATCCCTGACACCGCCGGGCAGAGAATCATCTCTCTCCCACGCCGCCGGAATAAGCAGCATCATGACATGCAAGAGGGGGCGTCCGGCCAGCGACAAAAGTTCGAACACGTTATCTATGATCGCGGAATCGCTCCCGTCCTCCACGATGACGGGTTTAATTTTTTCTATGTCTTTGCCGAAAAGTTCGCTGGCGAGAAGGCTTTCTTTCGCTTTGAACCAGTTAATATTGCCCCTCAACGTGTTGATCTCCCCGTTATGGGCTAAAAATCTGAATGGCTGGGCAAGGTCCCACGTGGGGAAAGTGTTTGTGCTGTAACGGGAATGTACAAGCGCGATAGCGCTTTTTATCCTTTTGTCCTTTAGCTCGACATAAAATTTTTCGAGTTGTTCCGGCATCAAAAGGCCTTTATAGCTGACCGTACGCGAAGATATGTTCGTGACATAAAAGAAATCTTTCTGTTTGAGAGAGGAAGCGCATATCTCTTTTTCGAGGCGACGGCGTATGACGTATAATTTTCTCTCAAAGTCCATACGCGGCAGGAGGGCACCGCTTTTTGCCCCTTGCACGATGAATACCTGTTGTATGGAAGGACTCGTTTCGCGCGCCTTTACCCCTATTATGGCGTTATCCACCGGCACGGTCCGCCAACACAGGACCTTTTGCCCTTCTTCCTCAACGACCCTCCGCACTATTTCTTTGCACGCGTTCTCCTCTTTGGTTTCGGTGGGAAGAAAAATTATCCCGGTGCCGTATTCCCCGGCATCAGGAAGAGCGGTGCCGATCGCCCCGCATACATCTTTGTAATACTCATGCGGTATCTGGATAAGAATGCCGGCCCCGTCCCCTGTTTTCGGGTCTGCCCCGACCGCGCCGCGGTGGCTCATTCTCTCGAGGACCTCGATCCCTTTACGCACAAGTTCATGCGATCTCGCACCGTTTATGTTGGAGACAAACCCCACGCCGCAGGAGTCTTTCTCCTGACGCGGATCGTACAGTCCCTGTTCACGAGGTAAATTGTTTCTCATTCCTGCTCGTCCTTTCTAAATAAAAAACCCTTTCCGAACCAAGTAACACACGTTGTTTCGGTTCAAAAAGGGCGCCTTTGCCTTGCTTATTGTATAACGACCGATGGGTTTATACAAACAAAAATATGTTTAACGGGTGTTTTTCGGTCAGTAGTCGATCCATGTGTCGACTTTGCCGTCTTCATTCGTGTCTTTTTCGGCACGCATAGGCTTGCCGTCCTCATAATAAACCCATTCATCGATAATGCCGTTCCCGTTGGTGTCAATTTCCATTTTCATGGGTTTTCCGTTCTCATCGTAATACGTAACGCTGTCGGGTTTACCGTCCCTGTTCACGTCTTTTTCGCCTTTCACCGGTTTACCTTCGTTGAAATACATCACTTCGTCAAATACCCCGTCGCCCTTGGTATCAAAAGCCCTCTTCACTACAAAACCTTTTTCGTCATATGTTTCGACCATATCAATTTTACCGTCAAAATTAGTATCGGCTTTTAGTTCTTTCGGAAGGGTCTCTTTCGGAAGAGTCTCTTTGGGAAGGGTCTCTTTGGGAGGCACCGCGCTCCCCGCCGCCCATAGGCTCGTTTGTGTCATTAAAAACACCGATACCAATACCGATAAAAAAATACTTTTTGCTCTCACTGCTCCCGCCTTTTTGTTCACGCCCTCATTACAATATCGAAAAATATTTTCTCTTCCCCTTCCAAAGAAAACTCCAGCTCGATCTTTTTAGTTATGCGGTTGTCGTAGGCGAAACCTTTATCTATCTCGTTCAAAAAGTTGAAAGGGGCTGACATAACCAGTTTATTGAAACCCTCCTCCGCAAGGCTCTGCGCGAAATCATCAGTGATGATCTTGAGCAGCTCGCCACCGGTTTTCAGGATCATGTCCCTGCGAGCATCCCCTTTAAGCACTGCGATATCCTCTCCCTG
>JADFYD010000135.1 GCA_015233235.1 Candidatus Omnitrophota bacterium | reverse complement strand
CTTCGTTTCGCGCACCCCCTTTCTTCATTAAAAGTTCGCCTTCCGGAGTGGTCCCAGTTTCTAATCTCGGACCGCCGATCTTCCTCATCTTTCTGGCCCTTCTCGGATCGGCCATAAAATCACCGATGTAGGCGTCGTAAATGGTTCTGGCATAAGACACTGTTTCTATTGGCCGAGCAACTATCGTCGGCACTGCCGTAGAAGTGCCGGTACCGGCAGCGATGACAGTCTCCGTAGGGATAATATTGACGTTTTCTTGCGCCGGCTGTGCCGGCATGCGTACCAATAGGAGCATGGACAACAATAATAACCCGACCACCGGGGCTACCTTAACGATATTAAGCGTTCTTTGCGCCCATCGTTCAAGCGGGATGCCTTCCCGGAAAATACCTTTCAGAGCTAACCTTTTATTAAGGTTGTCATTGAATATAGCGATGAACTCCAGCATGCCAAGCGTAATATAGTAGAGCGCCACAAGGGCTGTCACGCCGATCAGAATAGACTGTAATGTCCCTAACGCCGCGGACTGTCCCGTCACGGCCGCGCCGTTTGTTGCGGCATTTTTGAGACATTTCATGAGTAAAGTACCGACGCTCGAGTAAATCATTAAACTCGGAACTATGGTTTTAATGACTTTTGTCTGAGGCGCTGCAGCTTCAGAAGCCGTTATTTTTTCAGACACCACCGGTTTGACTTTTTTCTCATCGGCTATTTTTTTCTCATCGGCTATTATTAAGGGTTTCGGAAGGGCTTTTAATACCGGTTTAGGAGGGATTATTTCTCCGCCGCCGCCAATTCCTTTTCCCCCGCCATTACCCGGGCCCTTACCATTTCCACCGTTACCGAGCCCGCCCGGGCCGAGCTGTTCCTCTTCAATTTCCCTTAATCTTTTCCTGTATTCGCTTACGGCATCTGCCAATAATAGCTTAATTTCGGAGTTGTTTTTGTAGTCCTGCCAATTCGTCGGAACTCCTATTCTTTTAGCTATCTCTTTCCCAACTTTGACTAGAAATTCGTCTGATGTACTGGTACTGTTAAGCCCTTCTTGTTTCGCGACTTGCATTATGCACTGTTTGACAAAGGCTCTGTCATTGAGATGCGTAGTAAGCTTTTCTTTCCAGTCGCTCTGAAAATTATTCAGGTCCCGGGCACCCTCAATTACAGGTACCTCAGCTTTTATTTTTGCCAATTCTGCGCCAAGCGCCCTTGAGCTCTTATTACCGGCGGCTTCAATTCGCGCCAGGAATTTTTTCTGATCCGCCACGCTTGTAAGGTCAAGGGTATAGACCTTACCGTCTTTAGCAAGGGTTATGAAAGCGGTCCCTTCCGCTCCGCCTTCATGTATCACGACTGAACCCGATATTTCCTTAACCACTATGCCGTTCAGGAATTCGTTAAACTTTTCGGGTTTTACCAGCGGTTCCTTTTCTTTTACGCCAGCGTTATCTGCGTAATGTTTCGCATAAGCGGCTTTCCACAGTGTTTTTTGGGTTTCGACGTCCTTTTCACCCCGCGCCGCGGCTGACCGACCTAACGCGTAAAAAACGGCCGATTTCACGTCGTTTATGTTACCGTTCCATTTTGAGAAATAACCTTCCACCGCCAACTGGTATTTGCCAGTTTCAAGCACTTTCTCATACGCCTTTTTCTTGTTGGTCAAAATAGAGATGTAGGGCCGTTCTTTCCCATTCTCGAATTTTGGCACCACGATAAGGTACGATAGCCCCTTTGTCGTCATAAGGTCCCTCAGACCCTCAGAGTGAAAACCTCCGCTTATCAGAGCCGCGACATGTTTATTTTCCTGACGCATCCTTTTTATCGTATTGTCCAGGAGAACGCCGTTCCTCTCTTCGGCCGTGACGTAAAACTCCATGGCCGAGTCTATGCCCCCCATTATCACTGAAAGGTCATACCCGCCTGTTATCGGCACATTATATTTGCCGCAATATTCTTTGATAGAGGCGGCCCACTTTTCGGCGCTGAGCTCGCTTCGGCGCGACTTGAAATAATTAAATTCGTCGTTCGTTATCTCGACCTCATACAACTGCTTAAGCAATCCCGCGAAATTGACCATATCGTAAAGTGTCTTTTCCCCGTCGTTTTTGTACATTTTTTCGCGTATCTTGTTCTCAAAATCGCCAAGCTCCCTGTAAAGTTCGAAAATGTCGACAGCTTCGTAAAGCGCGACATACCGCGCGAATTTTATCAGGTTAGCGTAAGGCGCCGGTCTTGTGCCTGTACGTTCGGCGAGGTCGATGAGGAATTTATGAAATTCGCCCTGCGAGATCTTGTTCTGCTTTAACGCGACGGACTCTAGCACAAGCGACTCGACTTCCGGCTTGTCCAGCTTACCTGTCAGCTCGTCAACAAGAGCGCGGCGTTCGGCATTAGCCATCTTGAAATCTATCACTTTTTCAAGTTCTACCGACTCGATAAGTTTTTTGAGCTGAGGATATCCCCCGAAACCGACGCCGTTTTTCACGGCAAAAAGGCTAAGTTCCTTCCAGTAATCGCTGAAGCCCATTTCACCCGCGCGGTGCCGGGCCGAGTTTGTGTTTAAAAGCACTAGATCCGCCGACCATACCGCTTTCGATATAGCCGACAGCTGTTCCCGCAGTTTTGTGATGTTTCCAACCTGCATGGCACGCTCGTCAGATATTTTGCAAAAACTCTCGACGTTCTTTTTGTAAAGTTCCTCGTTCTCAATTCCGTAGAGCGCGATATCCTTGTCGCTTGTGATCTGATAAAACTCACCGGCGCTCATGCGGCCTTCCCTCATCAGAAAATCGGCCGTGTCTTTGCGGATGCCTTTGTCGGGGAAAGTTTTCAGTATCGACGTATCGATGTAGCCCTTTGATCCTTCAAGAGCGACGACGCTAAGGTTGTAATCGGTGACAAGGTTATCAAGAACATTCGCTATGGAATATTGCGCGGAAAGCGACGAGTGCGCGTCCTGTATGTTTATTATGACGTCTTCGCTTTTCGTGATATGCGCGGCTTGTGTGGACGCGATGTCGTAAGGGATCTTTACGCTTTTTTTATCGAGAAGGTTTTGCGTATAAAGAGCCTCTTGCGGTTTCGCGTAGTTCCATACCGGCTTTCCGTCCTGCGACCAACCGATCTGCTGCTCTAGAAAAATAAACGAGAGCGCTAGGCTGATCACCCGGATCGGGATTGCATATCTCTGTTTCCATGTGATGATCCCCTCATATTCGGTATTCACAGAAGGCTCTCCGGAACGTAGAGATTTCGCAGGCTGTGAAGAGTGAATTTGTCGGATACTTTTTATTAATTTATTTAAGTCCATAACAATTTTCCCCTTTTTGTTCTGGCTTTTCTAAAATTAACCTAGTGCTATTTTACCACAAGCTGTTATATAGTCAATGAATTATAGGTGACTTTTTTGAACCTTAACGTGCAGATTTTTTTGCGGGTTTTTGCAAGCGCTTACTACTTTTTTAAATTATACCACAAGGCACTTCTGTCCGGGGAAACCGAGGAAAAAATAAGGGAT
>JADFYD010000134.1 GCA_015233235.1 Candidatus Omnitrophota bacterium | reverse complement strand
AAACGTCATCGTCGAATTTCGGGAGCAGGAGGTTTATCTCGTCCTTCAACTCGCTTAGCTGGTCGGTTTTTCTAAGGTCCATCCTCTCGGAAAGCAAGCCCTTACGGGCTTCCAGGATAGTCCGTTCGAACTTGTAAAGCGGTCCGCCAAGCCTGTGCGTAAGGTACATAAAAATAAAAGTACCCGCCACCCCTATTCCGGCGCCGGCTATAATGGTTATGAGTATAAAATCGAAAAGAAAATATATCCCGGTCTTCTGTATCACAAGGCCGTCGGCGCCATAGGCCGTGGTAAGCGTGCCGCGCGAAACCACCATGAATAGAAGCGCTATAACTACGGCTTCGAGAACAAGCAGCATAATGAATTTCGCGAAAAAGCTGGCCTGGAACTTTGGTTTTATGAAATAATTCCGCCGTTTATTCGTTTCCATGTGATCCTCCGGACCGTTAGTGTGTATCGTTCAATTTACCCAATACTTCCTTATTGACTTTTATCGACGCTTTGCTCCTGATGTCGTTAAGCCATACCTGGAATTTTTCCTGTTTTTTCTCTTCCAAAAGACGGTTTTTTAAGCCGGACCTCATTTCTTCAAACAAAGGAAGAGTCACTTTTTCGTCACCCGAAACATAAAAAAGGTAATATTCGTCGTCATTCTTGAAAACTTTCATATCGGCCTTTTTAAGTTTAAAAACGTCCAGCATGAATTTTGAGCTGATATCCGAATATCCCATGGGCCCGATGGTTTTCTGCCATTTGATGGACGCCGGTTTCGTGCTCATAAGAGTCGTTATAAATATCTTGTCGGGACTTTTTACAAGCTGGAACGTTTTACGGTGCGCAAGTTTGTCGTAAAGATCCTTCACTTCGGCATCGCTCACTTCGATATTCAAGGCGGCTTTTTTTCCTTCGAATTCCATGAGCTCCCTGATGAGCGTCTGTTCCCAGAAGTTCTTTATCGTGTCCCGGAAATGCCCGCTGGAATCGAGTTTCCGCGCCTTGGCTTCCTGTATAAGAAGTTTTTTGTCGATCAAAATATTCACTTCGTCGTTTACCGCCTCACGTGTAAGCTTATAAGCGGGATTACGCCGCGCGTTTATTTCCACGGACCTTTTAAAGTCGTCGACATAGACGGGTTCTTTGTTCACGGTAGCAATGACATTACACTTTGGTCTTTTGACATATATGCGGTAGGCAGACAACGCCACTAAAGCGGCGAGAATGGTGACTATCATGATTTGGATGAGTTTACGCATGGTACCTCCTGTTTGGTCGCTAGTCGTTCGTCGTTAGTCGTTAGTTTTATTCGGCAAAGCGCATGTGCGTAAGTTCCTGGCTGTTATTTAGCAAAATACAACTAACGACAAACGACTAACGGCAAACGACTAGCATGCTATTTACACGAAAAAGCCCTGGTCTTGAGTATAACTCAAAAACAGGGCTTTTTCAATCTATTGCTCTATCGACTTTTGCGGACGCTCTTTGTTCGTTATTGTTTTATATCGCCGTCAGCCGGTTTAAATGTTCCTGATCCCGCACCCTGGAACGCCGCTGTCGTGGCACCGTCAACCGGAGCCGTGTAAGTGCCGGACGCGCTTCCGTCGAGTTTCTTTCCGTCATAGGTCCCGTTAACCGTCGCCTGCCACTCATTATTCTGCCATGAAACACCCTGCAGGTTGACGGTTCCCTTCTGATCACCCACTGTAAGACCCCAACCGTTCGGCTGTATTGCGGAAGGGCTATAAACACCCGAAATTATGGCGGCCCATATGCCTTCCGTTACCCCGGCCTGGTTGTAGAACGCCATATCCATCTGACCACCCATTATTCCGCCGTAACCCGAGCCCATAAGCGTATCCGGGCGCATGGTCTCGACGGTGATATCCATTTTGCTCGCGAGGTCTTCAACAACTTTCGTGAGATCGTCGATATTATTTATCAGATCTTTTTCCTCGACCCATTCTCCGACGCTTTCAGCGTCGTACGTACCTTTATACTTTTCCTCCACATCTAAAAATTCACTTTTATTCGCTCCCACAAGATCACTTTTAACCGACCCGCACGTCAGTGTCACGGCATCGTCAGATATATCGCTACCGCCCTGGTGACCATGATCGATATAGATCGCGTTTATATTTCCGGCTACGCGCGAATTATCCTGCCAATCGGTAAAATTTATAACCCCGAAAAAACAGGATTTTGACAGTGTACCATCATCCACAGTGTATGCAAGGGGCCCTATTTCGGGGTTTATCACGCCATCATAAACTTTACCGATAATGGGTGTCTGGAAGCCAGTCGCGCTGGGTAGAACAGCTCCTTCAAAATCTCCTAAAAGCACGCCTCTCCAAATTCCCCACCCGGAGTTATCGATCGAAGCGTCCTCTCCGACCATGTAGGTCCGTATATATCCGTCAGTCCCTAGAACCTTCCAGCTCGAGGCATCGATCACCGAACTCTTTGAATCCGGGCCATCCAGATAATCAAAAAGTTCCGAAGGTTCAATTCCCCCGTTAAAAGGCATTTCCGTACGTGTGATATTGCCTGACATTTCTATCATGTTAAGGGTTGAGTTGTCCGGAGATCCCATGTCAGGATAAACGTTTCCCGCAAAAGTTCCCGTTAGATATCCGGCTGTGCCGTCAGGAGCGATGTATATGGCTTTGAACAGGCTTTCGGCCGCTGCACTGCCGTTAAAAACTACTCCTGTTAAAAATCCTTTGTAAGCGCCCGACGCGGAGCCATCCGTGACGGCGTAAGTCGTATGAGTACCATCAAACGCGTTGGAACTGGCGATATAAGACTGGAAGACCTGTCCGCCTGTACTGGATGAAGTATCTACCGGCACATAGCTACCCATGATATCAGCCGCCGCATGGACACTATCCGCGTTCCAAAGGTCTTCTGTACCGCCTAATATTACGTCGAAATAGCCGCTGGCGGGGCTGTCGCGTACTATGAAAACTCCGCTTTCCTCAAGAGTACCGGCGTGACTGAGTAAAATACCTTCATAGACACCAGCGCCGGCCGCCTCCAGAGAAACTCCATCCGCAGCATAACCCAATATTTCTCCAGTTATCGTGCCTTTCCATGTGTGGGTCATGACGTCGCCCGAAAGCGGTCCCGATACACTATCTTCGCTCCATTCTGCCCCGTCTATTTTAGCGCGCCAATACCCGACATTCTCCTTTACTTCACTGCCATCTACGGACTGGGTGAACAAAACACCGAACGTAGCGCTGCCGCCGATATCCGCCGACCATGAACCGGTCGGGACGGGATAAATAGAGCTATTTGTGTAAATGTACTGAGAATATATTCCCCACGCAACCGAGATATTATTACTGTAATCGGCGATAGATCTGGTGTACATATCTCCGTTCATAGAACCCGACGCGCCCGTGAAGCGCCCCTGAATGCTTCCATAATATGAATTCGAACACGAATAAAGATCCTCCGGAGAAACGGCAGTGGTCCCTTTCAAAGTTAAAGTCAAGCTGCCCGTCATCGCCGCGAAACCTATGTCAGAAAAATATTGTC
>JADFYD010000133.1 GCA_015233235.1 Candidatus Omnitrophota bacterium | reverse complement strand
GACCAGCGTGACAAGCAATTTGAATTCCATACGTGTAAGTTCTATCTCTTTATTTTTGACCGTCACCTGATATTTGGGCATATCGATGACAATGTCGCCGGATCTTATTACTTCCTCTTTTACCGCCTCTTCACCGCCGGGTTCCTGTCTCTTTAGAACGGCTTTCACCCTCAGAACAAGCTCTCTAGGGCTGAAAGGTTTAACGATATAATCGTCGGCGCCGAGCTCGAGGCCGACGATCCTATCGACTTCCTCCCCTTTTGCGGTAAGCATTATCACGGGAATATTTTTTTGTTTTTCTTTCTGCTTCATGGAACGGCATATTTCAAGGCCGTCCATGCCGGGAAGCATTATGTCAAGTATGACAAGATCCGGGGGTGAATTGTGTAACGACACAAAGGCTTTTTCCCCTGTCTCGGCGACTTTTGCGTCAAAGCCGGCTTTTTCGAGATTATATTTCAGCAGTTTTGCGATATCTTCGTCGTCTTCGACTATCAGGATTTTTGTTTTTGACATCTATCTTACCTCGACATTTTATACCGGAACCTGGTCCACAATTATGGCGGCGGAGTTGTTTAAGAATTCGAAAAAACCTTTCCCGGTGGAGTTAAGTATCACGGGCCCGGTATTCGAACTTTGCCGGATGGTTATAATTCCAGGTATGAGGTTCGCGACTACACCGATGTGGTTAGCCATAATGCCCATGTACCCATCCTCTCCGGGGACGTCGAGGGATACGACATCCCCGTATCGGGTTATTTCTTCGCTCGTCGCGATAGTAAGTTCGAATGTGTCCTTCATAAGATTTATTCGCTCTGTTTCATTTTCTCGGCCTTCTCGAGCACTTCCTCGATCGTTCCGACCATGAAAAACGCCTGTTCCGTGACATCGTCGAGCTTGCCGTCTATTATCATACGGAAACCTTTGATCGTATCTTCCAATTTCACGTATTTTCCCTTTATTCCCGTGAAGGCCTCGGCCACGAAGAAGGGCTGAGAGAAAAACCTCTGCACTTTTCTCGCGCGCGCGACGATAAGTTTATCGTCGTCCGAAAGTTCATCTATGCCGAGGATCGAGATAATATCGCTGAGTTCCTTATATCGTTGCAAGATTTTTTGAACGTCCATGGCCGTTTTGTAATGGTCTTCGCCTACTATCCTGGGGTCCATTATGCGCGACGACGAATCAAGCGGATCGACGGCCGGATAGATACCCAGTTCCGAGATCTGGCGCGAGAGAACGGTCTTCGCGTCAAGATGCGAAAATATCGCGGCCGGGGCCGGGTCTGTAAGGTCGTCTGCCGGAACATACACAGCCTGCACCGACGTGATCGATCCGCGCCGCGTCGAAGCGATACGTTCCTGAAGCTGCGCCATTTCCGTAGCCAGATTAGGCTGATACCCGACGGCCGACGGCATACGCCCGAGAAGCGTCGACACCTCGGACCCCGCCTGAACGAACCTGTAGACGTTGTCTATAAAAAGCAGCACGTCTTTACCCGCCTGGTCGCGAAAATACTCCGCCATCGTAAGCGCCGAAAGGCCTACACGCAAGCGCGCCCCCGGCGGCTCGTTCATCTGGCCAAAAACCAGCGCCGTCTTTTTTATGACACCTGACTCTTTAAGGTCAAGCCAAAGATCATTACCTTCCCTGGTACGCTCGCCTACTCCGCCGAATACCGATATCCCGCCGTGTTCGGTGGCGATATTGTGTATCAGCTCCATAACGATAACCGTTTTGCCGACACCCGCGCCGCCGAAAAGACCTATTTTGCCGCCTTTCGGATATGGCGCCAATAGGTCGATAACTTTAAGACCGGTCTCGAGCATGTTCGCTATAGGCAGCTGTTCCTCAAAACTCGGCGAAGGCGCGTGTATGGGCATTCTTTTATCGGGTTCAGGGATAGGTCCCACTTCATCGATAGCGTCACCAAGAAGATTGAATATCCTGCCTAAAGTCTGTTCGCCCACGGGAACAGTGATCGGCCCGCCCAGGTCTTTCACCTGCATCCCCCTCTCAAGTCCATCGGTGGAACCGAGCGATATACAGCGAACGGTATTATTGCCGATATGTTGCGCGACCTCGAGAGTTATATTTATCGGTGTAGCGGGATCATCCACTCTCAGCGCGTTGTAAAGGCTGGGAACGTTCTCTTCGGGAAAGCGCACGTCCACGCTCGGCCCTATCACCTGTATGATCTTACCTTGAGACATGTGTCGCTCCTTTTATTATTCGCTCTTCAAAACCACATACGACGAAATTATTTCTATAACGTCTTTTGTGATCAACGTCTGTCTTGTTTTATTTCTCAGCATCACCAGTTTATCCTTTAGCTCTTTCGCGTTGCGCGTTGCCGTTTTCATCGCCACCATGCGCGAAGCGTGCTCCGCGATAAGCGACTCGACCATGATCAAGCGCATTTTCGCCTTCAAATATTCCGGGATCAGTTTTTCGAGGATCATTTCCCTTTTCGGTTCAAAAGAGAAGTCCATTCTTTTCTTTTTTTTGCCATCCTCGTCTAATACCCGCGCATATGGATCTATGTGCAACAATTTTTCTATGACGGGTTTATGCCGCGCCACCGATTCGAAATGCGTATAGGCAACATACACTTCACTTATCCCGGCGTCGCCAAATATAGCGAGCAGTTTTCCCGCCAACTCATCCGACATTTCGGCGGAAAAACGGCCGTGTATACCGACAACAGAGTGAGGCATTTTGAAATTTTTTCTTTTGAAATACGAAAACCCTCTCTTGCCAACGGGGATAACGTTAAAGCGCTTGTCGGGGTTCTTTTCAATAAAATGATTCACTAGTTTAATAACGGACCCATTGTACACGCCGCATAACCCGTTGTCGGACGTAACAACGCAAAGGGCAATATCGCCTTTTTCCTTCTTCTCTTTAAGAAGAGGGTGTTCAAATTCTTCGCAGGATAAAAGCACGTGGCTTAAAAGCGCGTCTATTCTCTGAAAATACCCGCGGTTCGCCGCGAGGAGGTTCTGAACACCGCGCAGTTTCGAGACCGAGACCATTTCCATCGCCCGCGTGATCTTCTCGGTATTCTCAACGCTTTTTATCCTGCGTTTTATCTGTTTAAGTGATCTTCCCAAGACGTCTTTCCTTTAGGTCGTCCTTAACTGCATTCAGTTTACTAACTACAATTGCCAGCGGCTTTGAGTGTATGTTCTGCGCGCCTTGGTCGGACGCCGAGTCCATTATTATCAAGCAGGCGTAGCGTCACGCTGTAGAGTATGTTATTTAAGGCCTCGGCGCCGCCTCTGCGGTGCTCGAACATACCCTCAAAGCCGCTCAACTTGATCGAGACCTATTGAACTCCTTTTTAAAAGCTTCAATCGCCTGGTCCATTTTCGCCGTGAGTGCCGGATTAAGCTCAAGCTTTGTTTCTATGTCGTGCTGTATATCGGGATAATTCTTTTCCATGTATTTGTAAAAATCCTGCTCGAACTTTTTTATTACCCCGACAGGAAGGTCGTCCAGGAAACCGTTCGTGCCGGCATAAATGATCATTATTTGTTTGAAGACCGGCATGGGGCTGAATTGGTCCTG
>JADFYD010000132.1 GCA_015233235.1 Candidatus Omnitrophota bacterium | reverse complement strand
TCACACCAGGAGTGCGATAAAAGCTTTTTTAATAGCGAATATGTCATGATTGATGGTATATTGAAGAGAGTTGAAGCACAATAGCGGGAGATTCAATATGGCAATGGGTGAGCACAAAATATTTTTAGACGGCCGGTTCCTGGACGTGCAGGAAGCCAAAATATCAGTTTTTGATCACGGACTGTTATACGGCGATGGCGTTTTTGAAGGGATTAGATCGTACAATAGGCGAATTTTCAGGCTAAACGAGCATCTAGAACGCATGTATGTGGGTGCGGATATGATAAGGCTTGCTATCCCGTATTCGAAGAGCGAAATGCAAAATTATATTGTCGCGACGCTTAAATTGAATGATCTTAGCAACGCTTATATACGCGTGGTGGTAACACGCGGGGTGGGCGACCTTGGTCTGGATCCGCGCAAATGCAAAAAAGCCACGGTTTTCATTATAACCGACAAGATCGCACTGTACCCGGAAGAGTTTTATGAAAAAGGGCTGCCGATAATTATTGCAAAAACGGAAAGGGTGAGCCCTGGAGCTATATATCCCGGGATAAAATCGCTGAATTATCTCAACAGTATTTTGGGAAAAATTGAGGCGATCGATGCCGGCACTAATGAAGCGTTGATGTTGACGAAAGACGGGGATGTGGCCGAATGTACGGGTGATAACATTTTCATCGTTAAGAAGGGCGTTCTTATGACGCCTCCGCATGAGTTGGGGACCCTTAACGGTATCACACAGAAGGCCGTCATGGACCTAGCGCAAAAGAGGAACATAAAGCCGATTTTGAAAATTATGAAGCCTAAAGAGGTATTTGCCGCCGACGAATGTTTTTTGACCGGTACGGCAGCCGAGATCATTCCTGTGACAAAGATCGATGACAAAGTTATCGGTGACGGGAAACCGGGAGCGGTCACCAGGCTTTTAGCCGCTGATTTTCATGAATTGGTGAAAGTGGATGGAATAGCGTACTAATAATCAGGAGACCTTAATGTTATGCGAGATCTGTAAAAAGCGCCAAGCGACCGTGCACCTGACCGAAATTATTAACGACAAGAAAACAAAACTGCATATTTGCGAGGTCTGTGCGCGCGAAAAAGGCGAAGAAATGCAGACGCATTTCGGCCTTACGGACCTTATCGGCAGCCTCATGGATTTCAGTCCGGCGATAGCCGAAGAAAAAATGCAGTCCGATATTAGCGCGAAGTGCGGTGTTTGCGGTATGACATATTATGACTTTCAGAAGACCGGCAAGCTCGGTTGCGGCGGGTGTTACGACGCGTTTAAAGATGAGCTTTCTGTTTTGCTTAAAAAAATACACGGTTCTGACAGGCATATCGGCAAGATGCCGTTCAACGGAGAAAAAGCGATGAAACACCAGGAAACTTTGGCGGAGCTCAAGAACCGGCTTAATCAGTATATACGCGACGAGCAGTTTGAGAAGGCCGCCTCCGTTAGGGACAGTATAAAGGAAATTGAAAAACAGATAAACAAGGAAGCATAATGATGCAGCTGGACGACTTACTGGCGAAGAACAGCGAGTGGCTTAAGGGTGAAGGGCCAAGGTCTAACATAGTTATTTCCACCAGGCTGCGGATAGCCCGGAACATAGACGGTTTTTCGTTCCCGCATTGGGCGGATAACAAGGTCAAAGAGGAGATCTTCGAGAAGATCTTTTCGGCGCTCAGGGAAAATATATTTTTGAAGGAATCTTTATTTCTCAGGCTTAAAGACGTGCCGGCCATGGACCGGGATTTTCTGGTCGAGCGGCATCTGATGAGCAAAGAACATGCCAAAGACCTTGAAGGCAAGGGGCTTGTCGTAGACAGCCGGGAGATCATAAGCATCATGGTTAACGAAGAGGACCATTTGAGAAGCCAGGTGATAATGTCGGGGTTTAATTTGGCGGAAACCTGGCGCATGGTCGATAGCCTCGATACGGAGATAGGTAAAAAACTTAAATATGCCTATTCTTCCAGGTTCGGTTATCTGACAAGCTGTCCGACGAATACCGGTACCGGTCTACGGGCGTCGCTTATGATGCACCTTCCCGCGCTTGAGATGACCGGCCAGATCGAGAACGTGTACGAAGCGATATCGAAACTGGGGCTGACGATAAGGGGGTTTTACGGAGAAGGTTCAGAAGCCGAAGGGAATTTTTATCAGATATCCAACCAGGTATCGCTGGGCCATTCTGAGATCGACATACTGAACGGCATAGAGAAAGTCATCAATAAGATCATCGACAGAGAAGAAGAGACCCGGCGTTATCTTCTGGACAAAAAGAAAAGAGAAACGACCGACGGCATTTTTCGTTCTTTCGGCACGCTAAAGAACGCAAGGATCATTACATCCCGGGAACTGGTGAAACTGTTGTCTTCGGTGCGCATGGGTATAGACCTGAAAGTGATAGACGGGTTGAGGTTACAGACAGTGAACGAGATGCTCCTTTTTATGCAGCCGGCGCATCTTCAAAAAAAACATAACGTAAAACTCGATTCTTCCGAACGCGACATCAAGCGCGCGGACTTGGTGCGGGAGAAGTTGGGTGAAAAGTAATTAGGTCCCGGATATCGGCGGCCGGCTGAAGCCGGCTGCCGATTCCGGGATGACAAAAAAGGAAAATTACGATCAATACAGGAGGACCTGGGTATGGCATTTAGCAAATTTACCGAAAGGGCAAGAAAAGTAATACTGCTCGCGAAGGATGAAGCGAAGAAATTTAACCATGACTATATCGGTACCGAGCACATTCTGCTGGGTCTCATAAAGGAAGGCGAGGGCGTCGCCGCGGCGGTATTGAACTCCCTCGGACTGGACTTTGACAACATACGCGAAGAGACCGAAAAGCTCGTGCAGTACGGCGCCGGTCCTACCACTCCCGGCGATATCCCGTTCACGCCAAAGGCGAAAAAAGTCATAGAGCTAGCCATGGACGAAGCGCGTAATCTCGGGCACAACTACATCGGTACGGAACATCTTCTTCTTGGCCTTATCCGCGAAGGCGAAGGTATAGCCGCGCAGGTGCTTCTCAACCTTGGTCTTGACTTGAAACTGGTGCGGGATGAAGTATTGAATCTCTTGGGTTCTTCCGTTCCGGGCTACACCATGGGAATAGACTCGAAGCGCAAAAAGAAAACTAAAACCCCGGCGTTAGATTCTTTCGGGCGGGACCTTACCGAAATGGCCAAACAGGGAAAGCTTGATCCGGTGATCGGCCGTGACAACGAGATACAGAGGGTCGTGCAGATACTCGGCAGGCGCAAGAAAAATAATCCGGTACTGATAGGCGAAGCCGGTGTCGGTAAAACCGCCATCGTAGAGGGTCTGGCGACGAAGATCATAGAAGGCGATGTTCCCGAGATACTGAAGAATAAAAGGCTTCTCATACTTGACCTCGCGTCGATGATCGCAGGCACCAAATACCGCGGCCAGTTCGAGGAGCGCATCAAGGCGGTCATGGAGGAACTCAAGCGCAGCGGCAAACTCGTCCTTTTTATCGATGAGATTCACACGCTCGTAGGAGCCGGGGCAGCCGAAGGCGCGATCGATGCAGCAGATATCCTCAAGCCCGCTCTTGCCCGCGGCGAGATCCAGTGCATCGGCG
>JADFYD010000131.1 GCA_015233235.1 Candidatus Omnitrophota bacterium | reverse complement strand
CGGTTCGAAAACATTGATCTTGAGCACCGACGGGCTGGAGTGTCATGGCGATATTGGTGCCGAAGACATAATAAAACTACTTTTGATCCGCGAAGATTTTTCTCCGGATATAGCCGGCGAACGCTTTTTGATCGGAGACTTATGCAACGGTGGTCATGACAACGTGGAGCTCGCCGAGAGGATGGGGGCCTTAAAAGATCTGGCGCGAGAGGCCGGTATTGGTATACCTACGAATGCCAAGCAACGCAAATACACTTTGATAGTGGACAAAACTCTATTCAATGATTGGAAAGAACTGGAGTACGATAAATTGGGATATGATATCCCCGGTGTAGGGCATGTAGGTACTTTAGAAAGATTTAATCTGGTGAGTGTCGATACGTCAAACGTAGAAAACATATTAGACGCCGTTAGCGATCCGGGAAATACCATCGTGCAGGTCGCGGGTGATATGAATGAGATTGACATCGAAAAACTTGAGGCGGCATTGCCAAAAATAAGGGTCATGCGGGTCGATACTAATTTTTTTGGGCAACGAAGCGCCGAAGAGCGGCGCGATATGCGTTTTGACATTTATGCCATGATGCTTGTGGCGCGGCACATAACGGAACAAGATATTACGGAGAACACCAGTGACTATAGAATGTTGAAGTTTTTACTTGATACGCACAAAACGTCCGAAAGATCAAGTACTTCCGAGGTCTACATATCCTCGCTTGTCCGTAGTCAGTTGTTTTTATTGATCAAACATAACATTTCATACGTACCGGCAGAGCGTTGGAATAGACCGGAATATCATTTGATTGCCGCAACTCTCATGTCAGCGTAAGTCAGAAAAAAGCCAGATATTTATTGTTGACTATACCCCCCTGCTCGGCTATAATTAATACAAATGGTAGGCGTTCAAAAAGGCAGAAAGCTTCATAAACACTATTTTTTTAAAAAAATATAAGGAGAAAAATATGTTCAATTTTATCAAAAATTCCTCCGTTACAAAAATCGTCAGTGTGTTTTTGGTTATGACATTTTTGTCATACAACACACTTTTTGCAAGCCCAACGCAAGCGCTACAAGCCCCGAAAACACAGGGCAATGTATCGCAGATCAACCCACCGGTTGATATAAAAGAAAAGCCGGTTTCGGTTAACGATGTTGGTATCGGCATTGATACCGGTACCATAAAATCGCAATTCAGAGGATCTTCTGATAAATTCATAATTCACATCCAGGATGCTCACTGTAACTACGAAGCTCAGACTAACATTGACAAGATCCTTGAACAACTCTTTAACGAGAACGGTCTTGGAATGATCTCGGTTGAAGGTGCCGAGGGTATCGTTGATACATCATGGTTTAAGGCATTTCCGGATGCGGAGATCAGAAAAGAAGTCGCCAATTATTTTATGAAAAAAGGAGAGATCACCGGCGCGGAATATTTTTCCATTACTTCTGAGTACAACGGCGTTATTTTCGGCGCGGAGAACAGAGAAGACTACATAAAGAACCTCAAGGCATTTACCGAAACATATCCCTATAAGACCGTTATCGAGAACTATTTTCAGGACCTTAAAACGATAGCCAACAGGCTTAAATCTTTGATGTACAACCCGGCGCTAAAAGAGCTTGACCAGAAAATAAGGATGTTTGACGAAAAAGATAAAACTATGGAGCTTTCGGCGTTCGCGGCCTATTTAAACGGTATTTTCACGAAAGAAAAGATCTCGCTTAACACATACCCGAATTTCAAAAAGCTTGTCGATACTCTGGATTACGAAAAGAAGATCAATTTTGATATCGTTGACCAGGAACGCGCCCAGTACATCGACATGCTCAGCAAAAAACTTGATAAAGACGCGATGGCGGAACTTGTCACGCTTTCCATTAAATTCAAGAAAGGCCACATCAAGCCCGTCGAGTTCTACACCTATTTGAGAGAGAAAGCCGACGCGCTCAAAATACCGATAGTGCATGACTACAAAAACTTATTCTACTACTACATTTACACGAAACTTTATGACGGTATAGATAACGAAGGCCTGTTCAAAGAACTTGACGTGATCAAACGCTTGCTCAAGGCCAAATATTTTACGAGTGACGACGAGAAGACGCTTGATAAATATTCCGAAATGGTCGTCATGTACGCCAACCTTGTTAACATAGAACTCACCAACGATGACTATGACGTTTTTAAGAAATACTACAACGAGTTCAACATAGAAACGATGGTCGAGTTTTTCGCGAAACAATCCCAAAAATACAATTTAAGCTATGCCATAGAGGCCGTTCCGGAGCCGATCAGCAAAAATATCCCCAACATGATCAGTTTTTACGAGATCGCGATGAAAAGGGATAAAGAGCTTCTGGATAACACGCTGGGGCAGATGGACAAATTGGGCAAAAAGTTCACGGTACTTATCACCGGAGGTTTCCATACTAAAGGCATGAAGAACATGCTCGAGAAACAGGGTATTTCGTACATGGTCGTTATGCCGAAGATCACCAAAGACGTCGAAACGCCTTACCTCAAAGTTTTGACGAACCAGCGGACCTCGCTTGAGGATATCATCACCGAACGGTCCGTTACCGGTGCCGGAGCCAATCCCGCCGACAATAAAGGTAAGAACGCCCAATCCGTGCCGGAAATGTTAGCGCCGGTATTGAGGATGGCTTATTCCCAGATGCTTTTCACCAAAGGCGGAGCGGATGAGCTGAAGAAAATAGCCCAAGAGCTCGGATTCACCGGTCAAAAACAGGATCTGTACGGCGATATGGCGGCTTTTCTCAGTGAATATGCCGACCAGAACACCGCCGCGTGGTTTAGCGTTCTCAGACTAAGACTCGCCGCGAAACTGGAAGACACAAAAGGACAGCTTACTACTGAACAGTATGATCAGGAAATGCAGTCATTATTCGCTGCCATACAAAACGGGAAACTTTCCGAATGGCAGCCTTCGGAATTCATACGTACGAACCTCAGTAAAAAATGGAACGAATATTTATCTCCGGCGGGAAAAGAAAATTGGCTGGAACTTAAGAGAGTTTATCTCGGAAAATTTACGGGTGAAAACAGGATCAGTTCGGGTAAGACACTTGAGATGGTTGAGGCCGATGTTGACGCCTATTACGCTTTGAACGCTCCTAAAACCGCGGCAGGAGAACTTAAGCCGACCGGCGGAGCCCAAGGGGCAACCGGCGCTCAGAGTCTGGACGCGGCGCATAAGGCGGATAAGGTCATAGCGGAAAGTATCGCGAAAATGAAGGCTGAAGGAATATTCCGCCAGGGCGAAGGCGGTGCTATAGTTCCCATGGACAACATAAGTACGGGTTTGGTTTTTGTAAAGCATAAAGGGTTTATAGAAAAATTGGGCGGGTTGAACCCGATACATCCCGGCCGTGGCGGAGATAAAGAACCTGGTATTATTGTGCAACGACAAGGTGACTTGGTGGCAACGACCATTGTCCAAGGGAGCCGCAAACTTTTACAGATACATATCGACTGGGATCTCTATGAGGCGCTCAAAGCGGCTGATCTAGCCGAAGAACAAGCCGGTCTACAAGAGAGAACCAACTATCTTGCGACCGTTGCGGAGCACGAATGGAAACACTTAGCGCTTGCAAACACTTATGATATGTTCAG
>JADFYD010000130.1:3232-3683 GCA_015233235.1 Candidatus Omnitrophota bacterium | reverse complement strand
CCGGTCGAGCGTCCGGCCAAAAGACCACAAAAAAGTCCGGGGCTGTTTCCCGGAGCAGAACTATCGCTGCCCCGGAGGTAACTGTACCGCTTACCCAAGCAGAACAAATTGAAGGCACAACAGTTGAACATTCTTCAAAACTAATGAAGTATGCCAAGCCGATCATTTTAGTATGTGTCCTATGTGCGCTGCCGGTAATAATTCCCTACATTATGTGCCATTATCTCGATGATAGATCTGACAGATTCCTCAATTTTGAAAAAGATTTCTCGCTCCTTGAAAAGATCGCCGTGGAGGGAAATGTATCTTCGCCAAGTGCCATAGACGAATTCATAAATGCGCTACGACCGTCGAATTTGGAAATTGGGGTTGTTCATGTGATCGAGCGCGCCATCATGGGTTCTGACCCCGATGCCTTTGCTAAAATGACGGACGCGCTGATAAAAATAGC
>JADFYD010000130.1:0-3180 GCA_015233235.1 Candidatus Omnitrophota bacterium | reverse complement strand
AGGCCATAATGCACGGAAAGCGTCCCCGGTATTACTGAAGGCCTTACAGGAGAGCGATGAGGATGTGAGGGAAGAAGCGGCTATCTCCTTGATAAAGGTGGAGGGGGCCGGGGCATTTAAGTATGTTCTAACGAATGATAATCTCCTGCGTATGTGGGATACCGGGCGTATAGCGGACACGATAATAAAATATGTCGGGGGTGATGAGGCGATACAGGCATTTTTAAAATTGATAAAAGAAAACCAGTATATAAGGGATAAAGAACTATTTATGCGGAAAATATTGCAAGTGGGCGGACCGGGAGCGATCCGTGCTTTACAGACCCTTTTTGATGACGGCATTATGCCGATATACTGCGCGGAAGAGGTAATCGAAGCGGTCGGCAAAATAGGCGGGAAAGAAGCTGTGAAGTATCTTGGCTCGATGTTACGCAGCGATCGTCTGCTGATCATAGAAGAGAAACGTATTGTGGAGATCATTATTTCACTGGATAAAAATGAAGCGCTTGAGGCGCTTCTTCCTATTTTATACAGCGATAGTCTTACGAAATGTGCTCTTGCTATGGGAGGAATAGGCAAGATCGGGGGGGGGAAGGCGCTAGATGTGCTGGTAGGATTGCTTAAGGGTGAGCGTTTTTACTGGGAGAAGCCGCGGGTAGTACAAATAATTAGTTCAATGGCTGACAAGGATGCGTCTCTCGAAGCGCTTGTTTCTCTGTTAAACGATAAAGATCCCCTGGTTAGGAAGTATGCTTTTGAAGGGGTAGGCAGGATAGGAGGGGAAAAGGCGTACGGCATTTTGCTTGCTATCTTTAACAACCCTGTTTCGGATAAACGCGCCGAGGCGGCCGCTTCAATCGGGGCCACCGGCTTGCCTGAAGCGCTTAACGTGCTTACCGCGCCTGGAACAGGTATACACGATAAAGACGCATTTGTACGTGAAAATTCAATGATCGGTCTGGCGCGGATATTCGCGCATAATCCGGAACTTCTCACAAAGGATTACGCGAAACTCCTGGTGCGAGAAACCCGCGTTGACAGTATTACAGATGATCTCAAACAGGTCTTTTTGAAAAAACCATATGTTTTCTTCAGCATTGCGAACGAGGCGCTCGAAAAAGCGGATACAAATGGCGGTTTTAGCGATGCGGAAGAATTCAATTTTCTAATGTTTATTATTTCCATGAAAGAGTTTCCTATTGAGAGAAGATCCGAATGTATATATTTGGTTTACAGGCATATTTCTGCGGGAAAGGACGATCTTAAACGCAAGATCTATACATTCTGCTTGTGCAACGTTTTCAAAAGGTTCGGGGAAAAAGAAAAGACATATCTAAATGATAGGTTCGATGGCTTGGTCGATAAAGTTGAGACACTGCCCGCAATGATCAAACCGGATTATGATAACATTTTTGATCCGAAGAGAAATCCCGGCAAGGAATTCAATGTGGCCATGTACGCGCCTCTTTTGCCTGAGATAAGCATCGCGGCGTTTATCAAGGATGGGTTCACGGTGAAAAGCACGGGCGCGGTAACGGTTTATTCCAAATGCATTAACGGAAAGACCGTGAATATATATCTCGACCATTCAGGCGATCCCGAAAGCTACAAAGGGGAAGTATTCGCTCACATGGCTTCTCCAGAAATACATATGATAGTCTATAGCGGTCACAGGGGCATGGGTGCTTCACTCGCGTTCGCTCTTAATAAGGCGCCGCGGCTGGACCTTTTGCAATGCGGCCAGAAGATCATCGCTATATTCGCCTGCAATAGCGCACAGTATTACCAGGGCCAGATCTTCACGCGTTACCCGTACAGCCAATTTGTCGGATGTAGTACTTTTTCTTATTCCGATCACAGTGTTGAGGCCCTGATCGCGATGCTTGAGGGTATTACCGCCGAAAAGAATTGGGCTGATATCAGGGCGCTGATCGATAAAGCAGAGACTAAAAGCGAAGAAATGGATAAAAGCCGGGATCCGTCAGCGTCAAGAAATGTTAAATATGTGTACCCGGACCAGGAATCTAAATACAGATATTTTGACCGTGACGGCGACGGCAGGCCCGACGACCTCCGATTCCTTCCGGTAGAAGGGCTGATACGTCTCGCCGACAATGACTCATTCGAAGGCGCCGCCGGCAGAATAGACCTCGCGCGTGTTATCTCGGATAAACCGGTAGAAGTGGTTGAAACTGTCGCGTATTTCTTTAAATGGAACAGCTTCCTCGAGGACCTGTATTACAGAATATCGGAACGCGGGTTTAAAATATCATATTCCGACAGAAATGACGTTTGTTTTGTTACAGAAGAAAGTGGAGAAAATGGCAAAACAGTCTACAAGATAGCCATAAACGCGCAATACGCTAATTCCTCGGTCCACGCGATAACAATGATGGCTCTATATGAGCTAAATCTGCATTTTTCAAAATTAAAAAAAGGACGTATTGATATTTATGACAAGATGCGCGGACTTCAAATGGCCGCCGATTTCGCCGTGCGCTACCATAAAGAACATCTCTTCGCGGCATTTTTGAAAAAATATGGATTTAGCAACCTATCTATCAGAGAAGTGATAGAAACGATCGAGGGGCATGACAATGCCATGAGGGCTAAATCTCTGGATCGTGTTTTGCGGAAAATAGAGAAAGACAACTCGCCGGTCGATGTAGATGAAACAAAATTAAAAAGTGAAGGTCTTCTGTCACTCATTGAAAATGTCGGCGATGAGCCTCTTCGCGCCGCGGGCGCTGACGCATCAGGTCTCGCCGCCGCCCTGGCAGGCCTTGCGCTCTCTGGTGGTAATAAAAATAAACGTCAGGAAGGAAGCGAGAAAGCCGGAGCTAGTCGTTTGTTGGATATTAAAGCAAAGATCAAAAAGATTTTCGCCTGGATCGTTTCATTCGGCGGGGTAGAACGATTTATCCAGGGAATAGTTTATGAGTTTGTCAGCGAGATTACGAAAGACGCGGAAATGGAGATAAGTATCGCTAAGCAAAAAGCCGCCATGGCCGAGATAGAAGAGATAAAACAGCGGCTGCTGCCTGGGGACGGTCCTCGGGGGGACACAACTCATAGCGGAATGACGGTGGAACCCCAAAAGATCGAAGCCAGTCGTTCGTCGTTAGTCGTTAGTCGTTCGTCGGATGAAAAACCGCAGACTTCGATAAAACCCGAGGATAA
>JADFYD010000012.1:20650-22011 GCA_015233235.1 Candidatus Omnitrophota bacterium | reverse complement strand
AAGAATAGCTCAGGAAATTTTATCGGCCTATCCGGGCAAAAATTACTGAGTGGGACCGATACTTACTAAAAAGCTTCCGGATGGTGATTATGAATTTTACGGGGAGACCGTCCGTTTTGACAAAAAACAACCGCTTTGTGTAATGGCATATGAATACACGGAAGACGGAAAACGTCTGGGTTTTCTTTCGGATCATGCGTTAATGCAGATAGCCGAAGAAAGGGATATGGACGTCATGGATATGTATAAAGATATAATCGACCAGGCGGCGGAACTTACGGCAAGTGTGCACGCATTAGGTTATTTGGGTCATAGCTACCATAAGGACAAGATAACAGGACAACATGACAAAATCGAAGGCATAATGGACGATATGCACGTGAAAAACATGAGATTTATCCTTTCCGGCAGAAATATAAAGATCAAGTTTGTCGGAGATTTCGGCGCTTTTGAGAAGGAAGAGTATTTCAAGGAACTGGGGTTTGATATTGAGGATGAAAGGAGAATAGATATAGAGACCGTCCTCGGTTATAACCAGTATGGCGGATTGTTAAATATACTCGCTATTGACTATGAAGACATCAAACGTGAATTCATGAAAAAATATGATGAGGCATTCGCGAAATTCAGGGCCGGACTTCAGGGCTCAGCGAATGGTTCGTACGGCGTACAGCGTACGGCGTGCAGCGTTACGGAAAACGCAAATCCCGATACGCAGAACGACGTACGCGGTACGCAGTACGAAAAAACGACTGATGACAGCGCTTCTTCCAATGAAGGCCCTTTCGAGTTCAGCGCGTTCGCGAATACTATGATCCCCGACATGACGCTTAAATACGGTCTAGAGATAAGCGAAGGAGAGATAATTGATACGTTCAAGTATGATGTTAGGGAGAAATTTATCGTCATGAACCGGGTAATATCCAAAGCCGCGGGTGTGAAAACTATTTTAAATGAGGATGCAATATTTTTAAAGGATATGTCGGGCACATTGATCCCGACTTGTAAGGTTTATGCGAACGGTACGGTCGAGATAAACCGGAATTTTGTCAAGCTCATATACTGGCTGAAACAGTCGGGGCTCATCAACGGCCCGCCTTTGGAAGACAAAGAAACAGGTAAAACATCTTCACTGCTCGCCTCGATCATATTTTCCATGGCCATGCACGAGATCACCGGCCACTTCAGCGTTAAGGACGGCGCCCTCTCCTATGTCCCCGATGAGCATATAGCCCAGCAGAAGCGCGGCAATAACTATTCCGGTATCAATTTGAAAGCCATGCTGTATTTCTGGTTCGTTATCGCGGAAGGATTGAGCAAAAACGAACTTGAGGCAAGAGTATACGAATTTCTGAACAAAA
>JADFYD010000012.1:0-20631 GCA_015233235.1 Candidatus Omnitrophota bacterium | reverse complement strand
TTTAAAATCAACGGGCACGCGGGCGGTGAGGGAGAATCCCGACGGCTGGCCCGCGAATTGGTATCTCTGCAAGAGGCCACCCGCGCGTACCTGCCGCAAGATTACAAGGACATAAAAGATGCCGGGCCCGGTGAAAGACATAAGACGGCCCCCGCCGCAGACGCCGTTACTTCCGCCGGACGCCGGGAACAGTTAAACCTTCTTGAAATACCCGATAAAGACGGGTCCGGTGAAATAGATCTCAATTCGCGTATTCTGGTTTCTCTCGCGCGTCTTTCTAAAGAAAATAAGATCTCAGATGTCAATGAGTTCGGTCCGCAAAAAACAGTCATACAGAGCGAACTCCGGCTTTTCGACGACATGATAAGGAAGAATGAAAAATTGCCGTCGATATACCTCGCGGAATGGTCAGATATTAATTCGAGGATCAATGGCGCGATGGATGCCTTTACTAGTGTTTTCGAAAGGTCCATGACGCTTGTCAAAACGGGAAACTTCAATTTTAAAGAAATAGATGACCTTAAAAATGAGTTTGACCGCGCGCATCTCGAATTTTCATTTGGACTTGGCACATTTTTAACTTTAAAAAATTATATCGCGCCTTTTTGTCCGGAAAATGATCGCGCCTTTGTAAACGACATATACAAGCGACTCGAAACTGTGAACAATATGTGTAATGACACGTACTGGATAATTAATAAATCCGAAAGATACGAGGTTTTTGGCCTTAAAAAAGTAGTGGCGGGAATACTGGACAGGTTTAACGAGACGCGCGGCGGCGGATTCAGGAAGCATTTTGTAATAGTTGTCCCGGAAGAGCCTTTAAAAATGAGAGGGAATGAGTCTTTAATGACTTCGGTTCTCTGTAATTTGCTCGATAACGCGTTCCGTTCCGCTTATGCCGTGAATAAGGATAAAGCCGAGGTGCGGCTTGAACTTACGGAAGAGAATGGTTGGGCAAGGATAAAAATAAGCGATAACGGCCCCGGAGTTCCTTTCGAAATTCTTCCCATTTTCAAAAAACCCTTTAATACATCGGGTGGTACCGGTTTAGGCCTTACCGAGGCCAGACTGGTCGTGGAAAACCACAAAGGATTTATCGATCACGAAAGATTTATGAGCCAGGCTATGACATTTTCTAACTTCATAGTTACTTTGCCGCTTTTAGGGGAACAAACCAGGCCTCCGCTAAAAAGTAAAATTAAAACTTTCGCTCTTTCTGAAGAGAACGGTTCTGTATGTGTCGACGGCGAGGATGCCGAAGGCAAAAAATATGAACTGGTCAGGGACGGGAAATTTGTTTATAAGGGCGAAGACGGGGTTTTGATACGTAAGCTTATACTTGAGAATCCCGAGTTTGACGCGCGCACTGAAAAAGGGTTAAAAGCGCGGCGTTCCGTAGATTGGTGGTCGGATTATTTCTCGCGTTATACGCTGAAACAGCTTGAGGATAAACGCGAAAAAATAAACCGGTTGGAAAAGGCATATGACGGGATATCGTTTGCTATCGCCGATCCCGTGACGGGGATAAGTATATTCAAGACATTTTTTAGCCGCTGGTACAAAAGAGATATAGCGGACTGGAGTTATTGCTTAGAAACGGAGCCTTTTAGGCACACCGGGATCGACTACTATTCGGTATTGAAAGCATTTTTGGAGAACGGATATTACGGGTCGACATATTTTATTAAAAGATTTGTCTGGGGTTCGGAGGATAATGAAGACAGGGAGGCTTTTGAAAGGCTCGAAAAAGAAGGCAAACTGAAATTGCTGGGGCACTTGAACCATTGTGACTACTTCGCGGTCATGAGGCCCGGATGCGTTTACAGGGAAGAACAACTTGGTGATGGGCGCGTAGCGGTGTATTTTGAGAGTCCGGACGGGAAAATATTCATACAGCTTGGGAAAGGCGCCGATAGCAAGATCGTTATCTGGGATAACCGTGTCACATACAACGCTACGGATAAAGATTTGGATATGCTTGCCGGCATGGGAGTTTTTGGAGACGGTAAAAAAGGTGTAGAGAGGTTCAATCGGCTGGAACTCGGTATCACGAAAGAAGACTATATAAGGTATCTTCGGGAAGAATTTAAATGGCTCCTTGACCTCGATAGTGGCAATTGGACCCTGCCGGGTCATCTTTTGGATATTTGCAAGAGGTTTAACCTGGATCCGGTAAGCATCATTAAACCGGTCCTGGATGAGAAATTCCCATTTAGTGAGGAGGAAGAAAAGATCGCCGTCGATTTTAAGGAGGCCTGTTTCAGGCACAATGTTACACCCAAGTTTCTAACGGTATGGTTTTTAGGAAAAACATACGGACTTGAGAGAAATAACCATTCGACTTTTTCCGGGATATGCGAAAAACTTAAAATGACGGAGCAGAGAGTCATGGAACTCGTAATGAGAGAATATTCCGCGCTTTCTCCTGAAAGAGCATCCGAGATCTATGACAGGGAGAACCCATATCACACCGTCGGCCATTACGAAATCAGGGATGTCATGCCGAAAAACGTCGAATGGCACAAACGATATTACACGGAGCTTATAAATAAAATATTCGAGTTTAGGTATCCCGTACATTTCGAGGTAAGCGTATTTATGTACGAACATCTGGAAAGTAACCATGGGTTAAAGACCGTCGCGGATTTCAGAAATTTCGTGCCTAAAATGAGTGACCGTAATTCGCCGGAGTTCCAGAAATATTTCAGCGAGAAAATACCGACGACCAGCAAGTTTTTCAGGCAGAGCAATTTATTCGAATTTTTCGGTAAAATAATCCTGCCCGATATAGCAAGATTGAGGGGCAAAGGAGCGGTGATCCGGGCGCTCAGTGTGGGCTGTTCATATGGCTGCGAGCCTTACGGTCTGGCTATCATGGCGCTTGAGAATAAGAATCTCTGGGCCGGCTGCAAATTTGAAATAGTTGGTGTGGATGTAAATAAAGAAGCCCTTGAGCGAGCGAAAGAAGGGATTTACGACGCCGAGGATGTTAAGCATTTACCGGACACGATGCTTCAGAAGTATTTTACGTATGACCCGAAAAAAGATAAATACCACGTGAAGGCCGAACTTAAAAAAATGGTCGATTTCAAGGAATGCGATGTAACAGATGAAAAGGAAAATGCCTCTCTTGGGACGTTTGATGTTATTTTTCAGGAAAATGTACTTGATAAATACGAAATGGACACCCGCAACAGGGCAGAGGGATATCTGTTTGAAAAAATGCTGCGTCCCGGAGGATATATTACAGACGGTAAGAACTCGCTTGTGCGTATATCCAAACTGCCGGTCGAGGAATATGTCGTGCATAGCCCTTTTGGAACAGTATTCCAAAGGATGGGCTGCTGCGGCGGCGGAGGAAGGGCGCCTCTTTACAAGACCGGTTATTACGCGCAGAAGCTTTGTGCGGGTTGCATAAAACATACTCGTTACCCGGGTTCTGAGTTCAACCTTCCCGCAGACGGTAAACTTCAGCAAGCGATAAACCATATCTATCAGCAAGAAGACAAAGCCGAAGAGGTGAAACTGAAAGAAGTTTTTGCAAGGGAACTAAAAAAATTCACCCCGGAGCAGATCGCAGAATTGTCTTTTGATATGGTCTACCGTTACGCGAGCGCTTACAAGGGAAAGTTAGCTCCATCGCTTGTTCTTGATGTTGATGGCAGTATCAAGGTTATTCTAAAAAGCGAGGCGGAACAGCAGGCAAAGGCGATCGATCCTGATCGAGAGAAGCTTATTGCTTCACGTCTTTGGGATAAAGTGGTCGGCGCCGCTATCGAGGCGAAAGCTAAAAACGAGGCGTTGATATTGGGGCTCGACACGACATGGATACCGGAAGGGAGCGGTGCGAGCCGCCTGATAAAAGAACTTGATAACGTGAAAAAGAAACTGAATAAGGCGGGGCTCGACAATGTTATTTTCAAGGTTGGGAAAGGCGCGGCCGTGGCTAAATATATCGGTGAAACTATCGCCGAACGCAAAATAAATAAAGCGAACATTGTAATCCTCGGTGGCAGTGATATTCTGGCAGCGCCTGAATTCGGGAGTTTACGCTCATCGAACCCCGGCAACAAAGTTTTGCTCGCGTCGGTCGACCCGAAAAATCTGGGGATAGGTTCCGGTGTACCGCTAGTCGAAATGTACCTCATGGCGCTTGAATTATTATCCGGTAAAACAGTGGATAACATTAGCAACGAATATATCGGTATCGCGCCGTATAAAACCGGCGGTGCCGTCACGCCGGGCGTCTTTATCTTCACACCCATGAAAGCCTATGACCTCAACGAATACCGCGCCGTTTATGACATCCAAATAAAAGAACTGGAATCCAAGGCATAGGGTGTATTGACCAGATGCCGCGCGAGGAAAAGTCTCTTGCGGGGACGCTCGGCCTGCTTCCAGCGGCAGGCCTCGCTCTGCTGGCGGCGAGTCGGCCTGTCTCCGCCAAATTAATTTCGACTGGGTAATAAGCAAACGGAGTGCGCGCATAAAAAGCTTATGGCTACGACAGGACCGAGCCCGACTTCGCCGCCAGACGCCCCGCAAGAGACTTTTCCTCGCGCGGCATCTTCTAACGTTGTTATTCTATGCGTTGATACGAAAAGGTTTGGCGGGCTTGAGCCGGGCCGTAGCTGGCCGAAGCGGGCATGGATCCCGAGTCCCGCCGCTACTTTGCGAAGCAAAGTGCGGGACGAGGGAGAGCTCGGCCAGCTCTGGAGCGAATTTTCCTCGCAGGGGAAAATTCGCGTCCCGGCGAAAGGCCGCCAAACCTTTTCGTAGGCAAGGAGCCATTTATTGAGAGCCGCGATTTCAGTGTTGTCAAAACTGTGGTTTCGTTGTAAACTCTCGGTATGACAGAAGATGCTCAAGCGATCAGTACTGATTTCACGGTGGAGTTTAAAACGGGGCGGATAGAGGCTTTGAGCGATGGTATTTTCGCCATAGCTATGACGATCCTCATTTTGAGCTTCGAGGTCCTCTTTAATGCCAATCCGGGCCATCCAAGCGAGTCGGCGGTTCGGAAGATGCTCTTCGACCTGTGGCCCGATTTCATATACTACGTACTGGGTTTTATAATACTGAGCATTTTCTGGATCGAGCACCACAGCCAGTTCCATTTTATAAAGCGTACTGACATAAAACTTCTGTTTATAAATATTTTCGGGCTCATGTCGGTGGCGATCATTCCCTTCACGACTGTAATGGTTGGCGATTATAACTACACCCGCGTCGGCGCGTTGCTTTTTGAAACTAGTCTTTTTGTCACTGGAATGACGTTTTTTGTGCATTGGATGTACGCGGTCGGGAACTGTCGGCTGGTCGACGCGTGTGTTCCCCGGGAGGTTATCGTTTTTTATAGAAACAAGAACCTGCTGATACCGGTTGTCTCACTTTTGGCGGCGGCGGTTTCTTTTTTTATCGACCCGGCGGCCGGGACGGGTCTTTATTTTGTGGTTCCGATACTCCTGCCGCTCTTTAAAATCAGGCGTGCTAAGAGTTCCTGAGATCTTTGTCGTTTGGCGGGGGCAGTTGACGCAGTAAATTTACTTGACAAAAGTCTGTTTTTATTATATCTCTTTCTAAAAAGCATTAGTGTTGTCGAACGATAAAGTTCCGTTTTATCTATAACAATAAACAAAGGAGATAAAAATGCAATTCAGGATAGTTCTGTGTTTGCTCTTGGCGTTAGGTATAGCGGGTTGTGCGACGCCTAAAAAGAAAGGTACGCAGGTGGACGAACTGAACGGTAAGGTTTCTCAGATGGAGAGTCAGCTTCAGGAAAAGGATATGCAGCTGGCGAGTAAAGACAAAGAACTATCGATGAAAGACGAAGAGATCTCAAATTTGGAAGATGAGCTGAAAGGTTGCACCGGCGGAGCGAAGGGACACAGGTCATACTCGTCGAAAGGTTCCGGCGAAAAAGCTAACGGGAAAGATGTGCAGCAAGCTTTAAAAAATGCCGGCTATTACGACGGTCCGGTTGACGGAAAAATAGGCAAAGGGACAAGAAAAGCGATCAAGGCTTTCCAGAAGGCCAGCGGCCTTACGGCTGACGGCGTTGTCGGCAAAAAAACGTGGTCAAAATTAAGGACTCATTTATGAAAAATGTGAAAAGGTTTTACGGTATTTTTGCCGGGACATTGGCTCTGGCTTTTTTTGTGAATTGTTACGCGGCGTTAGCGCTGGAGGGAAAAATAATCACCAGAGGAGACCGCGAAGCAAGTCGAAAGAAAGCGCTGGATGAACTTCAGGAGCGTTTTAAATGGTGGCCGACGGATGCTAAGCCGGGCCCTGTGAAAGATACCGAGAGGGGCGGATATTGGTGGTGGCCCACTAAACCCGGAAAAATAACTCCCTGGGGCAATAGGGGCTACGTGTATGTTTACAAAATAATCTTCGACTACAAGCAGGAAGAGCTCGCTCCTCCGAAAGAAAAGGAACTTCGGCCGTCGCTTCTTGTCAGGAAGATAATCAAGAACGTTAAGATTTACTACGACTATGACAAGTCCGAGATCCGCGATGACGCCGTCCCGATACTTGAGAGCGCGGTGAAAGCTCTCGAGAAAAATCCGGGAGCCAGCATTCTCATTACGGGCAACTGTGATATCCGTGGCTCGGAAACGTACAACTTGAAGCTCGGCCGTCAGCGTGCGGAAGCGGTCAAGAACTTTATGCTCAATAAAGGCATAGACGAGAAAAAGGTCATCATCGTTAGTCGCGGTAAACTTGACGCTATCGCGCCTGTTTCGGACCTTGAGGGAATGCAGAAAGACAGGAACGCGCAGTTCATGGTGGCCGAGGTGCAGGAAGTAATGCTTCCGTACAATAGCGGTCAACCTCAGGAAGAGGGCGTGAAACCCGTGGAAGAAGGAAAGTACATAGTGGAGAAGACCGAAAGCGTTGAGTCGGCGGTCAAGGTCTCGACAAAAGAATATGTCGTTCAAAAAGGCGATACGCTTTGGACAATAGCGGCTAAAGAATGCGGTTCCGGATACAGGTGGAAATATCTGTATGAGCTTAACAAGGAAAAAATAAACAACCCGAATAAACTTACACCCGGCCAGACTATCTTGATACCGGTGGAATAAGGCCGGTTTTGCTCCGGCAAAATATATGAAAACGGGAGCGAATAGAGTATGGACGGTAATAGTTGTTACTTTGACGGCGGCTATTACCGTTCATTTTTTATGCGGGTATTTTGACCGCAACAGAGTTTTGAAAGAGATCATCGCGCGGCTCAGCGCCGATTCCCGCGTGGCGGAAGCCATGGTGATAGGCGTGAATTATGATAAAAGCGCCGGTAAGAAATGCACGACGATCAAGTTCCTTGAGTATGACACAAGCGGGAAACCGCTGGAACCGAAGTATTTCACTTTTTCGGATAATCTGATACAGTTCCAGACCCTGGTGGTGCGTTTTCAGGATGTGTTCGTTGAGAACGGCGATAAGTTGCGGGGAAAAAGCGCGTATCTTTTTTGGAAAGTGTTCGTGCTGGACGGAAAGAACACTGAAGAATATAAGATAACCGATCCGAGAGAGATCCCGGAGGGGTACCGAGTCGATAAAAAGGGCGGTGCCTTTGAAAGGCAGATCTGGGGAAAATTTTGGAACATCGCGCTTGAAGAGAAACTGGCGAAAAGGTACGGCGTTAAAAACGCTCAGGTTGAGGCGCCGGGAGTAAGGTTTGTTCCGGGGTTTCTGTACACGTTGAAAATAGAGCATGACGGCGGACTCAGGATAGACGCTTCGCCGATACCGGAAATATTTAACGGAGAAAGCGGTAAACAGTAAAAATGTTTAACAAAGGAGAAGGGTGAAAGATGAAGAAAATAATTGTGTTGAGCACGGCGGCGGTGTTGGCTATGGTTTTTTCCACGGGTTGTAATTCCAGCGACAAGAAAGTATCTACCCTTACGCAAAAAATGTTCGTGTTGGAAGAAAGGCTTAACTCAGTCGAGAAGAGGCTGGATCTTATAGAAGAAAGACAGAACGTTTTTGAGCAGGAGTCTACGAAACAGAAAGAAGAGGCCCCTGCTGCGGCTTCAAAAATGAACGACAAAGGCATACAGGCGGCGCTTGCTACCGCAGGCTTCTACACAGGCGCTATCGACGGCATAATCGGGCCTAATACCAAAAAAGCCATTATGGAATTCCAGGCCGCGAACGGTTTGAACGCGGACGGAGTAGTGGATTCCAAGACGAAAGCGGCGCTCGCGAAATACGCGAAAAGCTAGATATATATTATTTCCCAACAGGTAATTAACGCAAAAACAGCCTCATGAGAGTTTGAGGCTGTTTTTGTTTTAAGTATGAGGAGGCGGCTTTCGGGGTATATTCGAGCACCGCAGAGTCGGCGCCGCGGCCTTAAATAACATATTCTACAGCGTGATGCTTCTCCTGCTTGATAATAATGGACGCGGCGTCCGACCAAGGCGCGCAGAATATACCCCGAAAGCCGCCTATTAGTCTATGTAAAGGAAAAGCCCGTGAAATACGATCACTCAAAATGGTACGACGATAATTACCACAAGCTCATTGGTGGTGGAATATGGCTTCGAGGCGGCGAGATCAATACGCTTCCCAAAGAAGAATACGCCAAACGGCCGTTCCGGGTTCTCTTCACGAGGCTCTCAACTTACCGCGATACCAGCGCTTCTTTTACACATGAACTTCTGTACGGCATAGCCGCCGATATTCCGGAAATATTTCCGGATATCGCCTATCTTCCACCTCCTCCGGATGCGAAAATATTCGAAAAGGAGAATATTCCCTGGCTGCTGGGTACCGGTACGAAGTATTCCGCGCGTGCGTTCGACTTCATAGGGTTTTCTAATTCTATAGTTCAGGAAATATTGAACATTCCCGCTTTTTTAAGAACGAGCGGGATCCCGCTCGAAAGAAAAGAACGTTTAAAAATAGAAGATGTGCCATTGGTGATACTGGGAGGAGCTAACGCGCTTTATACTTACGCGGTCTGGGGTCAGGAAAGTTGGATAGACGGAGTATTCATCGGAGACGACAACGATTGTATCCATGATCTCCTCGAAATATGCGCTGACGGGAAAAAAATCGGGAAAACAAAATCCGAGATCCTGATGTCTCTCGCGGGCATACCGGGTTTTTATGAGACAAGTTCCATGAGGCCCCCGGTTCTCCGTAAAAGTAAACTTGCCGCGGAGCGTAAAAAGCAACCCGGGAAGATCTCGGCGAGCAGGCTTGTTCCCTATGCGCCCGAAAGGATGGGCGCCGGAATGATGGAAATAAGCCGCGGATGCCGTGCGTTTTGTTCTTTTTGCGCCGAGAACTGGCAGAAAAAACCTTACAGCGAGAATAGAGCCCGGTTCTTGACGGAGAAAGCGCTTGAACTTAAAGCCGAAGGAGGGCTAGAAGAAATAGATCTTTTCAGCTTTAATTTTAATATGCATTCCGAGTTTTACACTCTGATGTGCGGGCTTTCAAAAATATTCAAGAATGTTGGTTTTAAAAGCCAGCGTTTCGACGCTTTGGCAGGGGACCCGGCGATGATAGATTTTCAGCTTGCATCGGGAAAAAATATTTTCAGCTGCGGGTTGGAGGGCATCTCGAAAAGATTGAGGAAATATCTGAACAAAACTCTTAATGAAAAGGCATTATTTGACAGTTTTGAACTCATTCTTAAGAAGAAAGTTCGGGAGCTTAAAATATTTGTTCTATCCACGGGGCTGGAAAATGACGGTGATTTTAGCGAATTTGAAAAACTGCAGTCATTTTTGTTCGGCAAGAAGAAAGAATATGACTCGCCGACAAGGATAGTATTTTCTGTGACACCCCTGGTGAAGTTCCCTGCCACGCCTCTCGAGTTTGGTGTCGTATTGTCGCCGGAAATACTTGACGGCATCAACGCGCGGATGAAAAAACTTTCCGAGAGATATACTTTCGAGTTCCGCGAGGCTGCCTCCGGAAAAGAATTTTTTGTTTCCGAAACGCTGCTAAGGGCCGATGGTCCGGAAGTAATGAAGGCAATACTTGCGGCTTTGGGAGAAACCGGTTTCACGTATTATCGCGGCATTACCGAGGAGTTCTATTCCGGCCTTCTTAAAAACCTTGCCAGGTATAAAGTGGACATGGCCTCTTTATTCGGGGAGCTTACGTTCGACGGAGCATCGGCCAAGCCATGGGCCAGCATAAATACCGGGACAGATAGAAAATTACTTTGGGATATCTATTTAAAAAATATGAAATTCGAGGAAGTTGCTTTTGATGCACAAAAAATCGGGAAACAAGTCCCCCCGTGTTCATTGGAAGAATACAAACAGCTGATCATTAATATCCGGCAGAATGAATCAAAAAAAGCGTTTAATGTGGAGGCGGGTGAGAGCCTTAGGGGGCTTCCGCGGAAATATTTGGGAATAGCCCTGGCCAGGGCTATCATGAAAACAGATAACAATCTTACTTCATATTTCAGATATTACTCATCCTCTCTCTGGTCGGCCGGTGAGGAGGGCCCGCTGTGGTTTACCGGCAGTGATGTGATTTACATGGTCTGGGACAAGAAAGCAGAGCCGCTATTCGCGGCTATCTATGGAAATACGGTGCTTTTTAATAAAGTTAATGAGCAATTGGCGGGCTGGGGTATTTTGTGTAAAGAGGAAGATCCCGCCGGCAGGGAATTTTCTGTTAAAATGGATTCCCCGTACAAATTAAACACGGCCCGGGGATATTTCAAAAAGAACAGTATCAAATATACCTTGCACAAAACATTTGAGGACGAAAGAAGGACGGACTATTCTTTTGAACTGTCGAAAGATTCTTTGAAAAAAAACAATATTAAAAAGATGATCTACACCATAGTAAAAGAGGGCGGTGCGGTTAATAAAGAAAAATTCGGCACCAGGGCCAGGATTGAAATAGTCCCGGGCGTCAAATTCAATATAACGGAATTCATGCGCGACGCGTTTGATTGCCCGGGTGCTAACGACTGGATCAGAATCAAGGCGGTTGCAAAATTCCTGTAATGGACTAATGCATATGAGCCCGCGGCTTTCAGGGAATATTCTGCGCGCCTTGGTCGGACGCCGCGTCCATTATTATCAAGCAGGCGTAGCGTCACGCTGTAGAGTATGTTAATTAAGGCCGCGGCGCCGCCACTGCGGTGCTCGAATATTCCCTGAAAGCCGCTAACAATGTGGAGCGTCATGACCAAAGATTTTTTACCTGTGTCAAAAAACGATATGCGTGACCGCGGCTGGGATGAGCTGGACGTCATAATCGTCACTGGTGACGCTTATGTCGATCACCCCTCATATGGAGCCGCGCTTATAGGTCGCTTGCTTGAATCGAAGGGATACAAGGTTGGCATCATCGCACAGCCCGATTGGCACGACACAAAAGACTTTGAAAAGCTTGGTAAACCGCGTTTATTTTTCGGAGTTACTTCGGGTAATACGGACTCAATGATCGCGAATTATTCTGCGGCCAGAAAACCGCGCAAGATAGACAAATATTCCCCGGGGGATAGAGCCGGGCTTCGACCCGACAGGGCGGCAATAGTTTACGCCAACAGGATCAGGGAGGCTTTCAAGGACGTGCGAATCGTTCTCGGCGGAGTGGAGGCAAGTCTTCGGAGGCTTGCGCATTATGATTACTGGAGCGGAAAAGTACGCCACTCCATACTTGTGGATTCGCGCTCGGACATACTTGTTTATGGAATGGGTGAACACCAGGTGCTGGAGATCGCCGAAAGACTTTCCGGAGCGGGTCAGGCGAGGACACTCGAAGGTATACGAGGGACAGCCATTATAACAAATAATTTAGATGACATAAAAGAGCATATACTTCTTCCCTCTTTTGAGGAAGTGTCAGCTGATCATGAGAAATATAACCGTGCTTTCCTGAGTGTATACGGGGAAATGGACCCTCAGAGTGCAAGGCCCGTCGTGCAAAAAGACGCCGCGCGGTATATAGTGCAGTTCGCCCCGGCTATGCCGCTACGGGAAAAAGAAATGGATGAGATATATGCGCTCAAGTACGCGCGTGGTTGGCACCCGGCGTATGAGGCGTCCGGGGGAGTGAAGGGTTTTGAGACCGTAAAGTTTTCCATAACGTCACATCGAGGCTGTCCGGGCGAATGTTCATTTTGTTCGTTATATTTTCATCAGGGCAGGATGATCCAAAGCCGGAGTGCCGCATCAATTATTAACGAAGCCGAAACCATAGCTTCGCTGCGTGATTTTAAAGGGACCATAACCGATGTGGGTGGACCAACCGCCAACCTGTATGCCGCGGATTGTTCTAATTGGTGTGATAAAGGCTCATGTTCTTCCAGAAAATGTCTGATCCCTGAAAAATGCGTTAAACTGAAACTGGGTTATGATAAATGCATAGACCTATACCGCAAACTTAGGGCTATCCCGAAGGTAAAATTTGTTTTTATCGGCAGCGGGTTCAGATATGACCTCATGACGGATAGTTACGCGGAGAATTATCTTAAAGAAATATCAAAATATCACGTGAGCGGGCTTTTAAAAATAGCGCCTGAACATTGCTCCGATAATGTTCTGGACCTTATGAATAAACCGCGTTTCGCCGTGTACGAAAAATTTGTAAAACTTTTCAAGGAAACCGCGCGGACTCTGGGGAAAAATATTTTCATCGTGAATTATTTTATTTCGGCGCATCCGGGCGCGTCTTTGGCCGAGACTTTAAAGCTGGCGCTGTATTTGGCGAAACGCGGCGTATGCCCGGAACAAATACAGGATTTTATTCCGTCACCGATGACCAGGTCCACTTGCATGTATTACACCGGGGTGGACCCTTTTACGCGGAAAAAAGTTTATGTGGCGCGTGATGACGCCGAGCGCCGCATGCAAAGGGCGCTCATCCAGTATGACAGGCCCGCCAACCGGCACCTCATAGTCGCGGCGCTCAAGAAGCTCGATTCCATGCACGTCCTCAAAAAACTCACCGGCAGCAAACATTTTGGCAGAAATAAGGGAAAATTCGAAAACGACAATTTTTAAATGGATTAGCCGGTGGAGCAGTTAATCAGGGCATTGCTAAAGACATGCGTAGTGCCGCACCGGAGCGTTCCGTACGAACACGCCCTACCGGCTCCTGCGGCCGGTAGGGCTCATCCGGCAGCGAGTCGGCCCGCCTTCGCCAAATTAATTTCAACCGGGTAACACGCAAGCGGAGTTCGCACATAAAAAGCTTATGGCTGCGGCGGGTCCAAGCCCGACGTCGCTGCCGGAGGTTCGTACGGAACGCTCCGGCGCGGCACTACCGAGATAAACAATGTTGTTATAAACTCGTCCGCTGGGTGATCTATTGCCAATGTCGTTTGTTTAGAGTAGAATACGTTTCATGAATACTGTAATACTGCTATTAATTTCTAATATTTTTATGACGATCGCCTGGTACGGGCATCTCAAGTACAAGTCGGCCCCGCTTTTCACTGTGATACTTATAAGCTGGGGCATAGCTTTTGTGGAATATTGTTTTCAGGTGCCGGCCAACAGGTATGGTCACGCCCAATTTTCCGCGGCCCAACTTAAGACCATCCAGGAAGTCATCACGCTTGTGGTGTTCTGCGTATTTTCAGTGGTCTACCTTAAAGAGGGGATCAAGTGGAACTATGTTGTTGGTTTTCTGATGATGATCGGCGCGGTGTTCATGATATTCAAGAAGTGGTGACGTGAGGCAGATGTACCCTTGGCTAAAGCTCCCTAATGTAATTTGCTATCGATGTGAGATCGTTTAGATCGATCGAGTTATCAATTATCCACTCAACGGTCTTCTCTATGCATTCCCCGACTTTCTTTCCTGAAGGTATCTTCTTGACGCGCATCACAAGGTCCCCGTTTATGGTTTTTCGGATCTTTTCGTAACGCGACTTTGTTTTGTATTCATTCTTAAGCCGCTTTATTTTGTGGTCTATTTTTTTCCAGTGTTCTTTTTCATATGCGCCGAGGCGGGACAATGCGTCCGCTTTGACGACCGCATAAAGCACATCCCAATATTTATGAGTGATCAGCTTTAATATGTTCGAAGTCTTCATTTCCGCAAAACGAAAGACCTTCATATGGTTTTCGGCGGTAAAAGACAGGATATCCCTTAGCTCATTCGGCATGCGTAGGCGTATGGCGATATCTTTGATCATTGATACGCCGACCAGGGGATGGTTCCTGTAACTGAAACCTTTTTTTTCTTTTGTGAAGCTTTCGACTTTGCCGATATCATGGAATAGGCATGCGAGGTTGAGAGTGCTGTTCGGGGAGCAGGCGCTCTTTATAGTGCCAAGGGTATGTTTCCACACATTGCCCTCAGGGTGGGCGTCTTTTCCATGTTTAAATTTATCCATTTTGTCGATCTCCGGCAGTACGTGCAAAAGCAGTCCGGTTTTTTTTAGGAGCACTAGAGATGAGGCGAAGTCGATGCCGCTTCTTTCCGCCATTTTTACAAGCTCCATGAAAACTCTTTCACCTGATATAAGTTGTATTTTTGACGCGAGTTTTTTTATGGCAGACGAGGTTCTGGGCTCTATCTTATACCCGAATCTCGAGGCGAATCTGACGGCGCGAAGCATCCTTAAGTGGTCTTCCCCGAATCTCTCTTCGGGGTTGCCTATAGCGCGGACGATCTTTTTCCTTATATCTTTCAATCCGTCAAAAAGGTCGATGAATTCTTCGGTCAAAGGGGAGTAGGCCATAGCATTGATGGTGAAGTCTCGTCTCTTTAAGTCCTCATGTATTGTATCCGAAAAAAATATCTTATCGGGTCTGCGCCCGTCGGAATATAGCGTCTCTTTGCGGTAAGTAGTGACTTCGTATTTACCTTTACCCGATATGACCGTGACGGTGCCGAATTTTAATCCGGTAGGCACCGCTTTGAAACCGGCTTTACGGAATATCTCCTCGGTCCTTTCGGGACGGCAATCCGTGGTTATGTCGTAGTCGGCGGGTTTTATTCCCATAACGAGGTCCCTTACGCACCCGCCCACAATATAAGCCTCATAGCCGTGGTTTGTAAGTACCCGAAGGAGTTCCCGGACATCTCTTGGAATGGTATTCTTTGAGATTATTTTACTAGCCATTTTATTATCCTGAATCTCAGCATGTCATACAATGACCACAATATGTCATGTGGTTTGCCGAACGCGCCCTTGCCTTGTTTTCTCGCGTGGTAATCGGCCGGAGTGCTTCGCACTTTATATTTTTTGTAAACGGCGCGTAATATCATTTCGGGCTGGGTAAATACCGGGCTTTTTGCCAGGGGAAGTATGTCTTTTAGAATAGTGCGCTTGAATAAAAACGTATAGTTGAGGTCTTTCATGCCCTTTGACGCGAATGGAAAGAGTATTTTTAAGATGAGCAGGTTTATTCGCGACGCGAATCTGCGCCAGAGTGTGGCCCCGGCATAAATTTTTCTTTCCAGAACAAGCATGTCCGCCATGCCGATCTTTTCCGCGAAATACCGCAGATCATCCGGCGAGAGGGGGAGGTCGGCAGAGTTAAAGACAAGGAGATCCTTTTCCGCGCTCGCGAAACCACGCTGTATGGAAATACCAAGGTTTAAATTGATGATATTGCGTATGATCTTAATGTCTTCGTGATTTGCTCTTAGCCGTTCGATTATTTCCTGATTTTCATCGTTATTGCCGTCATCAACTATGATCAGCTCGTAGTCCATAAAATTTTCAGAGAGAGATGTTAATAGCCTATCCACGGCTTCTTCGAGAAGAAAACCTTCGTTATAAACGGGGAGTATAACACTAAGGCTTTTGTCAATTTTTGTTTTCATCGCAGTTTTACTTTCTGTATTGATAACCGTACGCCGAACGCTGCAGACCTGACGCGGTACGATTCATGCTGTTTTTCTAAGTACTCTTGCCGGGTTGCCGGCCACGACGGTGTTGTCCGGCACATCCTTTGTCACGACGCTTCCCGCGCCGACCAGGGCGTTACGGCCTATGGTTATACCGCAAAGTATAGTCGTGCTTGTTCCGATAGACGCGCCTTTTTTAACAAGGGTTTTCACGACTTTCCAATCGTCTTCGGTCTGCGGGATACCTTTCGGGTTCACGCTGGAAGGATATTTATCGTTAATGAAAGAGACGTTGTGCCCTATGAAAACATTATCTTCAATGTGTACGCCTTCACAAATGAACGTATGACTTGAAATTTTGCACCTCTTTCCGATAAAAGAATTCTTTTGAATCTCCACGAATGTGCCTATGCGGGTATCGCTGTCTATTGTGCAGCCGTAAAGGTTGACGAAATCCCTGAGAGAGACATTGTTGCCCACGTTCACATTGGAAATATTTTGTTTGGCGCTATTTATGTTCAGCGTTTTCATGCAGGAAAACCTCTTTTCCGTTTGCTTTAATGGAGGCTTGTGCGCCTTCGAGAATATTTATGATGGTCAGCGCTCTTTCTCCGTTTGATACGGGAGAAGCCCCGGTGAGAATGGAGCGTATAAAATCTTTAGTGAGGTTCGCCAGCGCTTCGGACTGGTCGAATTTCGGGATGTAGACATCGCCGATCCTGTAATCCACTAAGGCTTTTTCGCGTTGCATCGTATAACCGGTGTCGTAAACTTTTATCTTTTCCGTGGGTTCCACGTCGTTATATACGATCATCTTTTTCGTTCCGCCTATCAGGATCTGTCTTATTTTAACAGGGCTTGTCCACGAAGAGTTTATATGGGCGATCCTGTTAGATTTGAACTTCAGCGTTAAATAAGCTATGTTCTCGATAGAGTTTTTTGTGTGGGATATCCCGGTCGCGATAACACTTTTAACTTTTTCGTTTATGAGATAATCCAAAATAGAAAGGTCGTGCACGGCGAGGTCCCATATGACGCTTGAGTCCTGCTGGAAAAGCCCCAGGTTCACTCTTATCGAGTCAAAATACTCTATTTCGCCGATATCGCCTTTATCGATCAATTCTTTTATTTTGTTAACCGCGCCGTGATAAAGGAAAATGTGGTCGACTAAGAGTATTTTTTTATATTTCCTGGCGAGCCTGACCAGTTCTATGGCATGTTTTTTTGAATTGGTAATAGGCTTTTCCACCAGTACGTGTTTGCCGGCGAGTAAAGCTTTTTTTGCCAGAGCGTAGTGGGTGGAAATAGGAGTAGCTATGATAACCGCGTCTATTCCGGGGTTGCCTATTATCTTATCCTCGCCGGAAACGGCATTGACACTTGGATATAACTTTTTCACAAGTTTAAGCCGTTCCGGGTTTTTGTCGGCGACCATTTTAACGGAACATTTTTCGTTGGAAACGAAGTTCCTGACCAGGTTTGGCCCCCAGTACCCGAAACCGATGACCCCGATGTTCAGCATAAGTATACCCTTGACAGTTTATTTCAAAAATGTGAGAATCAATCTCTGCCGTATGACGACGTAATTGTAACATTTAAGGTAGCCCAACTCAAACAAAAAGTTGCAGGTGCTGGATGGACAAAAAGAATCAGAGGGCGTTTTTGATCATCGCCGGTTTTTTTGCCGCTTTATTCGTATTCACCGGTATACTTTTTTCGGGATTCCATTTCAAGGATGACATCGGGATACTTACCGGCGAAAAAGCGCTTCAGAATACTTCGTTCCCTCAGTTCCTACGGCAGGCCGTTTCAGAAGACTTAAGCGTAAGGTTTCGCCCGCTAAGGATGATAGAGAGGGCCGTAGAAATAAAATTGTTCGGCAGCAATTTTCCCCTGTGGTACGGTTATAACTGTTTGATGGGTATTTTTTGCGCCTATTTTCTGTATCTCTTCGCGAGGACCGTAAAATTTTCTTTCTCGTCCGCGTTATTATTCCCGGCATTCACGCTTTTAGGCCAGCAGTCGGTAATTTGGGGCAGATCTTCCTTGAGCGAGCCGATAGGAATGTTTTTTCTTTCGCTCTCGCTTCTTTGCATGGCTAAAAGCGTTCATTCGGAAACAGACAGGTCGAGATACAATGGTCTTTTCCTGCTATTTTTTGTTTTAAGCGCTTTGAGCAAGGAAAGTTTTTTGCTGCTTCTGCCGGCTTTAGTGTTCTGGAAAGTGTGGCTTTTCGGTTCCAGGAACGATCTTTCTTTTAAGGAATCTTTGGCCAAGAACAAAATATTAGTACTTGTTACATCTTTGATGATGTTAGCCGGCCTAAGCGTGATATTTTTAATAGGCCCGGCGAAAGAACCGAATAGCGGTATCTGTGCAAACTCTCCAATGCTGAGGTTTATCGTCTCTCCGATACATAGCCTGCGCGATATGAAGTTCTCGGTACTTTTTTTGTCAGATTACACTGCTTTTCTTGTTATTCTTCTAGGCGTGTTTCTCATGATGGAGGCGCACCTTAGAGATGAGGAGAGCTTGGCGATCGCAAGGATCATCAGAGTGGCAAGAAACTACGGTGGTAAACTGGTAGTGCTCTTCTTGCTGATCATAGTGCCGCAATTCGTGATTTACAGCAGGACCGGGCTCCAGAACAGGTTCGCGTTACCGGGGTTTATCGCTTTCGCGTATGCCCTCGCGTACCTGCATAACAGGATCCTTGTCTCGCGTACCATAAAAACTTTCGCGAAAACTGTTTTTGTCGCGGTCATCGTGCTTTTGCTGGTGCCGCGGGTAGCACATGCTTTTTTTAGGGTGAAAAACATCGCGGATGAAGGCGTGATGACGAACAGGTTCCTTAACACGATAATCCAGGACACGCAGAAAGATTCGGTTATCCTTGTTGCCCTGGACCCGGTCATTGACCATGAAGCAAGCGGTACATTGGCGGCGTACCTGTCGCTTAAAGGCGGCAGGGAGAATGTTTATTATATGCTTATCCCGACCGGCCGGGCATTATTTGATGACGACAGCAGATCTTCAGGGCTTCGTGCCGACCTTAAGGAGTCATATAAAAACAAAAGTGTGGAAAGTATACCCGACAAAACCAAAATAGATTGTATCGCTCTTTTTCCGTCAATGGAAACTAAATTTCTGGAATTAGCGGCAGGATGGTTTGACAAGAGTAAATTTAATAGTTCGGCCTATGGTTATTTTGAGGGCAATTTTTTAGTTTACAGCAGAAAAAAATAACATGGAATTTACCCGCCATATTGACACTTCAGGTCTCGCAGAAAATGCCGGAACCGATCTGATGGTATTCTGGAATTTGAATCATTTCTGCGATTACAGGTGCGAATACTGCTTTTGTGGAAAAGAAAAACTTTCCGCCGAACACCCGGATGTCGGCAAGCACTCCGCGGAACGCATTTTTGAAGCATTTACAAGAACCGGTAAAACCTGGCAGATACACATGTCAGGCGGAGAACCTTTCCTTTACCCGGGATTTGTGGAACTTTGCCAAAAGCTGACGGAGAAACATTGTATATCGATCAATACCAATTTTTCCACGTCGAATGTTTTTAACTTTGCCGATACCGTAAAAAGGGAGAAAGTATTTTTCATAAATGCGGGCCTGCATATCGCGGAAAGAGAAAAGAATAAGAGCGCTCTGGATGAATTTATCAGGAGAGTTTTGTATTTTCAGGATAAAGGCTTCAACATCGATGTTGGTTATTTAACTTATCCGCCGCTTCTGGAGAGAATGGCAAAGGACATAGGGCATTTGCGTGATAAAGGCGTTAAGCTCTTAAATGCCAAAGTTTTCAGGGGCTTTTATGCCGGACGGCGTTATCCGGGAGCGTATACGGATACGGAAAGGGAAATCATAAAAAAATATACACTGGATGTACGGGAAATTGATATAATCGATAAGAAAATGAATTTTTTCGGCAGTTTGTGCGGAACGGGCATGAAGTATTTCAGGATGGATCCGGCGGGAAATCTTTTTCGTTGTTCTTCTTCATTTAAAAGTTACGGTAATCTTTTTGACGGGACTTATTCTCCCGATACCGTTTATGCGCCCTGTCCCGTTTTGAATTGCGATTGCCCCTATGAAGGGCTCAGGTACGCGAAGAACGAAAAGGGCAGTTACGGTTCAGTATGCCGCGAAGCGTTGGCGGAGCTTGCTGCGATACCACGTCGCGGGATTACCATCAAAAAGATATTGAGACACATACGAAAGCGGTTAACTCTGAACTCTGAGAACTCTGAACTTTGAACTAAAAAGCTTTGATCACCGGCATCACCGGCCAGGATGGTTCGTACCTGGCGGAACTTCTGATAAAAAAAGGATACGAAGTTCACGGTATCATCAGGAGGGCATCCAATTTTAACACACAGAGGATCGAGCACATATATCAGGATGTTCATGGTAAAGATGTGAAAATATACTTGCATTACGGGGACATGGTAGATGCCAGCAACCTGAATAGGATCGTTGAGAAGGTCCAGCCGGATGAAATATATAATCTCGCAGCTCAAAGCCATGTTGCCGTTTCTTTTGAACAGCCTGAATATACGGCAGATGCCGATGCTTTGGGGACATTGCGGCTATTAGACAGTGTTCGCGAAAATAAGATCAAAACAAAATTTTATCAGGCCTCCTCGAGTGAAATGTTCGGTAAAGCCCATGAAATACCACTCAAAGAAACAAGTCTATTTTATCCATGCTCTCCGTATGGATGCGCTAAAGTCTACGCCTATTGGGTTACCAAAAACTACAGAGAAAGCTATGGACTTTTTGCTTCAAATGGGATTTTATTCAATCACGAA
>JADFYD010000129.1 GCA_015233235.1 Candidatus Omnitrophota bacterium | reverse complement strand
TTCTTATACTCCTTTTGACGGGCAAAACAATCTTATTTGTTTTCTTTACCCAGCATATAAAAAACAATCGCCAGGATCAAACAGAGCAGTCCGCTGTACACGCTCCACTTGAGCGGGATGCGGTGCAGGTTGACGTCCATTCTCGGTTTCAACGCCAGCCTTAAGAAATGGACGAGTACGCCCGCCGAAACGATACCGGATAACCAGATATATACCTTTTTCATTTTTGTCGCCTTTTCCCTTGGAACGGTCCTTTCCCATACAGCCTTTAATGAGGTCGCAAGAATCGTCCTGGTCCAGAATACCGAAATCGTTCTTGAACCCTATCTCGGGAGCGTACATTCTGAGTACTCTGTTACCTATGTGATGAAAAGTACCGTTCCAAAGTCCCTTGGGACTGTATTTCAGGATCATCTCGGCCCGGTTCTGCATCTCGTGCGCTGCCTTGTTCGTAAACGTCATGAGGAGAATATTTTGAGCGGGCACGCCTCTTTCTAAAAGATACGCCAGGCGGTAGATGAGTGTCCGTGTCTTGCCGCTTCCGGCGCCGGCAAGGACCAAACACGGTCCTTCGGCCCCGGCGACGACCTCATATTGTTCGGCATTTAGACTGCCCTTAAAATCGATGTGGCTTTTGATCTCGCCGTAGTCTTCGTGCAGGATATATTTTTTTACACGTTCCATATCTTTTTCGCGTATTCGCCGATGGTGCGGTCGGAAGAGAATTTTCCGGATCTCGCGGTGTTCATGATGGATTTTTTTACCCAGGTGTTCATGTCTTTGTACGTTTCGGAAACTCTGCACTGCGTCTCATAATAGGACCCAAAGTCGGCGAAAACAAGATATTCGTCGTTATTAAGAAGGGAATATAAAAGCGAATTAAAAATGCCTTTTTCTTCCTGCGAAAAGAAATTACTCCTTATAAGTTCGACAATTTCCACCAAAGTCTCGTTGTTCTGAACATATTCGCGTGGAGAGTAACCCCTGTGCTGAAGATCTATCGCCTCATCGGCTTTTAATCCAAAAATAAAGATGTTATCGTCTCCCACTTCTTCGGCCATCTCGACGTTCGCGCCGTCAAGCGTTCCGATCGTGAGGGCCCCGTTAAGCATGAATTTCATGTTGCCGGTACCGGAAGCTTCTCTGCCGGCCGTCGATATCTGTTCCGAGAGGTCGCTCGCCGGGAATATCATTTCCGCGACCGATACTTTGTAATCCGGTATAAACACGACTTTGAGTTTGTTCTTTATGCTATGGTCGCTGTTGACGACACCGGCTATGGAATTTATGAATTTTATCGTCTGCTTAGCCATAAAATATCCCGGCGCGGCCTTGCCGGCTATAACGGCTGTGCGCGGCACAAAATCTTTCGACGGGTTATTTTTGATGTCAAGGTAGAGCGCGATAAGGTACAGAGCGAAAAGCGACTGCCTTTTGTATTCGTGGATCCTTTTGACCTGTACGTCAAACATGCTCGTCGGATCTATGGTAATACCCATTTCGTTCTTAACATACGCGGCCAGCCTGATCTTATTGTGATGTTTTACCGTGCACCAGCGATGTATAAAATTATCGTCATTTTTCAGAGTTTCCAGCTTTTTCAGTTCCGAGAGATCTTTTACCCACCCATCACCTATCCTTTCGGTAATAAGCGAAGAAAGGAGCGGATTAGCTTTTTTTAACCACCTTCTGGGAGTTATCCCGTTAGTTTTAGAATTAAAAAGTCCGGGAAACATCTCGGCGAAATCCTTAAAAACATTCTTTACCAAAAGTTCAGAATGAAGCGCCGAAACACCGTTCACGGAATGGCTGCCGATGATCGACAAATACGCCATCCTCACTTTTTTCTCGTACCCTTCTTCTATAAGCGACATACGGCCGAGCTTAGACATATCACCGGGGTATTTCTTTTCCACTTCTTTCAGGAACCTGGCGTTTATATCGTAAATGATCTCCAGATGCCTCGGGAGAAGTTTACCTAAAAGCGAGACTGGCCAGCTTTCAAGCGCTTCCGGCATTATGGTATGGTTCGTATAGGCGAAAGTTTTCCGGGTGATCTCCCACGCCGTGTCCCAGTCGATATTCTCTTCATCCACAAGAATACGCATAAGTTCGGCGATCGATATCGCCGGGTGGGTATCGTTAAGCTGAATGGCGACTTTTTCAGGGAAAGCTTTGAAATCGTTGTTATGCACCTTAAATCTGCGTATTATGTCGTGCATGGACGCGGCGGTAAAAAAATATTCTTGTTTCAGCCTGAGTTCCTTACCCTGGTACAAGTTATCGCTCGGATACAGAACACGCGAAATATTCTCAGAAAATATCTTATCTTCGCAGGCCTTTACATAATCTCCGCCGTTGAAATACGCCAGGTCGAATTCTTCGGTGCTTTCCGCAGACCAGAGCCTGAGGTTATTCACAACGTCATTTTTGTACCCCGGAACAGGCACATCATAGGCTATGGCCCGCACGGCATCGGTACCGACCCATCGCGTTTTTTCTACCCCGTCAGCGCCCGTGAACTTCTCGGTCCTTCCGTGGAACCGTACGGTCACCATGTATTCCGGCCTGCCGAACTCCCACATATTGCCGAACATAAGCCAGCTGTCGGGATATTCTACCTGATATCCGTTCACTATTTTTTGTTTGAAAATACCGTAATCGTATCTTATGCCGTAACCTGTGGCGGGAATTCCCAATGTCGCCATCGAGTCGAGAAAACACGCGGCTAGCCTTCCAAGACCTCCGTTACCCAGCCCCGCGTCCGGCTCCTGGTCATATAACTCGCAAATATCCAGGCCTATCTCTTCCATGGCCTTTTTGCATTCATCCTCGATGCCAAGATTCAAAATATTGTCCGCCAGGAGTTTTCCTATCAGGAATTCCAGGGAGAGGTAATAAACCCTTTTGCAGTTCTCATGGTGATACCGTTGCTGGGTCAGTATCCACTTGGCTATAAGGTTATCCCTGATGGATATGGCGAGGGACTTATAATTGTCGCAGGCATTGGCCGAGTAATGATCTTTGGCGAGGGCGTACTTCCGATTGTGCATAAAATCCGTCTTCAGTTCGTCCACAACTGTTTTATTGATCTTATGCCTCATACGGGATATTTTTAAGCGGTTTTTTTGCGTTTTCTACTTCTTGCTAATTTTTCTCTGATTTCCCTGGATGTCAATTTGGCCAGGCTTTTTTCGTCAAAGCCCGCGGCAACCAGCCTTTTTACGTGAGATTTAACCCTGATTCTTTTCTTGGCACCGGTCTTTTTAGGGCGTAATCTGAACTTTCTTCTCGGAGCTCCCATCGTTTATCTCCCCTGTATTGTGTGGTTCTTTTATCAGTAGTAGTATACATTAACAATCGCCAAAAGCGAATGTATTATACAATAATTCATTCTGTTTGCAATATGTTTTTGCCCATCCATGTGGTATATTAATTAGGCCATGCTAACGCTATCAGCCGGCTTTAAAAAATGCCTTCCCTACTTCGCAATTTTCGCGCTGGCGCTCTCCGCTTACGCCAATACCTTCGGCAATGATTTCATCTGGGACGACGAATATCTCATCACGCACAATTCACAGATAAAAAATATCGCCAATATCACGCGTATTTTCGGCACAAACGCCGGTTATGGTAGCGAAAACGCGAACAATTTTTACAGGCCGATGCAGGAACTGTCGGACCTCGCCGATTATTCAGTATGGAAATTGAACCCGGCGGGATACCACATAACAAATACGGTACTCCACGCCCTTGTGTCGATCCTGGTATACTT
>JADFYD010000128.1 GCA_015233235.1 Candidatus Omnitrophota bacterium | reverse complement strand
CATGCTTTTTGTACTGAAATTTTTGGCTATACTTCTTGTTATTGTCGGGGCCGCCCGTCCTCAAAAGCTTCTCAGGGATTCCGAAGTTTCGATAGAAGGCATAGATATTGTCCTTGCCCTGGATACTTCCGGCAGCATGCGCGCGCTGGATTTCGAGATGAACGGCAGGCGCTATGACAGGCTGACGGTAGTAAAAAAAGTCGTGGACGACTTCATTAAAAAACGTCCCAATGACAGGATAGCCATGCTCGCGTTCGCTTCGGCCGCGTATACGATATGCCCTCTGACGCTTGACCATGATTGGTTGTCGCTTAACCTTGACAGGGTCGGCATGGGGATGATAGAGGACGGCACCGCGATAGGGTCGGCTATCGCCAGCGCTCTTAATAGACTCCAGGGCAGCAAAATAAAGTCTAAGATAATTATTCTGCTTACGGATGGCAGGAATAACGCCGGTATAACTTCGCCTCTTACCGCGGCGGAAGCGGCGAAAGCCCTGGGCGTAAAAATTTATACGATCGGCGCGGGGGCCCTGGGGCAGGCGCCTTTTCCGGTTAAGGACCAGTTCGGTAATACCGCTATTGAGATGATCGACATCGAGATTGACGAAGATTTATTAAAGAACATAGCACAGGTTACCGGTGGCAAGTATTACAGGGCCACGGATATGGTAACGCTTCAGAACATATACAAGGAGATAGATTCGCTCGAAAAGACGAAAATAGAGGAGATTAAATACCTTTCCGTGGAGGAGCTGTATAAATACTTTTTGTACCCGGCGCTCCTTATATTTTTGTTCGTGATATTGTTGTCGGAAACGGTTTTTAGGAGGATACCGTAATGCGATTCGCGGCCATATCGCTTTTATATTTATTCTGGACCATTCCCGTGCTGGTGTTCTTTTACATTTGGGCGAACGCCGTCCGTAAAGGGCGTCTCGCTGTTTTTGTGGAAAAAAAACTTCAGGCTGAAATGATTGGGAACTATCGGCCTCTCAAAAGGTTGGTCGCGCAGTGTTGCATGATAGCGGCGGTCATATTTATGCTGATCGCGGTGCTGCGGCCGCAATGGGGCGAAAGCTGGCAGGAAGTGAAACGGCAGGGAATAGACATGATGATAGCCCTGGATACTTCGAACAGCATGCTGGCCGAGGACGTGCTTCCGTCACGGCTCGAACGAGCGAAACTGGCGATAGAGGACCTTGTCAAAAAACTTAACGGTGACAGGGTCGGGCTTATCGCGTTCACGGGCACGGCTTTTATACAGTGTCCTCTTACGAAAGATTATAACGGGTTCCTTCTTACGCTCGCCGATATGAACACGAAAATACTTCCCGAAGGCGGAACGTCACTCAGGGAAGCCATAAACGCCGCCATTTACAGCTACTTGCAGTGGAAAACAAAGAACAGGATATTGATCATTATTACCGACGGCGAAGACCTTGAGGGTGGCATTGATAACGCGCTCAAAGACGCGAAGAAGGCCGGTATTAAGATCTTCTGCGTGGGGATAGGCACGAAAGAAGGCGAATTCATACCCGTAAAGGGCGAAGACGGGAAAATGGGTTTTCTCAAGGACGGGTCCGGGAACACGGTTAAAACCAAGTTGAACGAGGAAATGCTGAAAAAGATATCCATGGAAACCGGGGGCCTGTACGTGAGGTCTTCGAAAGTGGAGTCTGGGCTCGACCTGATCTATGAAAAGAAGATCTCAAAATATCAAAAAGAGGACCAGGAAAAGCGGATGGAGCGGAAATACAGCGAACAGTTCCAAATTCCTCTTTTTATAGCGCTCTTTTTTCTGCTTCTCGAGCCGCTCGTGGGGACGCGCAAAATATTGTTTGCCATACTTATTTTTATTTCCGCGGGCTCCTTTTCATACGCTGAAAACTCTTCTGTCGCGGCCAAAATAAAGGATCCGTCGTATGACCAGAAGGCCAATAATGAGCTAATGAAAAAATGCGAAGCGGTACTGTCGAAAAACCCCGACAATATCGACGCGAAATACGCGCTTGGTACGGTGTACTATAGAAAAAGCGAGTACGATAAAGCGTTGAACAAATTCCTAGGCTCTTTTTCTAAGAAAGATTTTGACATGACCGTAAGATCTCTGCATAATGCCGGTAACAGTAAATTCAGGATCGCGGAAGACGCCGAAAAAACAAAAAAGGATGAAAAAGCCGCCTGCGGCCTTTACAAAGAAGCGGCCGAACTTTACAGAAAATCCGTGGAGCTGAACACAAAAGATGATAAAGAGACCAAGATCAATTATGAATACACGCTGAACAAGATCAAAGATCTTGAAAATAAAATGAACCAAGATCAGCAAAAATCCAAACAGAATAGTAACCCTAATCAGAACGAGAACGGCGACTCCGACAAGCAAAACAAGAATATGCCTCCGTCCGATGTTCCTCGGGATAACCAGAATAAGCCGCCGGAAGAGAATGGACGAAAAAAGACGGACCGTGAAACGCCCGACAGCATGAAAAAAGAGGACGTGCAAAAAGTCCTGAAGAATGAGCAGGAAGAAGAGTCTAAAACAAGGGATGATATCAACAACAAAAAAAGCGAACGGAAGAAAACGGATTACAAAGATTGGTAAGGCGGGAAAAATAGTGGTATCATTAAAAAAATTCAGGGATCTTTTAGCGTTTACGGCGGTACTATTATGCTGTGCGGCGGGGTACAGCCAGGAACGGCAGCTTGATGCCACACTCGAGCGAGAAGTCGTTACGCTCGGCAACTCGGTTTACCTGAACGTAGTGTTCTACGGTACCGATAACGTGGAGGCGCCGATCATATCAACCGTGGACGGCCTTAACATAAAGTACATAAACTCTTTCAAGGATACCTATTTTGAAAAAGGCGCCTCCGGCGTAAAAACCACATTTTCTTACCTTGTAATGCCCCTGAAACCCGGCAATTACAAGATAGGGCCGTTCGTTCTGAGTTCTAAGAGTGAAAAGTTCGCTGCCGCTCCGGTGAACCTTATCGTTGCCGAGGCGGATGATATGACCCCCGCCCGGCCGCAGCCTCCGTCGGGCGGAGCGTCCGCTCCGACAAATAAAAATCCTTCGACCGACAAAGTCGCTCCCAGGGCATACAGGGGAGACAACGCGTTCCTCGTACTGGAAGGACCTGCCCCGGAAATATTCCAGAACGAGATCCTTAAAGTGAGGATGAAAATTTATGTGAAAGAGATGGGGCTCAAAAATATCTCTTTCCCGTCATTTGTGCAGAACAACGGTTTTTCTATAGGCGAATGGAACGAGCCGCACCAGGCGCAGGAAGTCTATAACGGTCAGCTTTACAATACGCTCGAGTTTTTTGTTGATATATCCGGTGTGAAAGAAGGGGAATATGTGCTGGGGCCCGCTGTTACCGCATGTGACGCGATCATGCAGAAAAGGGTGCAGCGCGGCGGCTCGTCTTTTGGGCGCAGCGTATTCGACGACAGTTTTTTTTCCAGCACTTTCGGGCAGGTCGAGACTTACCCGATCGAACTTGAATCGAACGTGCTCAAATTCAAAGTGTTGCCGTTCCCCCAGGACGGTAAGCCGGAAAGTTTCGACGGGGCCGTCGGCAGCTACAGGATGGATGTAAGCGTTACCGCGAAACAGATCAAACTTGGAGAACCCATAAACCTGAATGTAGCGATAACCGGTGACGGCAATTTTGCCACTGTTCATGAGCCGGCCGTGGAAGTTTCCGACGATATGAAGGCGTATGAACCGGAGATAACTAAAAAAGACAGGGCCAAGATATACAAACAAATAATATTGCCTAAAACC
>JADFYD010000127.1 GCA_015233235.1 Candidatus Omnitrophota bacterium | reverse complement strand
ATACAGATCCCGGCATTCAGATGGAGGGCGGGTATGGTTACGATTATGACGTCTGCGCGAATGCTGAATGTTCCGGCGTTTGGCAAAATGGATTGGAAAAAGGGCCTTTTATCGATGCTGGACTTGACGCAGACCTTCTCTTTGATGCGTTGGTCACCAATGGTTTTGTTTCCACCAGTGGCGACTTTCTCGATAGATACGTTGTGGCATGTCGCGGTGCCTCTTTTGGCGGCAATAAGCGCGATAGTAGCGGCCGCGGGGGCACTAATTGACACGGATTTCAAACGTATAATCGCTTATTCGACCATCAGCCAGATAGGTTTTATATTTTTCGGGCTGGCGATAGGGAATAGTGTTGGGTTTGCCGGAGGGTTGCTCTATATTTTGATGCATGGCCTGGCTAAAGCGGGCCTCTTCTTGTGCGCCGGCATTGTCGAACAGAAAACGCATACAAAAGACATAACAAAACTTGGCGGGCTTATCAAAACCATGCCGCTTACGGCCGCTTCATTTCTTTTTTGCGCGGTTTCGGTCATGGGAATACCTCCTTTTGGCGGGTTTTTCAGCAAATACCTTGTGTTCATGGGCGGTGTCCAAAGCGGGCATATGCTTATGACTTCGCTTCTTCTTGTTTGCGCGTTCTTGACGATCATTTACCTCTTCAGATTGTATAAAATGATATTTCTGGGTGAGATGAAAATAGAAGCTAAGGAAAATTTTGGCGTGATGGTGTTTTCGGTAATGCTTCTGGCGGCTTTGTCGCTGGCCGGGGGGATTTTTGTGAGTTATCCGATGAGGTTTATAGAGGCGATAGTAAAGTGATGAATCCGATGGTTTTAATATTGATGGTTCTTGTTCCGCTTACCAGCGGCTTGGTCGCGCTTTTCCCAGTGAAGAAGGTAAAGTTCCTGAAGGAGATCGCTCTTCTTGCCGGCGCGTCCGTTAATCTCGCGCTTGCTTGCCTGCTTTTTGGCAAAAACATTACCTATACTTTGCCATGGGCGGGTTTTGGCATAGATTTTTCTCTCAGGTTGTACCATTTCAGCGCGTTCATCGTGGCTGCTTCGGCGGGTTTTGCCTTTTTGTTGGCGCTGTATTCGTCGTCATTTATGAAAGGCAAGGAATATGCGGGCCAGTTTTACGCGTATCTTTTGATCTCTGTAGCGCTTGTCAACGGCGCGGTTTTGAGCGATAACCTGATACTTATGCTTTTTTTCTGGGAAGCGCTTCTTTTGACGCTCTTTGGTATGATCATGGTAGGCGGGAAGAACGCTTTCCATACGGCGATCAAATCTTTCATTATCGTGGGCGTGTCGGATCTTTGTATGATGGTCGGCATAGCTCTAGTGGCACATATGGCGGGTACACTTACGATCTCGAAGATCATCGCGCCGTATGTCCCTGTCAACTTCGGACGCGCGCGCCGTGGGCCCGACCGCGCCAAGTTTCGTCGCCTCTTCCTTGGAAAGGACGCCTACCCCGGACAATCTTTTTATGATGGTGGATTCTTCTAAAGCAAGTTTAATGTAGTACTTGGTACGCTCTTCCAATTTGTCTATACCCTTAAGCACGGCTTTTTTCTGGCTATCGGTAATATCGCGCCTAACGCCGCCTATTGTGTTCATGCCATAATGCACCCTGTTTCCGGTTATGAGAGCAAGAAGGTCCATAACGACCTCCCTGTCACGCCAGGAATACATAAGAAGAGTGTCAAAACCGATCTCATGCCCCGCCACACCTAACCACAAAAGATGGCTATGAACGCGTTCGAGTTCACCTATGATACTGCGAATATACGCCGCGCGCTTTGGCAGGTCAACTTTCGCGATCTCTTCTACACACTGTACAAAGCAAGTAGAATGGGCCTGAGAGCATATACCGCAAACCCTTTCCACGAGGTAGACACACTGGACATAGGTCCTGCCTTCACAGGCTTTTTCTATACCGCGATGATTGTAGCCGAGTCGGATATCAACACCCATTATTTTCTCGCCCTTAAGAGCGATGCTAAAACTTTCGGGCTCTTTTAAAGCGGGATGCTGCGGCCCGACGGGTATTTTGAACTTATTCATGTCGTTATTCTCTTTCATACACACCTCATTTCAGTAGTTCAAAGTTCAGAGTTCAGAGTCCGGAGTTCACTTGCCCGCCCGCGGTTTCATTTTCCAATCTTTCCTGAGCGGATGCTCGTCTATCGGCCAATCGTCGGTGAGCGGATAACGGTTGCCAGGAGCCAGCCCCTCTACTTTAAAACCTAAAAGATCAATAAGTTCTCTTTCATAAACGTCTGCGCTCGAAAAAATTCCCGTAACGCTTTTGATACGCGGATCGCTTTTCATGACCGACGTTCTCAAATTCAATATCGTGCCGTCCGCGGCGGCAAGATGATACATAACGGCAAGTTTCTCGCCTTCATCTAACCCGGTCAAAGAGCATAGACTATCAAAATGCAGTGTATTAACGCAAAGATCAAAAGCCTTGGAAAAATTCCCGAATTCGACCTCGACAAAAATACGTCTCTCGCGCGGAATAACGATCTTATCCTCCGAGAGTGACAAAACACGGATAAGTTCCTGTTTAATTTTTTCTTCGCCGCTCATTTTTTTACCTTTTCTTCTTTCATCTCTAAACTCGCCAAGAGTTTCGCTACACCGTCAATAATGGCTTTCGGGCTCGCAGGACAACCCGGAATATACGCCGAGACAGGTATGGTCGAATCAATGCCCCCGAGCATATTGTAACAATCATGGAACACACCGCCCGAGCAGGCGCATGTACCGACCGCGACGACAAATTTGGGGTGTACCATCTGCTCGTATATCCTGACAAGCCTCGCCTCTATTTGCCTCGTGACCGGGCCGGAACACACCAGAACATCCGCGTGCCGCGGGGTGCCCTTTATGATCACCCCGAACCGTTCCAGATCGTACCGCGGCGTAAGTGCAGCGACTATCTCGATATCGCAGGCATTGCACGCGCCGGAATTGAAATGTATTATCCAGGGTGATTTCATCCTGGCCCAGTTTATCACGCGATCAATGGTTTTCATGGTAATAATGCCTCTGTTATTTCAACCCTACACTTCTCCGGCACCCTAAAGGGTGCCCTACCATTTTTATTTCTATTTTTACTTTCTAAACAGGATATACAAACTTACGACGATCGTAAATATGTATATCACGGCCATTAAAAAGATCCTCTCGGTCTCCATAGGCACGGTAGCGACCATAAGAACCGCCACATGCGCAATCGTAAAAAAGAAAGCGTACGGAAAGAATTGGCTGTAATCCGGCTGCGCGAGGTGGTGCGGTAAATCTTCGCCGCAAGCATAAGCCTTGCCGAACCCCGCGGCCTTCGCGTCTGACTTAAATGCCACTTTAGAAAATACCCATGACATAAAAGCCAGAAAGCCGAAAACCATGGCGAAACAAACTATCGGATTCAAAAACATGTGGTACATTTATATTCCCCCACCCAATCTCTGAACTCTGAACTTTGAACTCTGAACTCTGAACTTTACTATCCACGCAAATTATTCAAACTTCTCGTATCCAGCGACTTATTGTGCTTGTGTATCCCGATGACTACCCCGGTAGCCACGACGATAAAAACTACCTCGATCACTATTACCGTAATAACCAATGCCTGCGCCAAAGCGGTCTGGCCTGTGACGTACCCAACGCCGATAATAAGCAGTGTAACGGCTTTAAGCAGCAATTCCACTCCTATTAATATCCGGATAAAATTATAACTCATGAAAATACAGTAAAAACCGATGACAAAGAACATTGCCACCGCTATGGAAAGTATCCAC
>JADFYD010000126.1 GCA_015233235.1 Candidatus Omnitrophota bacterium | reverse complement strand
CTTTTTGTCCGGGAAGGCTTGTCTGCCTTTCGCCGGGATGCGGCTGCCGACCAAGGCGCGCAGACCATGCCGTTAAAACCGCCCTTCGATCAATTGCCTATTTCCCTAAGATTTTTTTGAAATGCTGGGTGAGTTTGGGAACGACCTTGAAGAGGTCGTCGACGATGCCGTATGTCGCAACGGTAAAGATCGGAGCATCCGGATCCTTGTTTATAGCGACTATGACATCTGAGGATTTCATGCCGATGAGATGCTGTATCTGCCCGCTGATACCGCAGGCTATATAAAGTTTGGGACACACGGTTTTACCAGTCTGCCCTACTTGATGGGAATAAGGTATCCATCCCGCGTCGACGGCCGAACGCGAAGCGCCGACGGCCGCGCCAAGGACCAGCGCAAGATCCTTGATAATACTGAAGGTTTCAGGACACCCAAGTCCCCTGCCGCCGGAAACAATAATATTGGCTTCCGCCAGATTTATGGTCTCCTCTATTTCTTCGATGACATCGATGAGCTTAGTGCGCGATGAATAAACTTCACTGGCAAATTTTTCCTTGATCACTTTGCCCTGTCTTTTCGCCTCGGGTGCCAACTCTTTCATGACCTTGTGGCGTACCGTAGACATTTGAGGCCTGTGATTTGGCGAAATAATGGTCGCCATGATGTTCCCGCCAAAAGCAGGACGCGTCTGGAGCAGAAGTTTCTCTTTCGGATCTATATCCAGTCCCGTACAGTCGGCCGTAAGCCCGGCATTAGTCTTTACCGCGACCCTTGATATCAGGCTTCTGCCGATAACCGATGCGCCGCAAAGCACAACTTCCGGTTTATACTTTTGTATCAACTCCGTTAAAACTTTTGTGTACGGATCGTCCTGATAATCCTTTAGTTCCGGAGCTTCCACCAGATATACTTTATCGGCTCCTCTTTTAATAAGTTCCTGGCATTTGTCTTCTATCTTTTCGCCTAAAAGCACAGCGCACAAGTGCGAGCCAAGTTTATCCGCCAGTTCCCGGCCTTTACCTAAAAGCTCATATGAAATTGATTGGATCTCGTTCTTTTTCTGTTCGGCGAACACCCACACATCTTTGTATGCGGAAAAATCTTTTTTTGCTTCTTCTTTTTTCGTGATCACGATAGCGCTGAATTTACACGATGTAACACATGCGCCGCAAAGGTTGCACTTAGAGATCTCGACGACCGCTTTTTTATTCTGCATGGTGATCGCGCCGAACGGGCACGATTTAACACATACGGTACAACCTATGCATTTATCCAGCAAAACAGCTATCGGTTCGTTTGACATATTTCTTTCCCCACCTTTATAGATATCTTTCAGCTTGAAACTAACGACTAACGACAAACGTCTAACGACTAGTGTGCTATCGCAATATCTCTGAGCAAGTCCGCTAACTGCTTCGCCGTCTCATCCGCTTCACCTTTCAAAATCTGGCCGCCTGTCCTTTGCGGAGGCGTAAAAACTTTCATTACACGTGTAGGAGAACCATCCAGCCCGATCTTCGCGCTATCACAGGCCAATGTTTCGGCGTTCCACACGGGTATTTCCATCTTTTTCGCCTTCATCTTACCTTTTAAGGAAGGAAGACGAGGCTCGTTGATCTCTTTCACCACGGTGAAAAGCGCAGGAAGCGGCGTCACAACGATATCATAGCCTTCCTCGGTCATTCTTTCCACTTTTGCGTGTTCCTTCGTGATCTCCTCGATCTTTTTAACATATGTCACCTGGGGTATATCCAGATGTGTTGAAACCCCAGGCCCGACCTGCGCCGTATCACCGTCGGAGGCCTGTTTGCCGCACACGATAATATTGACGACCCCTAATTTCTTGATGGCTTGCGATATCGTATAGCTGGTGGCCCACGTATCGGATCCGGCAAATTTCCTGTCACTCAGGAGTACCGCTTCATCACAGCCCATAGAAACAGCTTCACGCAGCGCTTCCATCGCCTGGGGCGGCCCCATAGTGATCACGGTGACTTTGCAGCCCTCGCCGAACCGCTCTTTGAGCCGTACGCTTTCTTCTATGGCGTACATGTCAAACGGATTGATTATGGATTTAACCCCTTCTCTTTTGAGCGTATTCGTCACCGGATCGATCTTCACGTCCGTGGTCTCGGGGACTTGTTTTATGAGTACTACAATGTGCATATGATTATCCTCTCATTCCTACCACACGCTTCCGCGTGTGGTATTGCATTATTCCCCACACGGCAGTGTGGGGTACTCCCGCTTTGCTATCAATCCTTCTTATCAGACATACTTTCTTTGATGATCGACGACGCGATAACGCCTCGCTGTATCTGGTTCGTGCCTTCATAGATCTGCGTGATCTTGGCGTCTCTCATCAGTTTTTCGACCGGATACTCTTTCATATAACCGTATCCACCGAAAAGTTGAACAGCATTGGTCGTAACTTCCATCGCCACATCGGAGGCGAAAAGTTTACACATAGCTGAAACTTTCGCGATATCCTTGGCGCCTGAATCTATCATCCTCGCAGCCGAGTAGATCATGGCCCTAGACGCTTCTATCTTGACGGCCATGTCGGCGATCATGAACTGCACCCCCTGGAACGAAGAGATACTCTGCCCGAACTGTTTTCTCTGTCTTGTATAAACCACAGCTTCATCCAGCGCCCTTTGCGCTATGCCAAGAGCCTGTGCCGCGACGCCGGGCCTGGAATTATCAAAAGTTTTCATAGCGACGATAAAACCCAAACCTTCTTTCCCCAAAAGATTCTCTTTAGGGACTTTACAGTCCGTAAAAATCACTTCTCTCGTGGCGGAACTTCTTATCCCCATTTTATTCTCTTTTTTCCCGAAACTCACACCGGGCCAATTTTTCTCGACTATAAAGGCGCTGGCACCCCTTGCTCCCTTCTGCTTATTAGTCATCGCGACAACGGTATAAACTTCCGCTTCACCGGCATTCGTGATCCACTGTTTCGTACCGTTCAGTATATAATGGTCCCCTTCCTTTCTGGCTGTCGTTTTAATGCCGCCAGCGTCAGAGCCCGCTTCCGCTTCCGTCAGACAAAACGCCGAAAGTTTTTTCCCTTTCGCGATATCGGGAAGGTATTTTCTTTTTTGCTCGTCATTGCCGAATAAAATTATCGGTATTGTCCCCAAGCCCGTCGCCGCGAGTCCCAGAGCTATACCGCCGCAACCCCATGAAAGTTCTTCGGTCGCGATGGCCAGTTCCATTATTCCTCCGCCCATCCCGCCGTATTCTTCCGGAATATAGATACCGCAAATATCGGACTCCGCCAGCACGTTAACGATCTCCCACGCGAACTCATTATTCTCGTCATATTCGAGAGCGACCGGTTTGATCTTTTCTTTAGCGATCTGACGGCAGAGGTCCCTTAGCATTTTCTGTTCTTCGGTCAAAAGATAATCCATATTCGGTTCTCCTTTACCTTTTTAGATCTTCAGATTTTATTAACGCGGAAAAATAAAACATCTCGCCGAAACACGATCAGCCGACATATTTTTTTACGGCCAAGGTCACATTATGTCCGCCAAACCCCAATGAATTGCTTATAGCGACAGTGATCTTCGCTTTTCGGGCTACATTGGGAACATAATCCAAATCGCATTCCGGATCCGGAGTTTCATAATTTATGGTAGGCGGTATTACTTGGTCTTCTATGGCCTTAGCGCACGCTATCAGTTCCGCGCCGCCGGTAGCGCCAAGAAGGTGTCCGGTCACGCCCTTAGTAGACGAAACCGGTATTTTATACGCTTTGTCGCCGAACATTTGCTTTATAGCGCTGGTTTCCATTTTATCGTTCAACGTAGTGGATGTTCCATGCGCATTTATATAGCTCACATCTTCCGCATTTATGTTCCCGTCTTCAAGGCATATCCGCCTGCCTCTCACGGCGCCTTCGCCTGAGGGTTCCGGGGCCGCCATATGATACTCGTCACCGCTCATACCGTATCCCTCCATTTCACACTACATTTT
>JADFYD010000125.1 GCA_015233235.1 Candidatus Omnitrophota bacterium | reverse complement strand
TTTTTTTTGGGATTTTCTTACCGGTGTGAAATCGGCTACCGCCGCGGCCATGATGATACATCCGCTTGTCCGCGCGTGTTTTAAAACACTTTTTAACATATCAGCGGCCGTTAGGACCTTCTCCAGGCGCACCCCTTTAGGCGCCCTCAGGTTTACAGGCCCGCTTATGAGAACCACTTTATATCCTTTTTTCACGGCTTCTGCGGCCAGACAATACCCCATAAGTCCCGTGGAAAAATTCGAGATATACCTTACGGGGTCTATCGGTTCTATCGTTGGGCCGGCGGTTATCAGGATGCGTTTGATCATCAGTTCAGAGTTCAGAGTTGAGAGCTTTTTCGGCCGCTTTCAGGATCTCCTCGACTGGGGCCAGATGGCCTATGCCTTTTCTGCCGCACGCGAGTTCTCCGACAACCGGCTCTACAAAACGGTATCCCTTGCTTTTTAAATAGACAATTTTGTCCTGTAAAATCGGGTTGGTATACATTCTGTCGTTCATTGCGGGGGCTACTATTACGGGGCACCGCGCGGCAGCGACCGTGCATGCGAGCATATCGTCAGAGAGACCGGCGGCGATCTTTCCGATAATATCGGCCGTCGCGGGCGCGATCACTATAAGATCCGCCCATTCACCGAAACTTACGTGTTCCGGACACCTTTCATACGGCAAACCGAACATGTCATGCCCGACTTTTTCGGCTGTCAGGGTTTCGAACGTAAGCGGAGTGACGAACTTATCCGCGTCACGCGATAATACGCACTTAACGGCGAAACCCTTTTTTTTCAGAAGGGACACCAGTTCACACGCTTTGTAGGCGGCTATGCTGGCGGAAACGCCCACCACTATGTTATTTCTTTTCTTTTTTTCCACTTGTCTTGATCTTCACTTTGTCTTCGGCTATTTCTCTGATAGCTATGGTCGTCATTTTGTCTTTAGGGTCGGCGTCCACCAATTTTTTCATGCCCGAGTTCAGTTCGAGCGCTCTTCTCGCGGCCAGATTTGTCAGTTTGAAGAGACTTCCTTCTTTTGTCAGTAAATTTTCCAAAGATATATCCGTTTTCATTTTTCCTCACTTTTTATGCGTTCTTTCTGTTTGTTCTTTCGGTTTTTATTATTGTCTTCAGTTCCGCCACGGCCTTATCCAGATCTTCGTTGACCAGCAGATAATCATACTCTTCGGCGGCTTTAATTTCTCTCTCGGCTTCTTTCAGCCTCCTTCTGATCTCTTCGTTCTTTTCGGTGTTACGCCCCGTAAGCCGTGTTTCGAGCGCCTCCACCGACGGCGGCATTATAAAAACACTGACGCTCGCCGGATACGCGGCCTTAACGGTCTTTCCTCCTTTTACGTCGATGCTCAACAAAACATCTTTACCGCCAGCTAAAATATCTTCGGCCTGTTTCTTAAGCGTCCCGTAATATTTGCCAAAGTTCTCTTCCCATTCCAAAAACTCTTTATTCTCGATCTTCTTTTTAAAATCCTCATCCGATATGAAAAAATATTCCCTTCCGTTCTTTTCCCCTGTCCTCGGGGTCCTCGTCGTATAAGAGACCGTCTGTTTTATATCCGGGTCGTCTTTTAATATCTTGTTCGCGATCGTCGTTTTACCGGCGCCGCTCGGCGCGGAAATGATCAGTATCAAGGGTTCATGTTTCATAATTTTTGGTTCATCGTATTTGGTTCATGGTATTTGGTTCATCGTGCCAAGTACTATGAACCAAAAACGATTAACCAAACACGCTTTGTCACTCTATGTTCTTCAGTTGCTCCCGGCTCTTTTCTATTTCACTTTTGATCTCGATAACAAGATTGGCTATCCGGTAATCGTTGGCCTTCGCCCCGATAGTGTTTATTTCCCGGTGCATCTCCTGCGCGATAAAATCCAGCTTCTTCCCTACGTCGCACTTCACCTTTTTCAGACATTCCTCATACGCCTCTATATGGTTTCCGAGCCGCACCACTTCTTCCGAAATGTCACAGTTCCTGGCGAATAACGCCACTTCCTCCTCTATCCGGACGTTGTCGGTGTTCCTTTTATTGTCGGCGGCTTCCGACATTTTCGCGGAGATCTTTCCTCTGTATTCTTCTATGCTCTCTTTCGCGTATTTTTTTATGTTCTCCAGCGCAGTATTCATAAGCGTTACGCGCTTGGCAAGGTCTTTCGCCAGTTTTTCCCCTTCTTTAACGCGATAGCACATGAGTTCGTCGAGGGCGATCAATGTGGCTTTTTTTATATGAGGCCACATCGTTTCTTCCCTGTTGTCCTTGTCTTGTTCGATCACGCCCGGCAGATTTATTATGTCGGATATTTTAAGGTTCCCGTCCAACGAATATTTTTTCTGCATTTCCCTGAACTTTTTCAGATATACGCTTACAAGGTTATCGTTTATAAATACCTCTTTTATCGGTCTTTCCTGGTTCGCCGCGTCGCGGACGATCTTCACAAAAACTTTTCCTCTGAGCACTCTTTTCTCTATAACTTCCCTGAGGCGCTCCTCCAAAAGAAAAATACCCTCGAACGGCGTGGAGGCAATACTTAAGTGTTTGTGGTTCAGTGTCTTTATTTCGGCTGTTATAGCGCCATACGGGGTCTGGACCGACCCGGCGCCGAACCCTGTCATCGATTTTATCGTAGCGTTATCGGTTTTTCCTTTTTGTTCGCGTTTATCCTGTTTTTCGTGTTTCGCGTGTTTTATGCCCATTTTTGTCTCCTCACCTTTTCTTCAGCTTCTACCGCGGGATACGCTTCCGCCACTATTTCTTCGGGACTGAACCATAATTTGATCTCGCGTTCGGCGTCTTCCGTATTCGCGGAAGCATGAATGACATTTTCATACACTCCCTTTGTAGTGATCCTTCCGTACGCGCCTCTTATGCTGACGGAATCGGCTTCCTCGGGGTTGGTCGCACCGCATATTTCTCTTACTTTTTTTATGGCGTCCTTACCGGCATACACAAGCGCGAACACTCTTTTTGTATGGTACTCCCCCATAATGTATTTAACCAGGTCCGCAAAAAAGGGCTTATCTTTAAGCGCCCTGTAATGCTCGGAGGCCAGTTCCTTTGATACGCGCACTACCTTCGCCCCTACGATCTCCAGTTTTGTTTCGGAAAGCCTGGTAAGGATGTTCCCGGTCAAAGATTTCTTCAGCCCGTCCGGTTTGATAATAACCAATGTCATTTCCATGTCGTCAATCTCCTTTGTATCATTATATCAGAAAACCAGTACAAATTCCCCTCTTGGTTCCGTTACCGTAAAATGTTCCAGCATTTTGTCTGCCGGAAGCCTTAAGACTTCCTCGAATTTCTTTGTGAGCTCCCTCGCCGCAACTATTTCCCTCGCGGGATCAATATTCGCTATGTCCTGCAGAGTTTTAACGATCCTGTGCGGAGACTCATAAATAACGACCGTTCGTTCTTCCTTTAAGAGCGCCTCCAGTTGTTTGTATCTTTTCCCGCGCTTGACCGACAGGAACCCATCAAAAATAAAACTGTCCGTATTTTTACCCGAGATGACCAGCGCGCTTATGAGCGCCGTCGCACCCGGTATATGTTCAACGCGCACATCCTCTTTCAGGCACTCTCTTATCAGTATGCTTCCGGGGTCCGATATCCCGGGTGTCCCTGAATCAGTGATCACGGCGATGTTCTTGCCTTCCTTCAGCGACCCGATGATGCCAGGTATCCGCGCCTTCATATTGTGCGAATAGAAGCTGAAAGTTTTCGTACCTATGCCGTAATGGCCTAACAAAACACCCGCGCGCCTTGTGTCCTCGGCCGCGATAAGATCAACTTCTTTCAAAACCCTCAGCGCCCGGAGCGTTATGTCTTCCAGGTTGCCGATCGGGGTGCTCACTATATACAGCTTGCCGCTCATGTCAGTCGCTAGTCGCTGGTCGCTGGTCGCTAGTTGACCTGCTCGCAAAGAGCTAACCCCTTTACTCCACCGTAACCGACTTCGCTAGGTTGCGCGGTTGGTCGATGTCGTATCC
>JADFYD010000124.1 GCA_015233235.1 Candidatus Omnitrophota bacterium | reverse complement strand
TGGCTAAACCGGAAAACGCGGGTAAACTGTGCATGACATGGGAAGTCAATGGTGGCTTTCTTTTAGGTAAAGACACGCCCATTCCGGGTGGCGCGACCATAAAGGCACTGCCGACAAGAGACGCGCTGAGCTGCACGTCGCGCGACTCTAGTTTGATCGGAATGTCTCCGAATATGGGATGCCCGTTAGCCCTTTCCACATCAACCATGAAAGGGTGCGGCATTTTATCCGCCAGTTCTGAAATCGCTAATACTGCGCGTTCGGCCTCTTCTCTGGTCATGCCAAAATCCGCCATGAGCTTCTCTACCTTCACGGTAGGATATCCTGCCATTTGTCTGGCGCCAAACGTACGGGGGTAACCTATAAAAATGTCGGTGTCGACGGAATTTCCTTTCTGCCGGAATCTTTTTGTTTCCTCATATACAGCATTCAGTAGTTCTATTTCTCCTGCCTTCGGCGAGTAAAAATCCACATCGCGGGTTGTCAAGGATCTGGACCCTAGTTTTTCCGTGAGGTGCCTGTCAAGAGCGGCCACATCGATATCATCCATGTCTATACGGGTTCTGTCTTCCAGGAGAAATGACATAAGAAAATCGTAGGAACCGATGGCCAACTCGTCGACCAGGCATATTTTCGGCACGATAGGTACGCCTTTAGGGTCTTTACGGGGAAGGTTATCAAGAATGCCGCTGGACATGGCCTGGTCAAAGACCGCGTTCATTCCGTATACAAATTGCATATATGGCGACTCGGAAAGGCCTTTAGACTTTCCCATAGTATCAAAATAACAAATGTCGTCCATCTCTTCCGAATTCAAGATCTTTTCTTTAACAACTCCACCCCGTTGCTCCTCAAAGACAATCGCTTTTGTTATTTTCACTGTATTGTCAACGTAGGACTTAACCCTTGTGATCTTCGCTATGACCTTGGCCGGCCCTTTCTCTGTGTCATACACAAATATTGTCTCATGTCGTTCTTTTCCGTCATCAGTCCTGTAAAAATCGTTCTTCCTGTATTTCACATAACCAGTTCTCCCCCCCACGTTCACTTTCTCCCCTGAATAATAAATTCGGCCCAGCCAGTTAAACATTGCCAATTTCAGGGCCATAAAATTGGGTACAGCCCCTGAAACGTCTTCCCCATCTGTCGGATCTTTATGTTCCTTATCTCCGGTAAATTCCATAATGGTTTCCCTGATCATCCTCGTCATAGGGAACCCTAACGTATCAGAGGAAAGGAAATACATGAACTCGTCACCTTCCGGATAATCGTGAAGAAGCGATTTAATATAGGACGTAGTAAAAATACTGCCTGCGGCCCTGGCAAGATAAACCCATCGCTGAGCATCTGTCATGAGGCTGTAATGCTGGAAATGCGGGTTGTATTCCGCAAGCTGTATCTGTTTATTTAAAGTGCATCTGTTCGCGCTCCTGGATTGGCCGGTATCTTCATCCGACGTATCGTATGATTCCACTTTTATGGCCGGCAAGTTACCATATTTTTCTTTGTTCCTTAATATACCTATGATCCCTGGATTTTTATCGGTCCCATCCCCGTACACATATGCTGCAAAATCCCTGCACTCCGCCGAATGCTTGTCCGGAATACCGTCAAGAAAGGTTTTTGCCCTTTCCTCAACCTCCTCTATCAGTTCTTCGTCGGTTAAAGCACGGTAATATCCGTGAACATTAAGTTTGAAATCATGCGTACCAAGAGCGCGCCAGAAATCCGTTAGATTAGCCATGGTAATATTGAACTTAATTGAGATCTCACCTTTTGACTTGCCGGGATCGACTTCCTTAACCTTCACGTCAGCATTGATACGAGGGTCCTTCGAAAGCAAAAGCTCTTTCAACCTCATAGTGAATTTATCGATCGCGTAAAAATGCCCGGCGCCGAAATCAAATTTCAGGACCATCGACTCATAAGGCTTGTCTATGGCCAGGTTGAATTTTATTTTATTTTCGTCCCGGCCCGGAAAAAATTCGTTGACTGCCCGAAAGACCGTGCCGGGCACGCTGAATTTTTCGATATTTATTTTTTTGAGTATCCCGTTATTTTTCGCGTTTTGCATTGCTTCGATAATGGCAGAAGCGACAGTCTCATCGTTGATGAACCACACAAGCGCTTCCGAAAGTATATTCACAGATGTGATCTTTCTCTGGACGGAGAGTTTTTCTATGGCACCCAGTTTCTCGTGAGTATTACCTTCGTACAGTGTTTTTTTTAATTTCACAAGCTCATGGTGTGACAATATCTCCGCTTTGGGAATATTTTCCTGCGCGGCGAATTCATTCTGGGTGAACACTTCGACCGGAAGACATTCTATATTCGCTATATTCTTCGGGAACCTGACGTAATATGTTCTCTTTCTATCATCTTCATGGGACACAATTTTCACCTTAACTACGTAATAACCTTCTGCCGGGTTCTCTGCCGCTTCATAAAGAAAAACCTGCATACCGGGTATGCTGAAAATTTCCAAAACCTTCTCATTCGCGTGTTTTAGCACCTGGCCGAGATCTACCGATCCGCTAAGGCCAGACCGTGAGGAACTTATGCTGCACAATATTTCATACATAAAAGCGCTGATCTTTTCTTTATCGGCGTGTGTTTGCCCAAGAATATCTCCTGATTTTAGCGGAACGGCTAAGGTATGCATGCCTTGAAGCTCACGGAAGGAATTCGTCCGGGCGAACGCGCTCACATCCGCCTGGCCCGGCGCGATGAGCACCGCAACAAGCGACAAAACAACAGTTTTTCTCAATACTACACTGTTCATAAGTAAACGTTCCTTATTTTATCCCCCATTATACACCTTAATCCAAAATTTATAAACTTTTGTTGGACTAACCAGACGTTACGCGTTTTTGAGGAGTCTTACCATGTTCGCGTCGTACATTGCGGATTCGTGGTCTATGTCTATCGGAAGCGTTTCCGGCAGGAACAAAAATAAACCCTTACGCACTTCGTTAAAACCGGCACCCAGAGGCGAAGGAGCTCCACAGCGGCGAGCTATCACCTGTATCATGGCTTCGTAGATCTGGCTATTCAACACGTTCCGGGCCTTTTCGGCTTTTACCGCCACCAAGCCCCCGTCAAACGCTTCGCGGCTCTCTTCCGTTGTTTCGTCAATGATGACAATATCGGTTTTCTGGTTGACTGCCATATTGTTCCATCCTATGGCCGTTACCCCTTCGCCCGAACTCCCTTCGGCTTCGGTGTTTTCGGCGACAGCCATGCGGTTTTTAAGTTCTTCCAGAGATAGTCTCTTACCGCTCTCGAGCAATATTATCCGCTTTTTGTCCACATAATTTTCATAGCCCATTATTTTCATCATCTCTTCAATCTGCTGTTGATTGAATGCTCCCCGAATCAATATAAAATCCTTAATCGGGTCGTCCATTTCACTTTTCACTCCCATGAGGTCTCTTCTTTCCCTGATAGATTCCAAAATAAATTTAAGTTCGAACGCCGATTCGACGGCGCTGGCGGCATAAATCTTACCGCCGTTATTTTTTAAAGGGCCGGGGAGAGCCAGATAACCCGCGCTTTCGGAATACCCGTGATTGGCGTAAAGACTGAAGATCTCTTCGGCCCTAAGCTGGAACAGGCTTTTTTCATTCAATTCTTTAGAGACAAGCGGAGCCTGGCGGCACACCAGTACCTTCAAAGCCCCTCTCATCCCCGCGAGGTCCGTAACAGCTTTGACGGACTCCGGAGAAACATCTCTTCCCCCGTCAAGGCTTGACGCGACATCGCCGCTCACTTTTTCTGCCGCGTCTTTGATCGTTGCCAATAGCATTGACGTTCCCATGCCGTCCAGAACGGTCTCATCCAACAAAATAACGATACTTTTATTTCCCCCGGTCGCCTTCTCAAGATCCTTCAGGACCTGCTCGCGACCGCGCGAAAGATCCAGCGGCACTACTTTTTTTAACCCGCGGATACTTTTCTCGAGATCCGCTATATCTCCGGCGGCAAGTTTTCCGTATGTCTCCGATCGAATGCCGACATAGACCTCAAACCCCGATGATACGGCAGCATGCGCCTCTCCCATTGTCTCCGCGCGCCATTTTTCAATTACCGGCATAACCTCTCCGGCATCGTCCTTGTCTATAAGCGGCTTCAGCCATTCGGGCATATTCGCCGGCACCGGGCTGCCCTCCTGAACGGCATCT
>JADFYD010000123.1:3659-4205 GCA_015233235.1 Candidatus Omnitrophota bacterium | reverse complement strand
ATGCTGGGACATCTCATTACCCTGGTCATAGGTTAAAGAACGTTTGAGGCCTTTTGGAAGATGTCTGAATTCATCGGCAAAGGCGTTTCTGACCGTCCGGGTCTGCTGGTCTGACAGCTTAACGATAAAAGTTATCCTGGTGGTGCGTTCAACCAAAGTTCCGATCGCCGAAGCGCACCGTTTGCCGATGATGAGATCGCCTTCCCAGTGTCCAGGGACAGTTCGATCAGCGATTTCTGGTGGCCGTTCATCGATACTGAGACATTCCTCGATGAATGCGGCTTTGCGGCGTGGTGAACCTTTTTTTTGGCGGCGATACTTGCGATTTTGTCTGAGATCCGAGATGATCTTATAGCGTAGTTTCCCCTTGGGAAGCACGTATATGAAGGAATAAATGGTTTCGTGTGAAATATGCATATCTTTATTTTCAGGATATAAGATTTTCAGTCTTTTTGCAATCTGTTCCGGGGACCATTTTTTAGCGAGGTAATAAAGAACAAGATTTCGCAGAGTAATATTGTTTTCAAGTTTTCTGTTGTTTCGCAA
>JADFYD010000123.1:0-3636 GCA_015233235.1 Candidatus Omnitrophota bacterium | reverse complement strand
TATGGCGTCTTCTTTTGGCGTCTTGTTGAGCAAAAATAGCTCGATAATAAGAGACATCAACCACGGATCGGTTTATTTCGCGCGAAACGGTACTGGGAAATCTATTGATGCTTTTTGCAATTTTACGCAGGCTATAGCCTGCAGTCAATAGACGGCTGATATCTTCGCGTTCCATCATGTTTAAACGATTATACTTGGGCATATGCAACTCCTTTCGTCCGCTATTATAGCAAATAAGGTGTTGCACTAGTTGCTTGAACCCAAGGACGCTGTACGTAACCCCACGCAAATAAGCCACATGCAAAACAAATCCGGGTGATCACGCAGAGGATCCGACTTTCAGGTCATTCGGTGATTCCGCTTTCTCCAAATCATTCGAAGAACTTATCACATAATGCTTTGCTACGTTAGTGTATCTAGTGGGACACACCGCCTCAAGAACATACTTCCAGACGAGGCGGTATGTCCCAAGGCTAGTGGCGTGCGTGTTTCATTACAAGTGACCAGCGATTAGCGACATTATGGTCAATTTGATTTGACAAACCATGAGGCGTATTATAGTATTTTAACTTAGCGTTTCTCGTTGCAGCGGTTCAGTGTGGTTGTCTTTTATTGTTTTTGTGATAAAAACGAAAAGGGGGCTAGCCGTGGCTGTTTCTGCGAAAGATATTCGTAACGTTGTTGTTCTGGGTCATTCCGGTGATGGTAAGACAACTTTGGTCGAGTCCCTGCTTTATAAGGGTGGCGCGATAGCGAAAAAAGGGAGTGTTAACGAAGGTACGACCGTTTCGGATTACAATGAGGACGAAAAGGAACGCAAGAATTCTATCGATCTATCGGTGTCATTTTATCAAAAGAACGGGATAAAAGTAAATCTACTGGATGCGCCGGGATTTCTGGATTTTATAAACGGCGCGATAGCCGGTGTTCATGCGGCTGACGGCGCCGTGCTTATAGCCGACGCGGTGGGCGGCGTTAAGGTCGGTACGGCGAAAGGATGGAAGATCGCCAAGAAGAAAAATCTGCCGGTTTTGATAGTCGTAAATAAAATGGACAAAGAGAACTCGAATTTCGAGAAAGTTCTCGCGGCTATCCAGGAGAGCTTAAGTAAAAGCGCCGTCGCGATCGCGTATCCTGTTGGATCCGGGCACTCATTCTCGGGTATCGTGAACCTTCTGACAAAAGAGGGTGCGGACAAGCTTTCGGCTGATGATAAAACTAAGGTTGAGGCTTTGTCGAGCGCGCTTGTGGAAGGCGTGGCGGAGTCCGATGACGCGTTGCTTGAAAAATACTTAAGCGAAGGCGCGCTGACCCCGGATGAATTAGCCAAGGCGTTTCGCGCTGGTGTCACTTCCGGAAAGATCGTTCCGGTGATCCCGGCTTCAATAGAAAAAGAAATAGGCATAAAAGAGGTTGCGGAAATGATCGAGAAATACTTTCCTTCGCCTCTTGACGCGGCTCCGGCGAAACTCGCTCTTAAAGAAGGCGAAACGGAAGCGCAGAGCATTGAACCAAAGTTTGACGCGCCTTTCGCCTCACAGGTGTTTAAGACCATTTCCGATCCTTATACCGGGCAGCTTTCGATCTTTAGAGTGTATCAGGGAGAAGTTAAGACCGCTCAGTCAGTGAAAAACGTGAATAGAGAGGCTGTTGAAAAACTGAGCCATCTTTCTTTTTTGCGAGGAAAAGAGCTCATCGAAACTGAAGGTGTCTCGGTCGGGGACATAGCTGTTGTCGCGAAATTAAAGGACACCCATACCGGTGATTCTTTGTGCGCGGAAAAGAACCCTGTGCTCTTTAAAAAGATCGCTTTCCCGGAACCGGCTGTAAGTTTTTCGCTTAAGCCTAAAAGCCGGGCTGATGAAGATAAAATTTCAGGTGCTCTTGTGAAACTGTGCGCGGAAGATCCGTCGTTCCACAGTACAAGAGACGCGCAGACAAATGAGCTGGTTGTTTCTGGAATGGGAGAACTTCACCTGAAAACCATGCTCAATAGGATAAAAAAGCGATATGGCGTCGAATCGGAAGTCGGTGTTCCTAAGATAGCTTACAGAGAAACCATAGCGTTGGCCGGTGATAGCCACTATAAGCATAAAAAACAATCCGGCGGTGCTGGACAATTCGCCGAGGTTTGGGTCAAAGTCGAACCCCTCGCGAGAAAAAAAGGTTTTGAGTTTGTTGATGAGATAGTCGGAGGAGTTATACCAAGGCCGTTCATCGCCAGCTGTGAGAAAGGTATACGAAAGTCTCTTCTTGAAGGGATACTTTCGACGTTCCCGGTAGTTGATATCCGGGCGACTGTCTATGACGGTAAAACGCATCCTGTCGATTCAAAGGATATAGCTTTTCAGATCGCGGCGGCGCATGCTTTCAGAGCCGCGTGCGAAGGTGCGAAGCCCGTTCTCCTTGAGCCTGTTATGCATGTTGAGTTTACCATACCCAAAGAGAATATGGGCGATGTCACCGGTTCTCTCATAGCCAGAAGAGGAAGAGTTCAGGGCATGAGGGAAGAAGGCGGTATGGATGTGGTCGCGGCCGAAATGCCGCTTGAAGAAATGTATAAGTACGCTAATGAGCTGAAGTCGATAACGGGTGGTAAGGCGAGCTACACTATGAGCTTTTCCACGTATGAGGTTGTCCCGGGTAACATCGCGCAGAAAGTCTTAGTGGAAAATGCCAGGAAGAAGGTTGTTGAGGAAGAGTAAAAGGAGGAAACAATGTCAGGTCATTCAAAATGGGCGAGTATTAAGCATAAAAAGGGCGCTCTTGACGCCAAAAGAGGGAAAATATTTACAAAGCTTATACGTGAAATTACCGTCGCAGCCAAAGAAGGCGGCGGAAAACCTGACGCGAATCCGCGGCTGCGCCTGGCGATACAAAAGGGCAAAGAAGCGAACATGCCGGCGGATAACATTGAACGCGCGATAAAAAAAGGTACGGGGGAACTGGAAGGCACCGTATATGAAAGCTTGTCTTTTGAAGGTTACGCCCCGGCTGGAGTGGCTGTCATCGTCGAAGGTCTTACGGACAATCGCAATAGGACCACCTCGGAAGTTAGGAGTATTTTCTCCAAGCGCGGCGGTAATTTGGGCAGTCCGGGCTCGGTGGCTTTTCAGTTCGAGCGGAAAGGGATATTTCTTGTTCCCAAGGATGCAGGCGATGAGGATACAGTTATGGCGGCGGCGATAGACGCCGGCGCTGAAGATTTTGAGGCTCAGGAAGAATTTTATGAGATAACATGCCCCGTGCAGGATTTCGATAAGGTACGCTCGGGTCTTGCCGCGAAAAATATTAAAACACAGTCGGCGGAACTCAGCATGATCCCGAAGAATACCATGAAAGTGGATGATGTGGAAACTGCGAAGAAGGTCCTGGCGCTTATCGAAGACCTCGAAGACAACGACGACGTTCAAAACGTCTATGCTAACTTTGACATATCGGATGAAGTGTTGAAGAAGGTTGAAGAGAGTAAGTAGCGTATAAGTTCAGAGTTCAAAGTTCAGAGTTCAAAGAGATGCGAATACTTGGTATAGATCCGGGGCTTGTTAGAACGGGTTATGGGCTGATTGAAGCCGATGGGCCGGAGCGCATGCGGATAGTTGAGGCGGGTGTGATCAGGACCGACGCTTCAAGCGG
>JADFYD010000122.1 GCA_015233235.1 Candidatus Omnitrophota bacterium | reverse complement strand
AGCGCATAGACCCGAAGCAAGGGGTTCCATCTTCTCCGGGAACAGATCCAGAGCATAGGCATGACTAAAAAAGTGCCGAAAAGCAAGATACTTGCCAAGTTCTATGAAAAGGCTCTGGGATATAAACTCATTTTCTTTCGCCGATATCAAAAGATCCCTATGCCATGACGGCCCTATCGGCATAGCTATATCGTGCTGATCCAATAACTGTTTCAACACATTCTCTAACCCGTTGTAAAAATTATGCAAAAGTGTCGCAACACCCGCCAATTCGAGCACTGAAAGTTTCGAGAGTTCAGTCTCCGGCATTGAAGACAGCACTTTCTCGATAGCTTCGTATTCAGCCTCGATCTTTTTTTTAATATTTTTATCCATAGATAAGAAGACCCTCTTCCCGTATGAGAGTATTGAATTTAGAATCAGACGAGAGATCTACGATATCTACCGGTTTTTCCAGAGAGAACATCATTTCTCCGTAAAAATTAAAAAATTCGCTTTTTTTCAATCCTTCAACTGCCATATCAATATCGTGATGCCCCTTACCGTCTCTCAAGCAAGAGCCGAATAAAAGCACACGTTTGATCTTATATTTTTCGGCCAATTTCCTTATCGCCGTCATTTCTTTTTCGCCGATCATATCTGCCTGCCTTGTTTCAAATCAATAGACGCATCAACTCATCCTCTCAAGATTATACCACATACAGTAAAATACTATAATCATTGATTCTCATCTGAAACTTGAGACTGCGTTCACCACCTACCGCCAGTACTTTTTGTATTTCTCTTTTTCTTTTACCAGATACATGATCTCGTTCTTCAGGTGATCGTACGCCTCGTCCACGGTGTCGACAATCTTGAAAAGTTTTAACTCTTCTTTAAGTACCGTGCCCCACTCTTCCATAACCTCGAAATTAATCAGTTTGTTCCAGAACTCTTTACCGTAAAGAACGACAGTCATTTTTTTGTCTATTTTTTTTGTCTGGACAAGCGTTAATACTTCAAAGAGCTCGTCGAGCGTGCCATACCCGCCGGGAAATACGATAAGCGCCTTGGCGAGATATGTAAACCAAAATTTCCTTATAAAAAAGTAATGAAATTCGCTTGAGACCTCTTTTGTCTGGTACGGGTTAGGATGCTGTTCCATCGGCAAACTGATGTTCATACCTATGGACATGCCTTTGGCCTCATAGGCTCCGCGGTTGGCGGCCTCCATGATGCCTGGCCCGCCGCCCGTACATACGGCGAAATGTATCCCCTTCTTTTCGATCTGCTTGAACCATAGCGTAATGCGTTTTGAGAGTTCTCGCGCGTCCTCGTAATATTTCGAGGCGCATAAATCCACTTTAGCGCTTTTTAGCTCGGCCTTCGCCTTAGGTGAAACGGTTCTCATTTTCACCAGAACTTTTTCTACCTCTTTAAGTCGGGCCAATGCCTTTGCTCTGGGTTTTATCCGCGCGGACCCGAAAACCACAACGGTATTCTTGATCTTATGCTTCTTATAGCGCTCACCGGGCTCGATAAATTCCGAAAGGATCCTGACCGGCCGGGCCGCGGGGCTGTTGAGGAATTCAAGGCTCTTGTAAGCTTTGACGGGCCACTTCTTTTCGAATTTCTCGTAACATGGGTTTGTCATGGGGCTCCTTTTTGTGTCATCAATAATACCACATGAAACGAGCGGGGACAAATTAATCGCGCGTAGACCGATAGAAAGTCGCTAGTCGTTAGTCGCTGGTCGTTAGTTTTATTTGGCAAAGTGCGAAGCTTATTGGTTAAAAAAGTTTAGGGGTTTAGAAGTTTAGGAGTTTAGTTCATGAACAAGTCACCTAACCCTCTAAACTCCTAAACTGCAAACTAACGACTAACGACAAACGACTAACGACTAAAATGATTACTCTCTAAGATGTTATGATGGTAAAATACACACATGCCCGGCGAACGGTACATAATACACATAGACATGGACGCGTTTTTCGCGTCGGTAGAAGAGCTTGATAACCCTTCATACCGCGGTAAGCCCGTCATTGTCGGTTCGGACCCGAAAGGCGGAAAAGGCCGCGGGGTCGTCGCCGCGTGCTCATACGCGGCGAGAAAATTCGGTATACATTCCGCTATGCCGATCTCCAAAGCCTATCAAAAATGTCCCGACGGTATTTATGTTCAGCCGCGCATGGAAAGATACTGCGAGATCTCGGATCGCATTTTCTCTTTGCTTGAAAAATTCACTCCCGACATAGAACCGCTCAGTATAGACGAAGCGTTCCTGGATATTTCCGGAAGTTACCAGCATTTCGGCACGCCCGAAACCGTTTGCAAATTAATAAAAGAGCTCATAAAAAAAGATATCGGGCTCAACTCTTCGATCGGCATGGCGCCGAACATGATGACCGCGAAGATCGCCTCGGACACAAGTAAGCCCGACGGCCTGATCATCGTAAAAAAAGAGGACAACCTGAAATTCCTGTGGCCACTGCCCATAGGTAAGCTTTGGGGCGCCGGCGAAAAAACCTGCGAAGCACTGAAAAATATCGGCATACTCACTATCGGTGACCTCGCGAAAACAAATAAAGAAAAACTTGTCTCACTTTTCGGCAGGAACGGCGGTCATATGTGGGAATTATCTCACGGCATAGATGAACGCGTCGTGGAAAGGGAAAGCGAGGCTAAATCTATCAGTAACGAACACACTTTCGACACTGATACGGGTGACGTGGATACTATCATGAACACCGTAATGTTCTTAAGCGGCAAAGTATCGCGGCGCCTGAGAAAACATGGTTTTAAGGCGCGAACCATAACTCTTAAGATCAGGTTCAGTGATTTCAAAACCTTTACGCGCAGTGAAACGATAGAACCGCCCACAAATTTTATAAATGATCTATATTCGGTTTGTGCCGGAAAGCTGAAAGAGTTCGGGCTCGGAAAAAGAAAAGTTAGACTCATCGGTGTAGGCACGTCGAACTTCGAGGAGAACTCCTGGTCAAGTGACCTCTTCGGCGGAAAGTCATCAAAGGAACAGAAGAACGAAAAACTGCATAACGCGCTGGACCGCATCAAGGATAAATTTGGGGAAAGCGCGATCGGATTCAGGGCATGACAACAACTGCCCGCGCGACGGTGTCGGCGACGGCTTTGCCGGAAAGAGCTTCGACTATTTTTAGCGCAAAGAGAAGCGCCGTCCCTACCCCTTTGCTTGTTATGACATTACCGTCCTGCACGACTTTTTCGTCGACGAATTTAATGTCGGGCGTGAAACTCTCTTCCATGCCGGGATAGCATGTCGCTTTTTTACCGTGCAAGATCCCGAGGGGCGTCAGGACAACCGCGGGGCTGGCGCAAAGGGCGGCGACAATTTTACCTTTGGCGAAAGCATCCCTTATTAAATGGCGTGCTTTCTCGGACTGGCTTATATTTTCCGCTCCGGGCATGCCTCCCGGCACTATCACCACATCTGGGACAAAATCTATATCTTCGATCTTCACGTCGGCATTGAATATTATGCCGCGCGAACTTTTTATTGTAGTGCCTCCTATTCCGGCGGAGATCACTTCGATCCCGGCTCGTCTTAAAATATCAATAGGCGTTATCGCCTCGACTTCTTCGCAGCCCTGGGCGAGTATCACAATGGCTCGTTTTTTCATGTTTATACCTCCACCGTTAATCACATGTTCCGACAAAACGCATGATCGTCTCGACAATTGTCTCAATCGACAACGACAGACACCTCTTATCTTCCGTACCAAGCGCTTCCCATATTGGCCTTTTAACCGGCAAGTCGCTCACCGCAAGCAATCCTGACGCTCTTATCCCAAGTGCCGCAGCTGCCGAGTAGACCGCCGAAAGCTCCATTTCAATGCCGATAAAGCCGCTATTCTCCAGCACTACCAGATTTTCTTCGGTCTCCGCCAAAAGCGACCCTATGGTAAAAACATCGCCTTTTTTCACGGCGGGCGTATTACCGCTGACCATATTCTTTAACGCGCACAAATGGTACGTCAAATCTGTATTTCCGGGTATTGTGCGACCGTTTTGAAGTAAATTACTAAGCGAAAAATCTTTCGCGGAATATCGCGAAAAACCCTCACCGTCAAACGCGCTTTCCGCGGCTACAATGTCACCGATAACGCAATTCTTAAGGCCGCCGCTTGTTCCTGCAAATATGACATCTCTCACCGGGCCACCGTTCATGAGCAGGACCGCGTCGCCTAAAAGCCTGTCGCCTATGCCGGAGTGGACAAAAGTGAAATTTCTGCCGTCCGCCTCACCAACAAA
>JADFYD010000121.1 GCA_015233235.1 Candidatus Omnitrophota bacterium | reverse complement strand
TAATTTAAAAGCAGATTGGCGTCCCCGGACGGAATCGAACCGTCACAACCGGCTTCGGAGGCCGGTACTCTATCCAATTGAGCTACGGGGACAGTAAGGTAGATTATACAGTTAAAGCTCCGCGTCTACAATGAAAAAGTCGGAGGGGTTAAAATATCTTGCCCGCCTCGTATAATGGTGCTACAATAAATTCATAACAATCCCTGCTTTGTTCGTGGATGGGACCTCAATTTTAAGTCCAATGATACCTACAATGGGACCTAACTTCGACCTGCCTTAGGGCTTTTCGGGAGGGTCCCGCCCTTAAATAAAGGGGCCTTAAATTGTTTTTCCACACGGCATATGCAGGGATTTTTTAACTACTATGGACCTATTCGAAAAGAACATAGATCAAGCTAAGCACGAACCGCTTTCGGCGCGAATGCGCCCGAGGTCGTTCGACGAATTCATCGGCCAGGGGCATATAGCCGGAGAAGGCAAGCTCTTGAAACGCGCTATAGAGGCCGACAGGATAAGCTCGCTCATTTTCTACGGCCCGCCTGGTTGCGGCAAGACCGCGCTCGGACTTATCATATCCGGCATGACCGGATCGAACTTTGAGAGAATTAACGCCGTTGCCAGCAACGTCCAGGAGATGCGTGTTATTCTGGACAAAGCAAAGAAGATACAGAAACTGAACGGCAAGAAGACCATTCTTCTTATCGACGAGATACACAGATTTAACAAAGCCCAGCAGGACGTACTTTTGCCGGAAGTAGAGAATGGGAATCCGGTGCTCATCGGTACTACAACGCACAATCCATTTTTTTATGTGAATTCGGCCCTTCTGTCGCGTTCGCAAATATTCGAGTTCAAAGCGCTAGGCGTCGACGATATAAGAAATATTCTTTTGCGTGCGATAAAAGATGAGGACAGGGGCCTAGGTAAGATGAGCATAAAGGCCGAAGACGCGGCCATAGGGCATTTGTCAAAAATATCAGGCGGCGACGCCCGAAGGGCCCTTAACGCGCTTGAAATGGCGGCTGTGACCACAAAGCCGGTTAAGAACGGTTTAATAAATATCACTTTAAGCGTCGCTGAGGAATCCATCCAAAAAAAAGCTGTGTTGTATGATAAGGACGGAGACGGGCATTATGATACCATAAGCGCTTTCATAAAGAGCATGAGAGGTTCTGACCCGGATGCGGCACTTTATTGGCTGGCGAAAATGATAGTGGCCGGAGAAGATCCAAGATTTATTGCCAGGAGGATAGTTATATGCGCGTCTGAAGACGTAGGTAACGCCGATCCGCAGGCTATAGTTGTCGCGAATGCGGCTTTTCAGATCGCTGAGTTTGTCGGCATGCCGGAAGCGAGAATACCGCTCGCCCAGGCAACCGTTTATGTGGCTTCGGCCCCGAAATCTAACGCGGCATATATGGGTATAGAAAAAGCCATGAAAGATGTCCAGGATGAAAGAACCCAGGAAGTTCCTGACGCCCTGAAAGGGACAGGATATTCCGGCGCGAAAAAGCTAGGGCATGGAGAAGGGTATAAGTACGCGCACGATTTCAAGGACCACTACGTTGAGCAAAAATATATGCCGAAGGACGCGAAGTATTATATCCCTACGAATTTGGGCTACGAAGCTAAAATTAAGGATTGGCTGGAGAAATTGAAAACTAACAAATAATGACTTTGGACGTTAGGGCGCGTTCCTCGCCGGGACGGCCCAAATTCCCCTCCGAGGAATTTGGGCCTCCGGTTATTGGCCTCGCCTGATGGATGCGGATGATCCATGGTGCTCGGCCAAAACAGGCCCGGCTCAGAACTTGCCCTAACGTCCTACTGAGTGTGATTATATTTATGACAAAAGCTATCGTGATGTTCTCCGGCGGCCTGGACAGCGTACTTACAGCCAAAGTTCTAATGAACGAAGGCATAGATGTCCTGGGGCTTACATTTATTACCGAGTTTTCGGCGATCGACGTTCCGAAATTCACAGAGAAAATAAAAAAACGTGCCGAAGCCATATCCCTGAAACTGCGGATCATTGATATATCCCAGGAATTTTTGGGGCTCCTAAAAGACCCGTTCTACGGGTTCGGCGCTAACATTAACCCTTGCGTTGACTGCAAAATATACATGCTTAAACGCGCCAAAGAGATAATGGAAAAGGAAGGTTATTCGTTTATCGCCACAGGCGAAGTTGTCGGCGAGAGGCCGATGTCTCAACGTCGGGATACGCTATACGTTATCGAGAAAAAAGCGGGCCTTAAAGGATATCTTCTTCGCCCGCTCTCCGCAAAGCTTCTCAATCCTACTGTCCCGGAAGAAACCGGCCTTATAAACCGGGAGCATTTGTACGCCATCTCCGGACGCTCAAGAAAACCCCAGATGGAATTGGCCGAAAAATTCGGCATATCAGAATATGCCCAGCCGGCCGGGGGGTGTCTACTCACGGAGCCCGCGTTTTCAAGCCGGCTGAAAGATATCATAAAACACGATATGCTGAATATAGACAACATAAAATTACTTAAATTCGGCAGGCATTTCAGGCTGGATGCTAAGACCAGATTTGTGCTTGGCAGAGATGAAAAAGATAATGAAAATGTCCTTTCATCCGCGGAAAAAAATGATGTTATTTTAAGCCCGAAAGATTTTAACGGGTGAGAAAAGAGTAACAGCCTTTGGCATCGATCCGCGTAATATGTTCGAGTTTTGGGAGTGGGTCGGCGGGCGGTATTCTCTCTGGTCAGCGATAGGCCTCTCGATCGCGGCTGATATAGGGTTTGATAATTTCGAGGAGCTTCTTGCAGGAGCCAATGACATGGATGAACATTTTAAGACGGCGTCTTTTGAGCACAACATTCCGGTCCTCCTGGCTCTCATGGACATTTGGAATATGGATTTCCTCGGCGCAGAAACCCACGCGATCCTGCCGTACGACCAATATTTACACCGCTTGCCGGCATATTTACAGCAGGCATTCATGGAAAGTAACGGTAAAAGCGTGGACCGGAACGGCAAGGCTGTTAATTATATGACGAGCCCGGTCATCTGGGGCGAGCCCGGGACTAACGGCCAGCATTCATTTTATCAATTGATCCATCAAGGCGGGCGTATCATCCCCGCTGACTTTATCGGTATTGCTAACAGCCAGAACCCGCTGGGTGACCATCCGGAAAAACTTTTTGCTAATTTTTTGGCACAGACCAAAGCCCTGGCGTTCGGCAAAACACTTGAGGAAGTCCTTGCCGAGAACGTTGACCCCAGTGTCGCGCCTCACCGTGTCTTTAACGGGAATAATCCTACAAATTCCATATTAATAAATAAGCTCAGCCCCAGGGCGCTCGGTGCCTTGATAGCAATGTACGAACATCAGATATTCGTCGAGGGAGTTATCCTGAATATTTTCAGTTTTGACCAGTGGGGCGTACAGCTCGGCAAAGTACAAGCCGAGCCGATATTGAATGACCTAAAAGGCGCGCCGGCTACGGTAACACATGATAGCTCGACCAAAAAGTTGCTTGATTTGTATAAAACGCATGAGATAGACGAGATGCTTTCGCTTGCCAAAAAAGACGGGGGCCTAGAGATCCCTACCCATCAAAATGAGCGTTACAGCCTGCTAGTAACCTCGGAGTTTTTTACTAACGGTGAATTCGAAACGCATAAAGCGAAATATGGGGACAGGTTTGACCTTGATAGGATCAGCGGCAAATCACCTGAGCAGTTCGTTGACAACATTTTGGCAAAAGCCGCAGGTAAAGAAACCAAGACCGTCGCGCTAGTCCCAAACGATCTGCCCGCCGGACAGCTTGAGAGACTGATAAAAGTCGGTATAAGATTTGCCAGGGTCGATGCGTCTTCTCTCCGGAAGGCCAAATCGGATAAAGATACAGACAGAGAAAAGTTCCAGGTCGATACTTACGCGATGATGCTTTTGTTGCGGCGGATCGATAATAGTTTAACGCCGGACTCGTCTATATATAGGTTATTAACTTTCTATCTCAAATCGCATTTCGCGTTAACTGACAAAATGGCGGCTGATCAATATATAAAGGCCATCCTGGATAACGATGTCGCTGGACTTATTAAAGGTTACCTGGCGTACAGGCCGGCAAAACCGTATGACGTGCCTAATTATAATACCGTGGCCGCGGCTTTGATATCGGCTTAATTTAGAATATTTATGAGAACTGCGCGAAGGCGTAAATATTGTTCAGGTTGGCACCGTAATCTATAGGAACCGCGTCGGGCACGAATATCAAATAATTTTTACCCAGGATGTTGCACCCCAGGTAAGGATACCTCTGGTTGATCGCTTCCATGTCTATCTTCCCTGTCCTAAAAGCTTCTACGATAACCTCAAGCATGGGAACTAGAGGAATAAAACTATCCGCCTTAAGTTTGTCAG
>JADFYD010000120.1 GCA_015233235.1 Candidatus Omnitrophota bacterium | reverse complement strand
TCTGTGATATGTACCGGGCCGCTTACACCGCTTGCCGCGGCAATGGATAAAAACGCCGGGACCGCCAAAAACGCGAAAAAAATAGCGATCATGGGTGGCGCTTATAACGACGGCGCCAAGGACCCGGGCAAGGGTTACGCAGGCTATAATTTAAGGGCCGATATTCCGGCGGCCGAAAAAGTCCTTACGAGTGGCGGAAAGATCGTTCTTGTCGGTACGGATTCCACGAGAAAAATAAAATTGACCCCATCATATATCGGGGAAACGGTAGAAAGAAGCAAGACCTCCTTCGCGGAAAAATATCGCGCGGTGGTAGAACTGTGGCGAAAACGCTTCGAAAGCGAGGGAACTTTCCCGAAAGGGCTTTATATACAGGATGCTCTTACGGTCGCATATCTCATGTATCCTTATGAGACGCGTCCGGTGGTCCTGGCTCTAAGGAAAGGCACGCGCGAATTTATGGGCGACAAAACGAGCCCCGCGTTATTTATGGACGCATGGCCGGTCCCTGAAAAACTGAGCAATGTGAGCATAGTTACGGACATAAGTAACGAGGCAAGGAGCAAAGTGCTGAAAACACTGTCTGACAGCGTTTTCAGCGATGAATATCTCCTGTCGGAGGTTGTAAAAAGAAAAGAGCGCATGTATAAGAATTTCTTCAAGATACGGGTGAACCCGCTTTTAGAGGGGCCTTATGACCTGTCGACAATAGACTCATGGTCACAGGAAGAAACCGAATCGGCGCTTGCCATACTTGTAAGGTGGGGTTGGGGCTACTTCGATGCCGGCAAATACCATATCGATCGTAAAAATGTTTTCAACGAAATGATAGCGCTTTGGGCGGAATTCACATATATCGACGCGGCGACCGGGAAAACATTGTTCGACGTGAACGCGCTCGACAATGTCGGGGATAAGAACCTATACCCTATAGTGCAGGCTTTTCAGAAAGATTTTGACGCTTTTGTGCAGGAACACAGGGCATTTTTCGCGCGTAGCGGGTATTTTGACAGGATCGAAAAGACGTTGAAAAAAGACGTTAAAGGTGTGAGCAATGTATTCATCTGTTACCGTAAAGAGCTTAATAACTTTATAAACCAAAGACTGGGTGACGACGCCGACCTGTTGCCTGAAGAAGTGACCGAGATGTTCGAAGGTGAGCTTATGGAAGAAACCGGGCTTAGCCGGGATGATATACAGCACAGGATCTATATTAACGGCAGAATAACGGAAAATGTTCTCAGGAAGGTCGCCGAGAAATTGGACCAAAAACTGGATGCTGTTATCAATGAGTTTATCCCTGAAATACAACAGGAGTTTGACGTAGTGATAGAGAACGGCGATGACAGTCTTGGCCACGAGCTCTATCACCAGATCGTTCTTGCCGGCGAAGAGGGCTCTAAGTCCGGCCAGAATGCCGTACTTGAGGGCCTGGCGAAAGATGCGAACAAGGCGAGGACCGGTGCCATAAACCGGGATGAAGCCGTAAAAAGGACAGCCGAGGCCATAAAAAATAATCCCAAGCTTAGACGTAAACTTGCAAGTGTGCCGCTTGATCGGATCATACAAATATTAAAGAAAGGAAAAACAGGCGCGGCATTCGAGGCACTAGTCAAAAAGTTTGAATTATATACCGTGGTAAAAAAACCGAAGACCGAGGAGAAAACACAAACTACTCCGGTGCGTACTCTGGCAAAACCCCGGGCGCCGGGTGTGACACGACCCCAGGCGCGTCAGGCCGGCGTAAATTTGAGTCCTGAAACCGACACGCCCGACGCCGGAACTCCTGAGGCGACGGGAGACGCGAGTAAGCCCGCCGGAGAAAAGTCAGAGGAAATACCGTTCTTCGATGATCTTACAGAAAAAGCCCGGAAGGGTGAGATCGACCCGTGTTTTTACCGTAACGCGGAACTCGCCGAAATGGTCGAGATACTTAACCGCGGACAGAACTCTAACCCCATGATACTCGGCGCCGCCGGCGTCGGGAAAACGAACCTTGTTGAGGGCCTCGCCGTCGATATCGTCAATAAAGAAACCGGCAGTCCCTTTATCGATTCCATGAAAATACTTTCGCTCAATCTAGCCTCTTTTTACACATATGCCGCTAACGCCGGCGCGGGCGCGGCGATAGAGGCGTTCCTCAAAAAAGCGAGCGAACCTAACGTGATAGTTTTTATCGATGAATTTCACCCCCGTGCGCCCGCAAGGTCCCCCGCTGACCAGTTAAAGCAGCAATTCTACCAGTTCATAAAACCGGCCCTCTCGAGAGGTAAAGTAAAACTTATCGCGACGACCACCGACAAGGAGTTCAAAAAATATATCGAGGGAGACGAAGCGTTCGAACGGCGTTTTGGCGCTATGACGCTCGAGTCGATGAGCGTCTCCGATACTATCGACACGATGCTTGCGATCAAGGATTTCATAGTGCGTAAACATAACATGAAAACTGAAGACGCTAAAAAACATATAGAGATTAGCGAAGAAGCCGTTGAATACGCCGCGAGGCTTACGAGCCAGTACCTTAAGAATATGGGCCAGCCTGCTGTCACACGCGACGTACTGGACCAGGCTGCTTCGATCGTTTTCGGCAAGGCAGAGCGAACTCAGGCGGAACTCGTGAAACTCAGGAAGGAACTTCTAAGGCAGCTTAACCTTTTTAACCAGGCCAAAAGCCGTAAATACGCTTCCGGGATGAAACGCGCGGCGCGGCGTATCACCGAGGACCTCGAGACTTACTCTGCGGCAGTCGAGAAACTGACTAAAGGGTTTTCACTCACCGTGCGAAAAGAGGACGTTGAGGAAGTGATGAAAAAGAGGGGCATACCGATAGGCACGGAATTCGTAGACCGGCTCAAAACGCTTGAAAAAAGCCTTAAGAAAAAAATAAAAGGCCAGGACGAGGCCATAGACCAGGTTGTTAAGACCATACGACGTAATTATTTCAACCCGAAGAGGAAAAAACCGCTCGGGGTGTTCTATTTCGAGGGGCCGAACGGAGTGGGGAAATCGGAACTATCCAAAATACTTGCTGAAGACCTTTTTGGCGACTCGAAAGCGCTTGTTGACGATATTAAAGGTACAGAGCTTATGGAAGAACACGAGATATCGAAGATCATCGGTTCTCCGCCGGGATATGTCGGGTCTGATAGGTCAGGGCTTCTAGTCATGCGTGTAAAAGACAGACCTTATTCGGTAATACTGGTAGACGAAATAGATAAGGCACATGAAAAAGCGCTTATCACTTTTCTCGGCATGATCGAGGATGGAAAGATCACCGACCAGCGGACCCAGAAACAAATAGATTTTACTAACACCATAATAATCTTCACATCCAATATGGCGAAAGACGGACAGATAGTAGCTACCGACGAAGAAGCTTCGGGACTGGCGATAAAAAGAAAAAGGCGCGCGAACCAGCCGTGGGACCTTATCCCCATACCTGAGGACAAGGCAAAAGAGACAAAGGCAAAAAAAGACACGAGCATACTCGATTATCCCAACGAAAAATACCATGAATTTGTTCGGCTGCTGATGGGGCGTGAGCAGGCGAAAAGCGAGGATTTTGCGACCTTTCTTAATAAGATCGGCAAAGAAAACACACTCTTATTCAATAAGATCACCCGCGAGGTCGCCGAGGGCATATTGCGGGAAGTGAACCTGGCTAAAATGAAGAACGCTTATGCCGAGGGGAACCATGATTTTCCGCTCGATATCGAATTTGTGAACCCGGACAAACTAATAGAATTTTTACTGGAGGATTTTAGCGATAGGTCCGGCATGAGGCCGGCAATAAATAAATTCGACGATGTGGTCGCTTCGGGCATTTCCGATATTGTGCAGAACGAGGCGGCAACCGTTATAAACCCGGAAACATATGAATCGAAGGAAGTCCCGGTCTCTAAAGGCGATACTATCAGGATAATTTATGACGAGAATATGCAGGCTATTCGCTTTGAGGTGGCTAAAGAAGAAAACCAGGGAGAAAAAGACGAATATTTTGACGCCGTAAAAAGTGATGCCGGCCTAAAAATCCTAGAAAGGATGAAAACACTGCTCGACAAAAAATCCGATGGCGGAGAGATCAATATGGAAGAATTTCTCGCTTGTTTGGACGAGAAACCCGAAAACCTGGCCGAGAACGTCACCGGTTTCGTCCCACGCGCGGCGCTTACTGATATGGAGGGAGCGTCCAAGACTGTGCTTGGCGATTTTACCCCCGAAGAGACCGAGCTCGCGCTAAAGACTGAACTTGATAAAATCGAGAAAGCACTCGAGGAAAAAGCTCCGGCGCTTAAAGAGGAACAGAGAAAAGAGATACTTACATGTGTGAAAAATGTTGTCGAGGAAATAAAGACGGGCGTACGCGATCAGGTCACGCGGACAAATACGCAATTCCTGACTTTCAAGGAAATTGACGCTTCAAGCATGGAAGAGGCCGATAAGGTGGCGAAAGAAT
>JADFYD010000011.1 GCA_015233235.1 Candidatus Omnitrophota bacterium | reverse complement strand
CACCTTATCATGGGAACGCTATTCTCGAATAAAGAACCGCGCATAGTAATGGTCGACAAATTTTATGTCGAGGCGATACCGGCAGGCTCGATCCTTTTTGTAAAAAATAACGATGTCCCGGGTATAGTCGGAAAAGTCGGTACCATCCTCGGCGAAGCGAAAGTTAATATCGCGGGCATACATTTAGGAAGGGATGAACAACGGAAACTCGCAGTAAGCATACTAAACCTGGACAGCGATGTTCCTAAGGAAACTATCGAAAAACTGAAAAAAGTACAGGATATACTGGACGTTAAACAAATTAAACTTACGTAACAGATAACGTATAAGGGATTTTTCATATGTCACAAGTTACAGTATTGGTCGGCGCTCAATGGGGTGACGAAGGAAAAGGTAAGGTGATCGACATACTGACCGAGAACGTTCAGTACGTGGTCCGCTATCAGGGCGGAAATAACGCCGGTCACACGGTCGTTATAGACGATAACAAATATATTTTGCACCTTATCCCTTCGGGTATCCTCCACGCGAAAAAAATATGTGTTATCGGCAATGGCGTAGTCGTAGATCCCAAAGCTCTTATTGAAGAGATCGATTTCCTCAAAGAAAAAGGCATTGACGTCGATGGGCGTCTCAAAGTCAGCGACAAAGCGCACGTTATCATGCCGTATCACAGGAAGCTTGACGCACTCCGGGAACTTAAAAAAAATGGCCGTATCGGCACGACAAAAAGGGGCATCGGGCCGTGTTATTCGGATAAGGCCTCCCGCAGCGGTATTCGCATGGGTGATTTTTTTGACGCCGGGTATTTCAGGTCGATACTTGAAGAAAATGTCGAAGAAAAAAATGCGCTCTTTAAAGATTTTTACGGGGAAACCGGTTTTTCTGCCGATGATATCTTTAACGAGTACATGAAGTATTTCGAACGCCTTAAACAATACGTTTGTGATACGGTGTCCCTGCTCGATAAGGCTTACCGGCGAGGTGAATCCATACTTTGCGAAGGTGCACAGGGTACATTCCTTGACGTTGATCACGGCACTTACCCTTATGTGACATCGTCCAACCCGACGGCCGGCGGTGCCTGTATAGGCGCCGGGATAGGGCCTTCGCGAATAGGCAGGGTGCTTGGTGTCGTAAAAGCTTACACCACAAGGGTTGGAGAAGGTCCTTTCCCTACGGAATTCCGCTCAGAACTAAAAGACAAGATACGTGAAAAAGGCGGCGAATTCGGAGCTACTACCGGTAGACCGAGAAGATGCGGATGGTTCGACGCGGTTTTAGTGAAAAATTCCGTAGACATAAACGGCATAGACAGCGTCGTGATCACCAAACTCGACGTTCTTGACGAACAGGACGTAATAAAAATCTGCGTCGCATACAAATATAAAGGCGATTTATACGACTGCATACCGGGCTTGCCCGGCTTTTTAGATAACTGCGAGCCGGTCTACGAGGACCACCCCGGATGGCTCAAAGACACTTCGGCCATTACTTCATACAGCGATCTGCCGCCGAATGGAAAAAAGTATTTGACCCGGATAAAAGAATTAATCGGCAGTGACATCATGCTTGTGTCGGTGGGGAAAAACCGTAAACAGACATTTGCCTGCAAAAATGCCTGATACGCTTTACCGAGACAATTTGCACAAATTATGAAGATCCCGCGTCATATAGGCATTATCATGGACGGTAACGGAAGGTGGGCTAAAAAACGAAACCTCCCGAAGATCTTCGGCCATAAAGCTGGCGGGGAGACCGTCGACAGGATATTGCAAGCCGCCGCTAAACGCGGAATTCAAGCCTTGACGCTTTATACTTTCTCTACGGAGAACTGGAAGCGACCCAAAGAAGAAGTCGACGCGTTAATGCAATTTTTCGGAGAAAAACTGCGATCGGAAAAAGAACGGATGAAAGAGAACAATGTTCGATTCAACGTCATCGGCAGGATACATGAACTTTCGGAAAAACTGCAGAATGAAATTAAGAGTGTTATGGATTACACCGGCGACAACACGGGTATAACGCTCTCACTTGCCATAAACTACGGTGGGCGACAGGAAATCTTTGACGCCGCGAAAGAGCTCTCTAGAGGCGTTTCGCAGGGCAAGATCAACATCGATGAGCTGAATGAGTCGATTTTTGAGGATTTGCTCTATACTAAAGGTCTTCCGGAACTCGACCTTATAATACGCACCAGCGGTGAAATGCGACTGAGCAATTTTCTTCTATGGCAGTCGGCATACGCCGAGATCTATGTAACGGACACATTATGGCCGGATTTCTGTGAAAATGACCTGGACAAGGCACTAGCGGAGTTCGCCGGGCGCAACAGGAGATACGGTGGATAAATTAACGAGAAGAACTATCGTCAGCATGCTGCTTATAATGGCGGTATGGGTGATCGTCTACGTTTTGCCAAACGTTCTTTTTAGTGTTGTGATCGCTTTGTTTATTGGGTTTACGCAATTCGAGCTGTTTAAAATGGTGGAACGAAAGAATGTTTTCGTTCCGAAATATTTCTCCACTGCTGCTGGGTGCCTCATTCCGATCGCGATCTACCTGGAACATCACAACGCCTCGTATAAAAGCCTTGAAGCGTTGTTTCTTATGCTTTTCGCGCTCATTATTTTTCTTATCCAATTCGTGCGCAAGAATCATAGTGGTAACGGCGAACGGCTTATTTCGATCAGCGTGACACTGTTCTCGTTGTTTTATATTAGCTGGTTTTTTTCTTTTTTTGTTAAGCTGAAAATGCTGGCCAATGGCGCGAACCTTGTCGCCTTTCTGATCATTGCCACCAAAGGAGCAGATATCGGCGCTTATTTAGGAGGCAGTGCCTTTGGAAGACATCAGCTAATACCCTGGATCAGCCCCCGCAAAACCGTAGAAGGGACTCTTTCCGGTATTATCGCGAGTACGTTGTTTGGAGCGCTGGCTTACAAAATGCTTCCCGGCTTTTCTGTGTTGCATTGTGCGATACTTGGGCTGGTTCTCGGGACCATCGGACAGATAGGGGACCTAGCAGAAAGTCTCATAAAGAGAGATTGCGACGTAAAAGATTCGGAAAAATACCTTGCCGATATAGGCGGAGTGTTTGATCTCATCGACAGCCTGTTATTCACGGCCCCGATCTTCTATTTTTACATCATTACACTGTGATAAAACAGACATAAAACAGGCAAAACCATGAAAAACATCGCTCTTTTGGGGTCCACCGGTTCGGTTGGCAGGAATGTTTTAGAGATCGTACGACAATTCCCGAAACAATTCCGTATAAAAGCGCTGTCATCAAACAAGAATACCGATCTCCTGCTCGATCAGGTAGCCGAGTTCAAGCCGGAGAGCGTCGCCATAGGGGCCTCGGAGGAATACTTAACGGTCAAGAAAAGCCTTGGATCAACCGTCAAAGTTTACGAAGGAACAGACGGCATGTGCCGTTTAGCCTCCGAAAAGGACATAGACGTAGTTTTTCTGGCTGTCTCGGGGACAATCGCGCTTCCTCCTCTGATAGAAGCTATCAAAAACGGAAAAATTATAGCACTTGCCAGCAAAGAGCCGATCGTGTCAGCCGGAAGTTACGTAATGCCGCTTTTGGCGGCAAGCAAAGCGCGTCTCCTGCCGGTCGATTCGGAACACAGCGCCGTGATGAGCTGCATTGGGCAGCGAAAACATTCAGACATCGAGACGATATATCTGACCGGCAGCGGCGGTTCTCTTTGGCATAGAAAAGAAAATGGCTTTTTAAATGTCACTGTCGATGAAGTCCTGTCGCATCCAAAATGGAATATGGGTAAAAAGATCACTGTGGATTCTGCGACGCTTATGAATAAGGGGCTAGAGGTCATTGAAGCCCGATGGTTATTTGACATTACGCCGGGTTCCATTAAAGTGCTTATCCATCCCGAGGCTGTTATACACTCAATAGTTGAGTTCAAAGACGGCACTTCTTTGGCTAACCTTTTTATGCCGGACATGCGCTTTCCTATACTTACGGCACTTGCGTATCCCGATATCTATAAATCGGATCTGCCAAAAGTTGATCTTTATAAGATAAAAAATTTAAGTTTCTTTGAGGCTGATCGCAAGCATTTTCCGGCTCTCGAGCTTGCGTACGAAGCGCTCGAAAAAGGCGGAACATTGCCGGCTGTTCTCAACTCATCTAACGAAGCAGCTGTAAAATTGTTCCTTTCCGGGAAGATCAATTTTGACAAAATCGTAGGTACCGTAGAAAAGATCATGCGTAAACACCAGATAGTTTATAAACCGTCGCTAAAAGACATTATGGAAGCCGAGTCATGGGCTTCCGGGGAGGTGCTTAGCACTTGCTTACAGCCATAATAGTGATCGTCGTTTTCAGCCTTCTTATACTTGTCCATGAACTGGGACATTTGTTCGCGGCTAAAAAACTGGGAGTATCCGTAGAGGTTTTTTCGCTGGGGATGGGAAAACGCTTGTTCGGTATAAAAATGGGAGGGACAGATTACAGGCTTTCGCTGTTTCCCTTCGGAGGTTATTGCAAAATGGCAGGAGAGGAACCAGGCGAGGCAAAAGGGGCCTCCGATGAACTTTTTGCAAAACCGGTGGGGCACCGTTTCTGGATAATGGCCTCTGGATCGCTTACGAACTACCTGTTCGCTTTTTTGCTTTTTTCGGTAATCTTTGTCATCGGGGCGCCAAACCCGATTTCGCCGAATAAAGTGGGTGGGCTCCTGAATAATTATCCCGCTGAAGAAGCGGGAATCCGGGTAGGCGATATCGTCACATCAATAGACGACATAAGGACCGAAACTTGGGAAGACGTCCTTAAGGCCATTAACAAAGGTGTTCCGCAAAATGGTCTCTTAAAAATTACCGTTACAAGAGAAAAAGAAAGTTTAACGTTTAATCTGAGGCCGAAGCTCAGCGATGTTAAAGGTCCGGGTGGAAAAATAGAATCACGCGCGGTAATAGGTATTTCACCCGCGATTGATTTTTTGCCGGGAGTTAACCCGGTTAAAGCGGTATACCGAGGCGGAAAACATTTGTTGGGACTTACTCTTTTGACGTACAAGATGTTCTGGTTGCTCTTGACCGGAGCTATTCCAGTTAAAGAATCGCTATCCGGACCCATAGGGATAGCATATTTTATCGGGAAAATGGCGGATCTCGGTATGGTGCCGCTGCTCATTATCACGGCTCACATCAGTATGGCCCTGGCGATCTTTAACCTGTTGCCATTCCCGGTACTGGACGGTGGGCACATACTGTTCCTTGCCTTGGAAAAATTGCGCGGCAAGCCCCTGTCTCTTAAGGCACAGGAGGCAATAGCCAATGTCGCCGTATTTATTTTGATAGCTTTCGCAGTTTTCGTGAGTTTTCAGGACGTTAAAAAATTCACGCCGCTCGGAAAGCTGGGAATGAAACATGGAGAGGCGGCAACGCCGATGTCAAACACTCCGGCAAAATAAAATCATGATAAAACGTCGTAAAACTAGAACTGTGCTAATAGGTAATGTCAGGATCGGGGCGGGACATCCCGTTGCTATACAATCCATGACCAATACCGATACGCGCGATGTGAAAGCCACCGTCGCCCAGATCAAAAAACTTGAGAAAGCAGGCTGTGATATCGTACGCGTGGCCGTCCGCGACATGGGGTCCGCTCTGGCAATAAAGAAAATCAAGGAACGGATAAGAATACCTCTCGTAGCGGATATACATTTCAGTCCGTCCCTTGCTTTGGCCGCGATTGAGAACCGCGCCGATAAGATACGCATTAACCCCGGAAATATTCAGGATAAAGCGCGACTCGCCGAAGTTATAGCAAGGGCCAAAACGCGCGGCACACCGATAAGGATAGGCATCAATTCCGGATCTTTGCCGAAAGAGGTAACCTCTCATAAAAAAGCCGCGGGTGGAATGTGCCGCGCGGCTCTAAAGTATATCGATTTTTTTGAAAAGTGTAAGTTCAGTAACATTGTTGTATCGCTAAAATCCTCGGACGTTCCGTCAATGATAGCCGCGTACCGGGAGCTTTCCACTAAAACCGACGTGCCATTACACTTAGGCGTTACGTCGGCAGGCCTTCCTATGGACGGCATAGTTAAATCCAGCGTAGGCATAGGTAGTCTTTTGTGCGATGGTATAGGAGATACCGTACGTGTATCCATTACAGGTGACCCGTTGATCGAAATAGACGCGGCAAAGCGCATACTTTTAGCCTCTGGCAGAAGGAGTTTCGGACCCGAACTTATCGCATGTCCGTCCTGCGGACGTTGCCAGGTGGATATCGTGAGAATTACCGAGGAAGTCGATAGAGAACTGCAAAAATTTGTTAATAGACATCCGAAGCTTAAAGAAAAGCATCAGATCATCGCCGTAATGGGCTGCGAGGTTAACGGACCGGGCGAGGCAAAACAGGCGGATATCGGGATCGCGTTCGGTAAGAATAGAGGCGCTATTTTTGAGGGTGGCAAGATAGTTAAGGTCGTCGAGGTGAAGAACGCGGTAAAAGAATTGCTTAGCCGCATTATGAAAGGAGTTCACGAATGAGGTGGTCAAACGCGTTTATCCCTACACTGAAAGAAGAACCGCAGGAAGCTGAGGCGATAAGCCACAAACTTATGATGCGCGCCGGGCTAATACGCAGACTTTCAGCCGGGGCATACACATATCTTCCTTTTGGGTACAAAGTGCTTGAAAAAGCGACGCGTATAGTCGCTGAAGAAATGAATAAAACAGGGGCCCAGCAGATACTCATGCCTGCGCTTCAACCGGCCGAGCTATGGAAGCAAACCGGCCGCTACGATGTGATAGGTGAGGTGATGATCAAGTTTAACGACCGGCACGGCAGAGAAGTCGCGCTAGGGCCGACCCACGAAGAAGTGGTGACGGATCTCGCGAAAAATGAAGTGCGCTCATACAAAGACCTGCCTTTTACGCTTTACCAAATACAGACAAAATTCAGGGATGAGGTACGTCCAAGGTTCGGCATTATACGAAGCTGCGAATTCATCATGAAAGACGCCTACAGTTTTGACGTTGACGTGGACGGGATGGAACGATCATACAAAAAAATGTACGATGCCTACTGCCGGATATTCGAAAGATGCGGCTTGCCGTATGTTCCTGTTGAAGCCGATCCTGGGCTTATGGGCGGTGCTGTCTCGCACGAATTCATGATACCGTGTGAGATCGGAGAGGACCGTATCGTGTTGTGCGCCGAATGTAAATACGCCGCCAGCACCGAAGTCGCCGAAACGGTCGATACTCATGCAGATACCGCGAACGATGCCCCACGGGAAAAGATGAAAGAAATTTCAACACCAAACACAAGTACGGTGAAAGATGTCAGCGCGTTCTTGGGTATATCGGCGGAGAAACTTGTGAAGACGCTTATATACTTCGCGGACGGTAGATATATCGCAATACTCGTTCGGGGAGATCATGAGGTGAATGAGGCGAAAATTAAAAAAACTTTGAATCTCACCAATTTGACTATGGCCGAAAAAGACGCCGTTAAGCGCGTCACCGGCGGACCATTAGGGTTTTCCGGGCCTGTCGGACTTTCGGGTTTACCCGTTTATGCCGACTTTGCCGTAAAATACGTCCGTTCCGCCGTTTGCGGCTCGAACAAAGCCGATTACCACATTATGAATGTAAGCCCCGGTACCGACTTTAGAGTGGATCGTTATTTTGACGCGCGCACCATAACGGCTGACGACAAATGTCCTAAATGCGGCGGAACTATCGACATTAAAAACTCCATCGAGCTTGGACATACATTTAAATTAGGAACTAAATATACCGCCGCTTTAAACGCTAAATTTTTGGATAAAGATGGCAAGGAAAAACTGATGGTTATGGGTTGTTACGGGATAGGCATAAACCGCATACTTGCTTCAATGGTTGAAACCAGTAACGATGCTTTTGGTATCATTTGGCCAGTATCACTTGCCCCGTGTGAGGTAGTTGTTATACCTCTCAATAAAGACGACAATGACGTACGAACAGTTTCAGAAAATATTTACAACACGCTCGCGGAAAAACGTATTGATGTGATAATTGACGACAGAGAAAAATCTCCCGGCATAAAATTTAAAGATTCAGACCTGGTAGGTTTTCCATTTCAAATTATCATTGGGAAAAAATTTCTTTCGCAAGGTTTAGTTGAAATTAAAATACGTAAGAGCAATATTTCTTCACAAGTTAAAATTGACCAGGTCATAGACAAAGTGCTTGAATATGTGCGTGGTTGAGAAAGCGATAAGAAAGCTAAATAAGGAATGTAAACATTTCATAGATTAAGATAAAAAACAGCTTGCAATTTTAACGTTCCATGCTACAATGTAATCAAGCAAAGCTAATATTTTTGTTGTTCTTACGCAGGGGGTAAATATGGAAGAAAGAAGGCGCTATAAACGTTACAATTTAAATCATAAATTGGTGTACGAAGAAAGGTCAAGCACCGCAAGCACTCCGATCGCAAATCGTATCGCCACATATACAAAAGATGTTTCCAGGGGCGGGGTCAGGGCCGAGATGAAAAATGTACCTGAAACCGGCGCGGTTGTCAGAGTTGAGATACATAACAATTCCTTTGATAATCCAGTTAACGCGGACGCCGTGATCATATGGAAAAAGCACGAACTGGACGATAGCGCGGAAGTCGGTTTGTCATTTAAACGTATAGGCTGGATAGAAAGCGACCGGTTGTTTACCCCTGAAGTTATATCCGCTTAGGTTGTTTCCTCGGTACTGCATAGTCTGCTTACCAATCTAAAACCTTGACATCTGCACGATAATTTTGTATCATCTATATGTACTTAAAAGGAGTGGGCGAATGCCCGCTTTTTTTTTATCAGGGCATGACGGTTTAAGGGGAGCCTTTAGGAAATGACCATTTTAAATCAAGGTGAATTCAGGACAGTCGTGCGAGAAGAGGCCGAAAAGGATGGTTATCAGCTCGTAGATATTCTTTCCACACGGTCCGGTATGGAGATCATTTTGGATAAGACCGGCGGGATAACCGTATCTGAATGCGGCTTATTTAACCGCAAAATTACCGCGTGGCTTGAAACAAAAGGACTTTTCTACGACAACTTCACGCTTGATGTGTCTTCGCCGGGACTTGACCGCGAACTAAAGACTGATAACGAGATCGAGTGGGCTAAAGGTAAAGACGTTAAGATATTTTTGAGGGACCCGATCGAGAGAGCTATGGAAGTGACGGGAATACTTCGTGATTTCAATAAAGACGAAGAAAAATATGTTATAGATAAAAAAGATGGCACGGAACTTGCGATTTTACGCGGCAACGTATCCAGGATCCGGCTTTTCCCTCAGGATATAAAACCAAAACAACGGAGATAGCCATGAAAGGCGAATTATTCGGCGCATTAGAAAGTTTGGAAAGAGAGAAGGGTATCTCGAAAGAAGTACTGATTTCGGCGATTAAAAGCGCGCTGGCAAGCGCCGCATACAAGATAATTAACGATCCGGATGTCGCGAAAACAGACATAAATGTTGAGATATCGAAAGACGGTGACATTAAGATCTATCTTGGTGAGGAAGAATTTAGAAGCGAACAATTTGGCCGTATCGCGGCCCAGACGGCAAAACAGGTGATGATACAAAAGATCCGTGAAGCCGAACGTGATGTTGTGTTCGAGAAATACATGGATAAGCAGGGAACAATAGTGAGCGGCGCAGTACACCGCTTTGAAAAGGGAAATATCGTCATAGAACTTGACGACGCCGAAGCTATCCTTCCCCGAAGCGAACAGATCTTGAAAGAAAAATTCCGTCAGGGACAAACATTGCGCGCTTGCATTAAGAAAATCGAGCGAAAAACCGGCGGGCTCGACATAATCCTTTCCAGGGCCAGCTCCGAGTTCGTCAAAAAACTGTTCGAACTGGAGGTGCCGGAGATCTCTCAGGGCATTGTGGAAATTAGAGGCATCGCCCGCGATCCGGGAGAAAGGACAAAGATCGCCGTCTCATCAAATGACAGCAAGATCGACGCTATGGGTGCTTGCGTGGGTGTGAAAGGCGCGCGCGTCAAAGAGATCGTCCAGGAACTCTCCGGCGAGCGGATCGACGTCATACGCTGGAGCCCTGATATAAACGAATATGTGCAGGCGGCTTTGAGCCCGATAGAAATTTACAGCCTTGAAGTTGACCGAGAAAATAAGAATGTGAAGGTAACCGTACCTAAAAATCAACTGGCGCTGCTTATCGGTAAAAAAGGTCGCAATATACGACTGGCGTCTGAATTATTAGGATGGGAAGTTGAGGCCGACGCCATGGAAGGCGACTATGTCGAAGTCCCGATCGACGCCGTTGACGGGCTCGATAAAGATACCGCGCGTGCGCTTAAAAAAGCGGGTTTAAAGAACGCGCATAGCGCTATCGAAGCCGGCATCGAAGGTTTGACCGGAATTAAAGACATAAACGAGGAAAAAGCAAAAAGCATTATTCTTTCATGTGAGAACGCCCTGAAAGCGGCTTCCATAGCCATAGCAGACGCAAGTCTGGGCGGAGCTCCCTTAATTCCTGAAACACAGGAGAAAAACGAGACTACGGATGAAGGAAAAGCGGAAGAGCCGGAGATCTCAAAAGATGAAACGGCCGGCGAAGAAAAGTAACAACTTATAGCCGTAACTATGCGGCAAGAACCCAAAGGTTTTAAATCTATGTCGATAAAAATTGGTGATCTGGCAAAAGAGCTTAACGTAAAAACTGATTTCTTGAAGGAAACTTTGCAACGTTTGTACGTTGATGTTGAGAATGACGACACCATTGTCGACGAGAAGATAGCCGCTCTTATGCGTGTCAAAATAGGCGGTGTCAGCAATACTCAGAAAAAAGAGCGTAAAAAAGCCGAAAAAGCGCAGGAAGACGAAGAAAAAATAAAAACACATAAGAAAACAAAAAAGAAAGCCGAGGCCGACGCCGCGGCTGTTGCTGAAGCGAACGCGCTGGCCGGTAAATCTCTGGCAGAGGCTCCGGGCGCCCCGGAAACCACGGTCGTCGAAACCGCTCACGATAAGACTCCCGAAAAAACCGGCAGTACGGATACGCAGAAACCCGCCGATTCCGCGACCGAGCAGGGCGGACAAGTTAAACGGCTCGACAAGGTGATAGTCGTAAAGTCCATCCGAGACCAGGAGAAGGAGCAGGGGACCGATAAAAAGAAAGCCGACGCAAAACCGGCGAAAACCGACACCGCCGTTCCGGTTCCTGACCCCGCAGCACCGATAGTCCCTAAATTCAATATCAAGGCTGGCGGATTTCGCCAGGATTTCGACGACGAGGACAGAAAGATCCTCGGCGGAGCCAGAGCAGCAAAGAAAACCGGCAAAAGTTTAAAAAAGACTTTTTATCGGCCGAAGAAGAGCTTTAAAAAATTTGGCAACATTGGCGATGACTCGCGGTCCGAAGTTGTTACGGAGAAGATCACTCCATATACCGGCGTAGATTTTAAACCCATCGAGATACAGATCCCCACCGATATAAGGTCGATCGCCGTAAAAGTCAATAAGCGGCCTAATGACCTCATTCAATTTCTCATCGTTAATAACGGCATACTGGTGAACATAAACCAGCTTCTTGGTGAAGATATCATAAGGGAGCTGTTGAAAAATTTGGGTTACGAGCTTACGGTTACGCGCACCATAGAAGAAGATCTTCTTGCTGAGCATCAAACCAGCGAAAAAGCCGACACGGATAAACGCGCCCCGATCGTTACTTTTATGGGACACGTCGATCACGGTAAGACTTCTTTAATGGATTATATCAGGAAGACCCGTGTAACTTCACAGGAGAAAGGCGGTATTACGCAGCATATAGGCGCATATAAAGTGCACACTTCAAAAGGTTCTGTCGCGTTCCTCGATACCCCGGGTCATGAGGCTTTTACAGCCATGCGGGCCAGAGGTGCTCACGTAACGGATGTTGTCGTGCTTGTTGTCGCGGCCGATGACGGCGTTATGCCGCAAACAAAAGAAGCTATACATCATGCGCAAGCGGCTAACGTCCCTATAGTTGTAGCCATTAATAAGTGCGATCTTCCTAACGCTAATCCGCAAAAAGTTAAGATCGGCCTACAGAAAGAGGGTTTACAGTCGGAGGATTTCGGCGGAAAAACGGTTATGGTAGAAGTGTCGGCGAAAACCGGTAAAGGCGTAGATGAACTTCTGGACATATTAATGCTTGAATCCGAACTATTGGAATTACGCGCCAACCCGTCTATTAGGGCGCGCGGAACAGTCATAGAAGCAAAGAAATCGTCAGACCAGGGAGTTATCGCCACCATTCTTGTACAGAATGGTACTCTTTCTGTCGGAGATATTATCCTCACCGGAATATACTACGGCAAAGTTAAATCCATGGTCGACGACGTAGGTGCCAGGATCGAAAGCGCCGGTCCCTCAACGCCGGTCAGTATAACCGGATTACAGGGAGTTCCGGAAGCCGGCGACGAGTTCTACGTAGTGAAAGACGAGAAAAAGGCGAGGACATTGGCGGAACTCAAACAGAGCGAGGACCACAAAAATAAAATGGTCAATGTTCAAAGGGTATCCCTTACTGATTTTCATACAATGGTGGTGAAAGGCAACGTAAAAGAATTAAAGATCATTTTAAAAACCGATGTTCAAGGTTCCCTGGAAGCGCTTATGCATTCGTTGGGCGAGCTTCCGACTGACGAGGTGAAAGTTTCGTTCGCGCACGCTATGGTCGGCAATATAAATGAATCCGATGTTATGCTTGCTATCGTCGCGAATTCGGTCATCATAGGTTTTAACGTGAAAGTGGACCCGAAGGCCGAAGCCCTTGCAAAAAGCGAAAAAATAGATATCAAGCTTTATGGCATAATTTACGAAGCCATAAGCGATGTCAAGGCCGCGATGGAAGGATTGCTCGAACCGATCGAACAGGAAGTTTTTCAAGGGGTCGCTAAAATAAAACAGGTTTTTCCGTCGAAGATCGGAAAAGTGGCCGGCACCATCGTTGTGAAAGGCACGATACATAGGAAAGACAATATATGCGTTAAACGCGGCGGTGAGGTTATTTGGAAGGGAAAGATCGCTTCTCTTAAACGTTTCAAAGACGACGCCAGGGAAGTTAAAGAGGGCTTCGAATGCGGTATACTGCTTGACGGATTCAATAATATAGTCGAAAACGATCTTATCGAAGCGTACGTTATCGAAAAAATAGCGCGCCGGCTCGAAGGCTCATCGGATAAGAAGGCATAATTTGCCAAACACTCATGTCTAACGACCGTAAAAATATTCTAAGCGGTATGCGTCCCACCGGCAGGCTGCATCTCGGACATTATGTCGGAGCGATTAAAAACTGGGTGGAACTTCAGGAAACATATAACTCATACTTTATGGTGGCCGACTGGCACGCCTTAATGAGCGAGTATGAAAACCCTTCCAATATCAAATTAAACAGTATCGAGATCGCCAAAGATTGGATCGCTTGCGGCATCGACCCGGCGAAAAGCGTGATCTTCGTGCAAAGCATGGTTCCTGAGCATCTTGAGCTGAATATGGTGTTTTCAATGATCACCCCGCTGGGATGGCTGGAACGCTGCACTACCTACAAAGAACAATTAAGGGAAATAACCGGAAGGATGCTCGCGACGTACGGTTTTCTGGGTTATCCTGTGCTACAGGCTGCCGATATAGCCCTATACAACGCACATGTAGTCCCTGTCGGCGTCGATCAACTTCCGCACCTTGAGTTGACACGCGAGATAATACGTAGATTCCACTCACTTTACAATAAAACGATATTTAACGAGCCGGAACCGCTCTTAACCCAGGTTCCAAAACTTGTCGGGCTAGATAATCGAAAAATGTCCAAAAGCTACGGCAACTTTATTGCGCTTTCAGACGACGCTAACGTGGTCAAAAAGAAGGTTCGAAGCATGTACACCGACCCAAACAGGGTAAGTTCCGATGTCCCGGGAAATGTGGAAGGGAACCCGGTGTTTATGTACCACGACATATTCAATCCCGACAAGAACGAGGTTGCTGACCTTAAAGAACGCTACAAGGCCGGAAAAGTCGGTGACGTAGAGGTAAAGGACAAACTTCAAGCAGCGATAAATGTTTTTCTTGAGCCCATTAGGAGCAAACGAAATACACTGACTGACGATTATATCATGAATATTTTGCAGGAAGGCGCTAAGGCAGCGCGTTACCAGGCCGGTAAAGTAATGTCGAAAGTTAAAAAATGTCTGCACCAGCTCTAAAAAAAGCGAAACGTCGGCGACGGACAACAAAATGACTTACAAAGTAAAACTACATTTTTTTGAGGGGCCGCTCGACCTGCTCCTTTTCCTGATAGATAAAGAACGCATCGACATCTACGACATCCCTATAAACAAGATCACCGAACAGTACCTCACATATCTTGAGATGATGAATCTTCTGGACCTTGAAGTAGCCGGCGAGTTTCTCGTCATGGCCGCCACTCTTATACATATAAAAAGCAAAATGCTGTTGCCGGCTGAAGTTGTTCCGGAAGAGGCGGCGGAAGGCGACCCGCGCGAAGAACTCGTGAAGAGACTTTTGGAGTACAAACGTTACAAAGAAGCGGCAGGCGATCTTTTGACCATGAAAGAGAACCGCTCCGGATATTTTCTTCGTCAAGGTTCCGATGAACCGCAGAAAAAATACATCGTCGATGATAAAGAATATTTCGAAGCGAGTTTATTCGACCTCATCACCGCATTTAAAAAAGTGCTGACAGATGCGCCTAAAGACGCTTTTCACCAGGTGCTGAAAGACAGATTCACCGTCAGTGAAAAGATACACATAATATATCACCGGCTGCGCGAACAAAATGTTATCTTTTTTTCCGCGCTATTTTCCGAAACAAAGACAAAGGACGAGATCATAGCGACTTTTTTGGCGGTTTTGGAACTTTTAAAGATGAGAGAGATCATAGTCGTCCAAAAGGAATATTTCGGAGAGATAGAGATAATACGGAATCCTGAACTTAGTGCCCATGTTGAAAAGCCCGCTTCGGCTGATGCCGGAGCTGAAACCGAAAAAGCAAAAGAGGGGAACGCTTAAAATGAGTAAGGAGAAAGTAAAAAGCATAGTTGAAGCGCTTCTTATGGCTTCCGACAAAGGTTTGACGGTTGAAGAGATAATAAGCGTCATTAAGGACACCGACGACGCGGAAGTAAAGGATTGCATAAATACGCTGAAAGAGGAGTATGCCACGACCGGAAGGGCTTTCACGCTTACGGAAATAGCCGGTCGATGCAGGTACACGACATTGCCGGAATATATAAACTGGATAACTAAGATGTTCGAGCAAACACCCGAAAGGCTTACCGGACCTTCGCTTGAAACACTTTCCATACTCGCGTACAAACAACCGATTACACGCGCAGAGATCGAAGCGATACGCGGTGTTAACGTTGGGGGCGTCATACAAACTCTCCTAGATAAAGGTCTTGTACGCGTAAAAGGAAGAAAAGATGTCCCCGGCAGGCCTCTTCTTTACGGCACAACCGAAAAGTTCCTTGAGATCTTCGGCCTTAATTCTCTAGACGATCTGCCACTCTTAAAAGATTTCTCGGAATCCGATCTTGATTTCTCAAAACCATATAAAAATCAGATCATAGAAAATCCGTCAATACAGGAAATACCGGAAAATATTCCTGAAGAAACCGGCACTGGTGACGCGTCATAAAATATTAATTGAGGTGGCATATGTCGAAAAAGAAAATACTAAGTTTGCGCCTGGAAATCGACTCCCTTGACGAAAAAATAGTAAAACTACTGAACAAAAGGGCGTTAGCTGGCAAACATATTGGTGGCGTGAAAGAAGCACGCAACGCGCCGATCTATTCTCCGGGGAGAGAAAATCAGGTCTATAGCAACATAAAAAGCCTTAACAAAGGGCCTCTTCCTTTCGACGCGTTAAAGCCCATTTATGCCGAGATCATGTCAGCGTGCCGCAACCTGGAAAAACCTCTAAAAATCGCGTATCTTGGGCCGGAATTCACATTCTCGCATCAGGCGGTACTGAAAAAATTCGGTTCAAGTGTCGAAACGCTTGCCGCGGACAGCATACCTGAAGTATTTCTAGCGGTTGAAAATGGTAACGCCGATTACGGGGTCGTCCCGATAGAGAATTCCATTGAAGGCGCGGTAAATTACACGATGGATATGTTCGTGAATTCTGAGATCGTCATATGCGCGGAGGAATACTGTAAAATACGGCAAAATCTTCTCAGCAAAGAGACCTCCCTTAAGAACGTGCGTTCAGTATTATCGATCCCTCCGGTTTTCGGTCAATGCAAGGGCTGGCTTGAGAAAAATCTTCCTCATGTACGTTTAAAAGATACTGTTTCAACGGCGAAAGCCGCTGAAATGGTCGCATCAATGCGCCATGTCGCCTGCATTGCCAGTGAGCTGGCCGCCAGGCGATATAAACTTAACATACTCGCCAGGTCTATACATGATTCCTCATACAACGTGACTCGGTTCCTGGTGCTCGGTAAAAAAATGCACAAGAGTTCTGGTAACGACAAAACATCCATTTTGTTCTCCGTTCAGGATAAGCCTGGGATATTGCATGAGATGCTCAGCTCGTTCAGGCACCACAATATTAATTTGAACCGGATAGAATCAAGGCCATCTAAACTCGAGGCGTGGAAGTACTACTTTTTCATTGATATCGACGGCCATGTCGATGACGAAAAAGTAAAAAAAGCGCTTGGAGCATTGAAAAATAAGTGCAATTTCCTTAAAATATTGGGGTCGTACCCAAAAGGGTAATTATGAAACGTTTATGGAAAAAGAGGCTGGAGAACGTCGATCCGTACATACCAGGCAAGCCCATCGAAGAGGTCAAGAGGGAACTGGGGCTTAAGGATGTCGTAAAACTTGCTTCTAACGAGATACCATGCAGCCCTTCGCCCAAGGTTATAAAAGCGATACGAAACGCTTTGTCCTCGCTCAACAGGTACCCGGATGGCAGTTCATTCTACCTTAAAAAAGCGATCTCAAAAAAATTTGCGGTAAAACCCGAGAACCTCGTTATCGGGAACGGTTCTGATGAACTCATTGTACTCGCTATAAGGGCGTTCCTTGAAAAAGGCGATGAGGTTGTTATTGCCAACCCGACTTTTCTTGTATATAAGATCGCTTCTGCTATAGAAGGGGCTGTCCTAAAACAGGTTGCAATGAAAAACTTTCAATATGATATTCCTTCTATGGTAAAAGCGATGACTCCAAAAACCAAGTTGGTGTTTATCGCGAACCCAAACAATCCTACCGGTACATATATTACAGGCAAAGACCTTGAATACCTCATAGCCAAAGCTCCGGAACGGACGATAATTTTTATAGATGAAGCCTATTATGATTTTGCCAAGGGCGGTAAGTATCCCGAAACGCTGAAGTATATCGACATCGCCCGCAAAAACGTGATAATAGCGCGTACTTTCTCAAAAGTTTACGGATTGGCGGGTCTGCGAGTGGGTTATGCTTTTGCCCGAAAAGACCTGGCCAACATCATGAATACGATCAGGGAACCGTTCAACGTTAATTCTTTGGCTCAAGTCGCCGCTCTCGGCGCCCTGCGGGACACGTCTTTTGTCTTGAGACAAACAGCTATGGTGAAACGCGAAAAAAAACGATATGAACTGTTTTTTAAAACAAATAAGATCAAATATGTGCCGTCGAGGTCTAATTTTTTCCTGATCAATACGGAAAGAGACTCAAAGAAGATCGCCGGGGATCTCCTTAAAAAAGGCGTAATAGTACGCGAAATGACATCCTGGGGTATTCCGGGATTTATCAGGGTGAACATGGGGTTACCGTCCGAAAACACAAAGTTCTTTAAATCATACTTGGAGGCGGCGAAATGATCATTGTTCTAGACCCAAAAGCCACGAGATCTCAAATTGACCACATAATCGAAAAGATCGAAAAAATGGGTTTAAAACCGTGGCTTTCTGAAGGCGTCGAACGAAAGATCATAGGCATAATAGGCGACGAGGCCAAACTGCGAGAATTGCCTTTTGAAGGTATGCCAGGCGTCGAAAAGGTTGTTCCGATCCTTAAACCGTTCAAATTGGCGTCGCTTGATTACCGGCCGTCGCCCAGCGAGATCAAATTAAGTAAAAGTGTCTCTATAGGCACTAAAAGAGTTATTGTCATGGCCGGGCCTTGTTCCGTCGAAAATAAGGCGATGACGATTGACATCGCAAAAAAAGTAAAAGATGCCGGTGCCTCCGTGCTCCGAGGCGGCGCTTTCAAACCGCGAACAAGCCCTTACAGTTTTCAAGGGCTGGGAGAAGAAGGTCTTAAATATCTTGCAGACGCCAGAAAAAAAACCGGTCTCCTTGTGGTGACCGAAGTCATGGACGTGCGCAATGTGGAACTGGTTGAAAAATACGCCGATATTCTGCAAATCGGCGCAAGAAATATGCAGAATTTCGATCTTTTGAAAGAGGTCGGAAAAGTACGCAAACCGGTTCTTATTAAGCGCGGGATGTCGAACACGATAAAAGAACTGCTGATGAGCGCCGAATATGTCCTCGCCGGCGGTAACCACCAGGTAATCTTATGTGAACGCGGCATCAGGACTTTTGAAGACTTTACCCGGTTCACTTTGGATATTAACGCCGTGCCTGCGCTAAAAAGTCTGACGCATCTACCGGTCATAGTTGACCCGTCACACGCTACCGGAAAATGGCAGCTAGTCGGTCCGATCGCGAAAGCGGCCATTGCCGCGGGGGCCGACGGACTCATAATAGAAGTTCATTCTAACCCGGAAGAAGCTTTTTCCGACGGTGAACAGTCCCTTTTACCGGAGCGTTTCGCGAAGCTGATGGAAGAACTGAAGCTCGTTGCAAAAGCAGTAGGACGGGAGCTATAGATATGAAATATCGCAAGGTAGTCATCATCGGTATGGGGCTTATCGGCGGATCGATAGGAAAGGCGCTCATAGCCCGAAAACTCGCCAAGGAAGTTATTGGCGTTTGCAGGAGGAAATCTTCTCTCTCAAGGGCCTTCAAGGAAAAGGCTCTTACGGGTGGATTTGTCAAAAATTACCGGATAGCCGTAAAAAATGCGGATATCATCGTGATCGCTACCCCGGTTGCTTCCATCTGCAATGTTCTTGCGGAACTCAACGGCATAGTCGGCCCGGATTCGATTCTGACCGATGCCGGCAGCACTAAAGAGATGATAGTTTCGTGCGCAGCAAAATACCGAAAAACTTATTCTTTTGTAGGCAGCCATCCTTTGGCGGGTTCTGAAAAGACCGGCGTAGAGTTCTCGGAAAGTTCGCTTTTTAGCGGAAGCCTATGCGTGGTTACACGAGGCTTGTTTACGCGGCAGAAAGACATCGAAAAAATTAAAATCTTCTGGCGCGCATTGGGCGCGGAGGTTAAGGTTCTTGCTCCTCATGAACATGACGAAAAACTGGCGTTCACCAGTCACCTTCCTCATGCGATAGCCTATGCCATGGCCGGAAGCATGAAAAATAGTTACGCTCCCTACGCGGCAACGGGCTTCAAAGATACAACCCGTATCGCCTCTTCAGACCCGGTTCTCTGGACAAGCATCTTTCTTTCTAATCCCGATAACCTTGCCCTCTCCATGAAGACGTTTAAAACAGTGTTATTATCGATCGAAAAAGCGATACGTAATAAAGACGAAAAATCACTGCGAAAAATACTGTTTCAGTGTAAGGGGCTGAAAGATGCCATCGGATAAAACGTTGAACGCCGTTGCTATTGACGGACCTGCCGGAAGCGGGAAAAGCACGGTTTCAAGACTTGTTGCGGAAAGACTACATTATCTTTATGTCGATACCGGCGCCATGTATAGGGCTTTGACACTTAAAGCAATGTCGCAAAAGATAGATCTTGCCGACGAAAAAGCTCTGTCGTCATTGGCGGAGCGCACAAAAATAGCACTTGTCCCGTCATCTGACGCTTCAGAAACCATAAAAGTGTTACTGGATGGCCTTGACGTAAGCGGGGCGATACGCACTTTGGAAGTCACGGGCAATGTGAAATATATAGCGAGGGTTCCGGCAATTAGGGCAATAATGGTGGACTTGCAACGCAAAATGGTTAACGGCCTTGGCGGTTCCGTAATGGAGGGAAGAGATATAGGCACGGTCGTACTGCCTGACGCGAGATACAAAATATATCTGGACGCATCTTTTTCCGAAAGGGTTAAACGTCGTTATGACGAGCTGATAGCGAAAGGTAAAAATGGAACGGTCCATGAGGTCGAAAAAGACCTTCGCGAACGTGATCACACCGATATGACAAGAGCTGTTGGACCGCTTAAGAAAGCCGATGACGCGTATATCTTAGACACAACGGGACTCTCGATCGATCAGGTAGTAGACAGGATAGTTAATTACGTTTCTTCAAAAAAGTAAAGGACGCGGCATGCTGCGCAACTTCTGGTATTTGTTCTCACGGGACGCCCTAAAATGTATGGTCTATGCCGGTTTCCGCGTTAAGTTCAACGGGCGCAAAAATGTACCGGAACCGCCGTTCATCGTAGCCAGTAATCATGCCAGTAATCTCGACCCTGTACTTGTCGGGGCAGTGACCCCGCTTCCTCTTGACTTCATGGCAAAAAAAGAACTTTTTGACCCTCCTGTAATCGGCACCTGGAGCCGCGCGGTAGGTTGCATCGAGGTGAAAAGGGGGGCGAACGCCGTCGGAAGTTTAAAAGAAGCACTCCATCGTCTCAAGAACGGCAGGAACGTCGCGATATTTCCGGAGGGAACGCGTTCTGACGATGGGGAGATCAATGAAGCAAAACGCGGCATAGGTTTTTTGATCAGTAAAGCAAAAGTACCCGTTGTTCCTGTGTTTATCGCCGGAACATACGATGCTATGCCGAAAGGTAAAAAAGTTAAATTCGGTTCAAGGATATCGGTAAACATAGGTAAACCCGTCATGCCCAATGAAATATTCTCTACGGCTAAAAACGAAAAAGACTATGACGCGGTCGTACAGAACGTCATGCAGCGCATCAATAACATTAAAATCGAGATCGAAAAGACCTCCCGCTCTTGACAAATTTTGTATTTCCTCTATAATCAGTTCAATTTTACCTGGTTCCCGGTTAAAAATTTAATTTATGAACAAATGGCTTACATTAGATCCGCTTGGTATTTTCTTTTGGGTAGTGATCGCTATTGTTTCACTGCCTTCTGCTATTTTCTCGATCGATTATTTGAAGACTTCAAAGATCTCAAAACGTCTTATTATGTGGCTGGTACTCTTAGTTTTTGTGGGGTCAATGACAGTACTTGTCGTGGTGAATAACGCGTTGCTCTTTCTTGTTTTCTGGGAGATCATGGCTTTTTCATCATATTTCCTGGTGGTTTCCGATACTTCCCACGAGAAAACAGTAAGGGCCGGGACAATCTACATCACAATGACACAGTTAGGCACAGTATTTTTAACTGCCGGCCTTTTGATCATCTTCAAGTATTCCAATTCTTTCGATTTTTGGTTAATGCACCGCGCATGTACCGGCATGCCGCACCACATAAAAAATCTTGTCTTTATTTTGTTTCTCTTAGGTTTCGGAACAAAAGCAGGGATTGTGCCCTTGCACCTATGGCTCCCTTATGCACATCCTGCCGCGCCAAGCCACGTTTCGAGTATTATGTCGGGCGTTATGATAAAAATGGCAGTGTACGGACTACTGCGGTTCGTTTTTTATATTTTAGGCATTGATTCTCTGTGGTGGGGTGTAACTATCATAATTCTGGGTTTAATTTCCTCTTTGGTCGGCATAATTTACGCCCTTATGGATAAGGATATTAAGCGGCTTTTGGCGTATTCCAGCATTGAAAATATCGGTGTCATTTTTATGAGTCTCGGGCTTTCGGCGGTCTTTACAAGATTTCAAATGCCGTATTTTGCCGTTTTGGCGCTGATCGCCTGTTTATATCATTTAATTAACCACGCGATTTTTAAAAGTCTGCTTTTTTTGTGCGCCGGCAGCGTCTATACGGCGACATCAACAAAAGACATAGAAAAAATGGGCGGTCTCATAAAAAAAATGCCGTACACTTCCGCCTGTTTCCTTATTGGAGCGATGGCCATCGCTGCGCTGCCGCCTTTGAACGGTTTTGTCAGTGAGTGGCTTACCTTGCAGGCGTTCTTTACAGGGAGCGCGGTCGTTACGAACGGGTACAAACTATTCTTTGGAATGTGCGCGGCCATGCTGGCGCTCACAAGCGCACTCGCCGCGGCGTGTTTTGTTAAAGCATTCGGCATAACTTTTCTCGCTAAACCCAGAAGCCGGCATGCCGAGAACGCTCTAGAAGTGCCGACGTTGATGCGTACCGGTATGATCGCACTATCGTGTATGATACCGGTTTTCGGCTTGGGATCGATTTTCATCCTCCCGTGGCTCAGCGGTATCGCCGGGTATTCATCAGGGTTCACTCCCATACACATAACCTTATCAAGCGGTTTCTCATTCGTCACTGCCAATCCCGGGGCGAAGTTTTGTTTTTCTCCGATCGCTATGTTTTTAATCTTTTCGCTGATAGCGATAGCAGCGGGTTTTTTGTATCTTTGCCGCGGCAGTAAAAAAGAAAGGTCTTACAATACATGGGATTGCGGTTACTATACATTGGGCAGCCGCAACGAATACACCGGAACGGCTTTTTCAAAACCTTTCAGATTGGCTTTCAGTTTTTTTCTTTTGCCGTACAGAAAAACGCAAAAAGTGCGTGAGTCATTTTATTTTGTAAAGACTTTCTCATATGAGACATACACCACGAAGGTGTTCAAAAAATATATCTACCAACCGGCGCTTAACGCAGCATACAAGATAGCGTTTTCAATGCGAAGAATACAACCTGGCAGCATTCATTTGTATCTTGCCTATATTGTCATTACGGCGGTGATATTGGTCGCATTTATGCGTAAACTATGATCATGAAAATATTATTTTTTATAGCACAGCTAGCGGCGTTTTTGCTTTTTTCGCCTTTTCTGAGCGGGCTAATCGCCCGCATAAAGAACAACCTCAGAATGCGAAAGGGGCAAAGCATATTTCAGCCGTATTTCGACTTAGTAAAACTCTTCTCGAAAGAAAATGTCGTATCGGGCACGGCCTCATGGATATACCGGGTGACTCCTCTTGTCGTACTCTCTGCGACGCTTACGGCCGCGCTTTTTGTTCCGATTTTTATTTTTTCAAGTTCCGCGAGTACGGCGGGAGACTTTCTTGTTCTCGTTTTTGTTTTCGCAGCAGGCCGTTTTTTTATGGCTCTTTCAGCCCTCGATACGGCCAGTTCTTTCGGCGGGCTGGGGGCATCGCGCGAGATGTTCATATCGAGCCTAGCCGAGCCGGTATTTTGCCTGGCCATATTCGCCCTTTATCTCGAGTTCGGTTCCACCGGCATAATTGCCTCATCCGGATTTCATAATTTCACCGCCGCTTCTTTTTCGGCGGGGCTTGCGCTTTTTATGGTAATGCTTGCCGAGACGTCACGTATTCCTATAGATAATAGGGAAACACATCTTGAACTCACGATGATACACGAAGCGATGGTCCTCGAATATTCCGGGAAATCACTCGCGTTCCTTGAGATGGCCGGTCATATACGCCAGATGATATGGTTTTTTCTGATAGCGCAGATAATTCTGCCGATCTCCGTGCCGACTTTTACTTGCAATAGCTCCGTCATTTTCAGCGCGGCGGCCTGGTTTTTGTGGTATGCCGGAAGGATCATCCTTGTAGCCATAGCAATAGCGGTACTTGAAGTTTCTGTAGCCAAAATGAGGCTTTTCAGGGCCGCTGACTTTTTTGGTTTCGGCTTTATACTCGCCGTGATCGCAGTGATCGCGGCGATCATTAAAGTGTAAACAAATGTACCCGTACGCCGTACGCAGTACGATAATTATATGCAGATATTCACATTATTCGCTATTTTTCTTTCGGTATGCCTGATGGCCATCGCAAAAAGGACACAAGCGCTCGTCATTGCGTTCAGGATACAGTCGTTTTTTCTGTTTCTTATGACCTTGCTCCTGGCCATTGAGGATGGGAACATAGATCTTTACATAATCGCCGGGCTGCTCCTGGTCCTCAAAGTTGTGGCCATACCGATATTTTTACTTCGCATTTCAAAACGCCTGAAGGCCAGCGAGAACATAGGACTTTTTATTAACAGTCAGCTGTCGCTGATCGCATTGCTAGTTATCATGTACATTTCGTGGTATTTTTCTAAAATGATCTTCGCATATGACGGAGCCGCGCAGATCGCTATGATCGCAGCATCTCTTACGACGGCTTTATGCGGTGTTTTCATTATGATATTCCGTATGACGGCCCTGACACAGATAATCGGACTTCTCGCGGTAGAGAACGGCCTTTTTCTTCTTGCCTCGACAGTTTCCGGAGGAATGCCTTTTATTGTCGAGATCGCCGTTTTCTTTGATGTTTTTGTAAGCGTCATAATTATGGGTATTTTTGTCTACAGGATAAATAAATTATTCACGCACATAGATGTGGACAAACTTACCTTGTTAAAAGGATAACATCCCATGCAGATCTTCATAGTGCTGGCAATACCGATATTACTGGCGATATATGCACTCGTGGATAACTCCGCAAAGAGGATAGGGATCACTAACGCGCTTGGCTATGCGCTGATGCTGTTTTTCTCCGTCACTCTTTTCGCCGATAGGCATATAGGCACTTCGCACATTTCGTTTTTCGACTTTATTTATCTGGACGCGCTCAGCGTGTTTTTCATATTTGTAATATCTATCATTGCGTTCGCCGCGGCGTTATATTCGATCTCTTATATTTGCAGCGACTTGCAATCTGCGCTAATAACCCAAAAAAAGGCGAAACTTTATTATCTTTTCTTTAATTTGTTCTGTTTTTCCATGTTCCTGGTGCCGTCGGTCAACAACCTTGGAATGATGTGGGTTGCGATAGAAATGACCACGCTTATCTCGGCGTTCCTGGTGGGTTTTTACAACACTAAACTTTCCGTGGAAGCGGCCTGGAAATATATCGTTATATGTTCGCTTGGCATAATTTTCGCGCTTTTGGGCACTATACTTTTCTCTTACGCTTATTCGGTGCTGGGTGAGTCAAAAAGTTTGAACTGGACTGAGCTTTATTTTGCGGCTACGCGCCTTGATAAGAACATAATTAAGGTGGCGTTCATTTTTATTATGGTGGGATACGGCACCAAAGCAGGGCTGGCGCCGATGCATACTTGGTTGCCGGACGCGCATAGCCAGGCAGTTTCTCCGGCAAGCGCACTTTTGTCAGGCGTGCTTTTAAAAACAGCTCTTTATGGCATTTTACGTTTTAGTATCATTTTAAACAAAAGTGTAGGACCTGAATTTGTCTCGCATTTATTCATATTATTCGGCATGATGTCTATCGCGGTTGCCGCCGGTTTCGTTTTAGTGCAAAAAGACCTAAAACGTCTTTTGGCGTACAGCAGTATTGAACATATTGGTATCATCTCAGTTGGTCTCGGTCTCGGAGGAGTTTTCGGTCTGTTCGGAGCTTTAATGCATATATTCAACCATGCCGCCGCTAAAGCCATGATGTTTTTCGGTGCCGGGAATATCGTAAAGGCTTACAAAGAGCACAACATGAATTCCATAAGAGGAGTGGCGAAAATAATGCCGTTTACCGGCGTAATGACGCTTATCGGCCTTTTTGCATTGAGCGGATTTCCGCCGTTAGCGATATTTTTAAGTGAGATATCGATCGCGATAGCGGCTTTCTCGCATGCCTCATATATCTTGGGGATAGTTTTCCTTGCTCTCCTTGCGATAGTTTTTAGCGCGATGATAAGGGATTTCAGTAAAATGATCTTTGGGAACGTCCCGTCCGGGATGAAAAAAGTACATGAACCGTTCGGCGTCAAATCTGCCATGCTTTTACTTTTTTTGCAGATCGCACTTTTTAGCTTCTTTTTGCCGTGGATATTTAAAGACAATTTCTGGGCAGCGATCAAGTTGCTTCAGGGAGCCTGATCATGGACCATCAAAAAATAGCAGCTGACATCAAGAAGAACTTTACCGGATTCTCTCCCGATACCATTTCGGCAGTATATCCCGACGAATTACACTTAAAGGTCGGTCTTAAGGATTATTACAACACCTGCATGGCCGCCCATAAAGCGCTGACTTCGCCTGTAATGATGATGTTCGCCTCCGACGAACATCGCATACATAATAAGTTTTTATTGAGTTGTGTTTTCCTGGACAGCAAGAACGGGGTATGGGTAAAGATAGACACCGATGTGCCGGGTGAAAATCCATCATTTATGTCCCTTGCCAAAGAAATATATTCCAGCGGACTTTTTGAACGGGAGATCTTTGAGATGTTCGGTATCGTTCCCGAGGGACACCCCGACCCGCGGCGTCTTGCCCTGCATGATGAAGTATGGCCTAGCGGGAATTACCCTCTGCGTAAGAATATTTCAGTGGTCTCCGGCCCGCTAGGAGAGTACACGTTCGGAAGAGTGGAAGGCGACGGCATTTTTGAATTACCTGTCGGTCCGGTGCACGC
>JADFYD010000119.1:3972-4495 GCA_015233235.1 Candidatus Omnitrophota bacterium | reverse complement strand
GCACAACACGGCTATCCGTACTTTCCGGTACAACTTCTGCATCAGTTGATGCAGATCGTGAAGCATCTGGAAAAGGTCCTTCCCGGGATAACGCTTCCCGTCCAGCTAATGCAGGCAAAAGACGACGACGTTGCGAGCGTGAAAAATTCGATATTCATTTACGAAAGGCTCGGGTCTAAAATGAAAGAAATGATATTTCTTTACAATTCATATCACCTTATCTGTGTAGACCATGAGCGCGATATTGTTGCCGATAAAATGGAGGATTTTTTTAAAAGAGCTAAAGAGCAATGGGTTAATTCCCCGAGGGAGTTTAAAAATAACTTATGACGGGTCAGCGAGGATGAATATATGAAAATAGTCGATAAAAAAATATTGGCGGATAGTCAGGGTGCGCGAATAGTGAAGCTCATTCTACATGTCCCTGACATCGCCGCTAAGGCAAAAGCCGGACAGTTTGTTGTCCTGATGGTAAGAGAAGTAGGCGAGAGGGTTCCGCTCACAATAGCCGCCGCCGATTCTA
>JADFYD010000119.1:0-3948 GCA_015233235.1 Candidatus Omnitrophota bacterium | reverse complement strand
TATTATTGTACAGGAAGCGGGCTTTACCACGAAGCTATTGACTGCGATGAAGGCTGGGGATGAGCTTTATTCGGCGGTAGGCCCCCTGGGGCATGCGACAGAGATTAAAAACTACGGCAAAGTCATCGTTGTTGGCGGCGGCGTGGGCATAGCGGAAATATTTCCCGTCGCTAAAGCTCTGAAAAATGCCGGCAATCATGTTACCGCCATTATCGCTTCACGTACCAAAGAACTTCTCATCCTTGAGCACGAGCTTAAAACTTTTTCAAATGAATGCCTCGTTATGACCGACGATGGGTCCCATGGCCGCAAAGGTTTTGTGACTGACACGCTGAAAGAACTTCTGGAAAAGTCTAAATATGATCTAGTCTATGCGGTAGGTCCGATACCGATGATGAAAGCTGTCTCCGTCGTGACAAAACCGTTCGGGGTTTTTACGCTCGTATCGCTAAACGCCCTTATGGTCGACGGTACGGGCATGTGCGGTTGCTGCAGGGTCAGCGTGGGCAAAGAGATGAAATTCAGTTGTGTTGACGGCCCGGAGTTTGACGCCTCCCTGGTCGATTGGCAGGAGCTCTCGGACCGCAATTGCATATATTCCGATAAAGAAAAACACATTTGCCGCCTTAACGGTATGAGGTAGACACGTGATGAATAAAGAACCGGTCAAGGTTAATGAGAAAGACGCTCTTTCCAGGGTGAAGGGCTTCGAAGAAGTGGTTTTGGGATTTTCCGAACCGCAGGCACTACTCGAAGCCGCGCGCTGCATACAGTGCAGGGACCCAAAATGTATTTCGGGTTGTCCCGTAGGAATCGATATCAAGACGTTCATTGCGCAAATAGTGCAAAAAGATTATGACGGCGCGTATTCTACCATAAGGCAAAAGAACAATTTTCCGTCCATTTGCGGAAGAGTGTGTCCTGCCGAGTACCAGTGCCGCAAGGCTTGTGTTTTCACGAAAAAAGGAGAGTCGTTCGCTTCGCCCGAGGCCATCGAGATACATTTTCTCGAGAGGTTCGCGGGGGACCATGGCGCCCAAAAAAATATCGACCTTAAGACCGGTAAGGACGAAAAACTTTCCCGGATAAAAGTCGCCGTCGTCGGTTCCGGTCCGGCGGGGTTATGCTGCGCCGGGGAACTTGCGCGGTATGGTATAAAAGTTGTTATATTTGAAGGCCTTCATAAAACCGGCGGGGTGCTCAGGTACGGTATCCCTCCTTTCAGACTTCCTGATAAGATCCTCGACCTTGAAATAGATTCCTTGAAAAAACTCGGAGTCGAGCTAAAGACGAATACAATTATCGGCAAAGTAAAAACTATAGATGAACTTTTCGCAGACGGTTTTTCGGCTATTTTTCTCGGACTTGGCGCCGGGATCCCGGCTTTTATGGGCATTCCGGGAGAAAATTTGTGTAATATTTATTCCGCAAACGAATTTTTGACCAGGGTGAATTTGATGGGGGCGTACTCCTTTCCCGAAAGGCACACTCCGGTCAATATTGGCGAACATGTCGTTGTCGTAGGCGGAGGTAATACGGCCATGGATGCCGCTCGCGTGGCGATTAGACTCCAGCATATGAACGGCATTAAGCCGGACACCACGATATTTTACAGGCGCACCGAGGTAGAGATGCCGGCGCGCCGGCTCGAAATAGAGCACGCAAAAGAAGAAGGCATCAAACTGGAGTTTCTAGTGAAGCCCCAGGAGTTCATCGGCGACGAAAAAGCTTTCGTAAAAAAAATACGCGCTTCCCGGTGCGAGCTTGGGGAACCCGACTCATCCGGAAGACGAAGACCCGTTGTTATCCCGAATAGTTCTTTTGAGGCAACTTGCGACCTGGCCATAATAGCGATAGGGTTAGGCGCTAATAAAATTCTCACAAGCGTTACTCCAAAACTTACTACTGACAAGTACGGCGATGTCATAGTTAACCCCGAAACAATGGAAACCTCAATAAAAGGAGTTTTCGCCGGCGGCGATATTGTCGGCGGAGAGGGCACCGTCATCGAAGCGATGGGCATGGCCAAAAAAGCCGCCGCGTCGATCATCAAGCATGTGTTACGTGGCTAAAAACAGCCAACTCTTCTCCTCAAAACAGCGCAATGATCCTGAAATGTGGTATAATTGCTAAGAAGACAAGAAAGGCGCAAATTATGAAGAAATTTGTCGCGGCGATAGATCTCGGGACAACATACGTGAAGGCCGGTGTTTTTGACCTTTCCGGTAAAGAATTAGGCGCCTCGAAGGGGGTGTGCCCGATAGTTTTTTATAAAGACGGGCGCATTGAGCAGGATGTTCCCCTCATTATAAAAAAGGCATTTGCCTGCCTGAAAGATGCCATTCATAAGTCCTCCGTAGATCCTAAAAATATAATTTCGGTTTCTGTCTCGAACCAGAGAGCCACGGTCATACCGCTCGATAATAACGGGTGTTCATTAGGTAACGCCGTTTCTTGGCAGGATATGCGGGGCGGACGATGTATTCGCGACCTGCGCAGAAAAATATCCGACAGACGGTACTACAATATCACCGGTATTCCTAATAATCCGGTGTTTACGCTGGGCAAAATATTGTGGTTTAATGATTCCGGTTTATCAAAGAAGATAGCCCGTTTTGTTCTTTTTCAGGAATATTTGCTAAAACAGCTCGGCGCGGAAGACTTTTTTCTGGACTGGTCGAACGCGTCTTTGACCGGCATGTTCGATATAAAAAAATTCGACTGGAGCGCCGAAGTGCTTGAAACCGCCGGTATCGACCGGGATAAACTATCGGTACTCATTCCAAGCGGCAAAAAAGTCGGGGTTGTTTCGGGACGCGCCGCGAAGATGTGCGGCCTTGCCGAAGGTACCGGGATCGTATCGGGCGGAGGCGATCAGCAATGTGCCGGTGTAGGTGCGGGCGCGGTGAGGCCCGGCGCCGCCGAGTTTACGCTTGGCACAGCCGGGGTTTTATTGGCGTATTCCGACAAGATAGTCAGGGACCCCGAAATGAGGGTCAGCTGCTGCGCTCACGCGGTCCCAGGTAAATGGGAAGTCGAGGGGCTGCAGAATGCCGCGGGCGGCAGTTTAGGATGGGTCAATAAAATAATATCGGATAGTAAATTCTCGCATCAATTTTTTGATAAGGTTTCGAATGTTGTGCCCGGAGCCGGGAATGTCTTGTTTTATCCGTTTCTCGCCGGAGCGTCGGCCCCGAGTTGGAACACCGAGGCCAGAGCTATGTTCCTGGGACTTGCGCATTTTCACGGTAAAGCGCATTTAGTGCGGGCCGTTCTTGAAGGCGTGTCCATGGAGACCAAGGAGATAATGGATGTATTTGAGGAACTGGGCATACCTTTAAAGAACATAAAGGTCACCGGAGGGTGTTCCAGGATAGCGGTGTGGAACCGTATGCAGGCGGATATTTACGGTAAGCCCGTCTATGCTCTCCATAATTCGAATGCATCGCTTCTCGGAGCTGCCATTCTGGCGGCTGTCGGGGCCGGAGCTTTTAGCTCGGTAAAGTCCGCAGCCGACAGGATGGTAGGAGTTAGAGAGATGTATGAACCCGAGCCGGAAAATGTCGAAAAATACAAATATATTTACGGCAAGTACCGGAAGATCTATTCTGTGTTTAAGAAAACCGGTCTTTTTAAAACCATTTGCGGAGATAACCTATGAGTGGGGAATTTTCGGAAGAACAGTATCGTATTGAGGCCCAAAAAAGATACCAGGCGGTTTTCGACCAGATGTATCAATTTACGGGTCTCATGACGCCTGATGGGACTTTGATAGAGGTGAATAGGACCGCCCTGGATTTCGCCGGGGTCAAACGCGAAGATGTGATCGATCAACTGTATTGGCTTACTCCGTGGTGGAGGCATTCCAAAGAAGTTCAGGGCAGGATACGAGAGGCCGTCAAAAGCGCGGCGGAAGGCGAATTTATCAGGTTCGAGACCACGGTTTCC
>JADFYD010000118.1 GCA_015233235.1 Candidatus Omnitrophota bacterium | reverse complement strand
GTAAAGCGGCAGCCGCGTACGAAGCTTTCGTAAAAAAACTCGACCAGAAATTCATCAGGGTCGGGTTTTCCTTAAACGGTTCTCTTATTAACTTCATTTGTGCGCCGATAGAGCCCCATGACATCGAACGCCTGGGCGAACTCAACGCCATCCGCATAAAAGAGATCGACTCGAAAGCCTAATCGCTCATTTTTCTCTGCAAATTCAAAAAAAACAAAATAATTTGAAAGAATTGACCTCTTTTTATTGTCTATATAATGATGGGGTGAAACATTACGGTGCGCAAAGAATCGGAAACAATTGAATTCAAAAGATCGACTGCGGAACTTAAAGATGCTGTTATTGCGGTCGCGGCCATGCTCAATAAACATGGTCAGGGCGAGGGTTTTGAGAACAAGGCAGACGGCCGGGAAACTAGGGAGAAAACTAGGGAGAAAATATTGCGTCTGATCAGGGAGAATCCCATGATAACGACTTCTGAACTCGCGAAGGAAATCGAGGTTACACCTAAAGGCGTTGAATGGAATTTGAAGAAGCTCAAGAACGAGGGGCACATTAAGCGGGTCGGCTCCGATAAGGGAGGACATTGGGAAACGGTTATGGAGTGATGCGCATGCGGCCTGATACGTGGTTATTACCCGCCCCCGACTAGTGCCCAGTCGCGGTTTTGGCATATTCGAATTGACAGAAAAGGCGTTTTTGTGATACTTTAACCTGCTAGTCAGGGCGCGGTGGCCGAGTAGTTAGGCAGCGGTCTGCAAAACCGTGTACAGCGGTGCGAATCCGCTCCGCGCCTCCAAAAGTTTATTGGGGAGGCTATTTAGATGTTTATCTGGATGGTCTTTTCTAGTATAATAAACCAACCTAAATACGCGTAAACGCGGCGGTTGGGAATAAAATAGGTGTCAGGCGAGGCGGGCGAGTGGCGGAATGGCAGACGCAAAGGACTTAAAATCCTTCGTCCCAAAGACGTGTGGGTTCGAGTCCCACCTCGCCCACCAGCCTAATTTTTTGCTAGAGGCAAAAAATTAGGCTGGAGAGCATTCGAAATTAGAGATTAGAAATTAGAACCTCGAGTAAATAGCGTGTTGGGCAATTAGCTCAGTTGGTTAGAGCGCTTCCTTGACATGGAAGAGGTCACAAGTTCGAGTCTTGTATTGCCCACCAGCTCAATTTTTTTGCAGAGGCAAAAAATGAAACAACCAGACCCAAATCTACAGAAACTCCGTCACAGCGCCGCGCACATAATGGCGGATGCCGTGAAAAGGCTTTTTCCGGGGGTTAAACTCGGGATAGGCCCCGCTATCGACGAAGGCTTTTATTATGATTTTGAGTACAGCAAATCTTTTGTACCGGAAGACCTCGCGCGCATCGAGGAAGAAATGGCAAAAATCGTTAAGGAAAACCAGATATTTAAAAAGATGATCGTCTCGAAAAGAGAAGCCCGTAAGGTCTTTTCCGACATGAACGAGACTTATAAACTTGAACTTCTGGAGGAATTGCCCGATACGGAGGAAATAACCATTTACGCGCACGGGAAATTCGCCGATCTTTGCAAGGGCCCGCATGTCGCCGGTACCGGCGAGCTGAAAGCGTTCAAGCTTATAAGTATCGCCGGGGCTTATTGGAGAGGTTCCGAGAAGAACGCGATGCTCCAGAGGATATACGGTACGGCTTTCTTTTCAAAGGAAGAGTTGGAAGCGCATGTGAAACTGCTTGAGGAAGCCGCGAAAAGGGACCACAGAAAACTGGGGAAAGAACTAGACCTTTTCAGCTTCAACGATCTGGTCGGCGGTGGGCTTGTCATTTACCATCCCAAGGGGGCGATGCTCAGGCAAATAGTGGTCGACTACATCACCAAAAAGCATTTAGAGAAAGGGTACGAGCTTATATCCAGCCCGCACATGATGAAAAGTGATCTTTGGATAAAATCTGGACATTATGGTTTTTATAAAGAGAACATGTATACTTTAGAGAGCGATGAGCAGGAATACGCGGTGAAACCCATGAATTGCCCCGGACACATCATGGTGTATGCCTCGAGGACCCGCAGTTATAAAGAGTTCCCGATAAGGTATTTTGAGCTCGGCAATGTGTACAGAAAAGAAAAATCCGGCGTTCTTCACGGACTTTTGAGGGTAAGAGGGTTTACGCAGGATGACGCGCACATTTTTTGTTTGCCCGGACAGGTCAAGACTGAGATAAGCGCCATAATCGATTTCGTAAGCGAAACGCTGGCCACTTTCGGTTTTTCGGAGTACGAGGTCGAACTCAGCACCAGACCCGAAAAATCTATAGGCAACGACGAAGACTGGGAGAAAGCCACTAACGCTTTAAAGGAAACGCTTGTGGAGCGGGGCCTGAAATTTGATATTAACGAAGGGGACGGAGCGTTTTATGGGCCCAAGATCGACATAAAACTCAAGGACGCCATCGGGCGTTCTTGGCAGTGCGCCACGATACAGTGCGATTTTAATCTTCCCGAAAGGTTCGACCTGAAATACGCCGATTCCGACGGCACCGAAAAGAGACCGATCATGCTGCACAGGGTGATTCTCGGCAGTCTCGAGCGTTTTATAGGAGCGCTGATCGAGAATTACGGCGGGGCGTTCCCGGTGTGGCTTGCGCCCGAGCAGGTGACTATAGTGCCGATCGCCGAGGCGCATATCGCTTACGGACGTGAGATAAAGGCGATGTTTGTCAAAAACGGTCTTAGGGTGTCGGTCGACGAACGGCCGGAAAAGATGCAGAAAAAAATACGCGACGCGGAACTGGCAAAAACACCCTATGTGGTCGTGGTTGGCGATAAAGAAGCGACTACCGGGACTTTGTCTATAAGGAGCAAGGCCGCTGGCAATATAGGCGTAAAAACCAAGGAAAAATTTTTAGAAGAGATCCTCGCTGAGGCGAAAAAATACTAGCGGGAAAAAATAATAATTAACAGGAGGTGCGGATATCGCAATAACAACTAATAACGATAGCAGGCCGGCGTTCAACCCCAGGGGCAATTACGGGCAGCAGCGCAATTTTAACCAGGGCAGGGATTTCACCAGGATCAACAACATGATTAGGTCCCCCAAGGTCAGGCTGATCGACGAAGAGGGCAATCAGGTTGGGGTGGTCGATCTTAAGTTAGCGGTCGACAGGGCTATAGAGAAAGGTCTTGATCTTGTGGAAGTCTCCCCGGATGCGAAACCCCCGGTATGCAGAATAATGGATTACGGTAAATACAGGTACGAACAGGAAAAGAAGAAAAAAGTCGCCCGTAAAAAACAGACGGTAGTGCATATCAAAGAGATAAGGTTCCACCTGAGGATCGAGGAACACGACTACCAGGTGAAACTTAAACATATAAAAGAGTTCCTTGAGAAAAAAGATAAAGTGCGTGTGGCGATACTTTTCAGGGGCCGCGAGCTGGCGCACAAAGAAAAAGGCAGCGAGCTTCTCAACAAGATCGCCGCGGATGTGGCCGCGCTCGGAGAAATAGATGGGATACCGAAACTTATGGGTAAAACACTGGTGCTCAGCATAAACCCAAAAAAAGCATAAAAATACGATTATAAAAAGGAGAGCGATATATCATGCCCAAATTAAAAACACATAAAGGACTGAAAAAAAGAAGCTCTGTCACAAAAAAAGGAAAGATCAAACATTACAAAGCCGGAAGAAGACACATTCTCACAAAAAAGGGCACTAAAAGGAAACGCAAGCTCGGGAAAGGAACGTATGTAAGCAAGACTATGCAGCAGGAGATGAAAAGGCTTCTGCCGTATTCGATGTAAAAAGAACGCAACAACATAAAATAATGAAGGAGTAGCGATGTCTAGAGTTAAATCTTCGGTAAGTTCGAGGAGACGCAGAAAAAAGGTATTGAAAGCCGTAAAAGGGCAGATGGGGTCAAGGTCGCGCCTGGCTAAGATAGCGCGTGAAGCCTTGAGGAAGGCTTTAATAGCCAACTACATAGGCAGAAAAAATAAAAAAAGGGATTTCAGGGCTCTCTGGATAACCAGGATCAACGCGGCGTGCGACGCCGAAGGTATTTCGTACAGCCAGTTCATCGGCGGCCTCAAAAAGAAAGGCATCACGCTGAACCGTAAAATGCTGGCTGAGATAGTCGTCTCCGACAGAGCGGGATTCAAATCTCTTGTGAACGCGGCACAAAAATAGAGTTACCTTTTTTTGAAGGACCGGTATGGGCGCGGCAGAAAAACTCGAAGAGATACGGAACAGCTTTCTGGGAAAAATAGAGACCTGTACCGACGCGCGCTCGCTCGAAGAGATAAAGATAGAATTCCTCGGGCGTAAAAGCGAGCTTAATGATATTCTCAAGACCCTCGGGTCTTTGACGGCCGATGAAAAACGCATTGTAGGAAAACGCGCGAACGATATTAAGAACGAGATCGCTTTAAAGATAGGCGAGGCAAGCAGTAATATCGAAGGTGCTTTGCTCGAAAAAAGGTCGGAAAGCGTGGATGTTACACTTCCCGGAATAAAACCGTCTCTAGGACGTGTCCATCCTTTGACGCTGACGATGTCGCGCATCAATGAAATATTCCTGTCCATGGGGTTC
>JADFYD010000117.1 GCA_015233235.1 Candidatus Omnitrophota bacterium | reverse complement strand
GAGCAGTTCTTCTTTGATCTTTTCTTCCTCAGGGAACTGGACATTGAACCGCTCTTTCTCGTTAAAAGTGCCGGCCGCGATAGCCTCGTCGCGTTTCCATCTGTGATAAAAGTTCCTGGCATTAAATTGTTTATGCCCGGGCAGATTTATACTAAACCATAAAAAACTGTCTATTTCCGCCTTGATATTCCGGAGTTCCGACAGATGCTCGTCAAATACCGCGACCTCAAGACCGCTGGTGTCAATTTCATGTACTTCGGTCGTGCTGATCTCTATAGAACGGAGCGCTTTACTTTTTATAAAAAGACTTTTAAAAGAACCGGGATATTTCTCGTCATACTTCAATAGATACGCCAATCTCTCTTCAAACTCTTTAAGCTTAATATCTACACCCAGCATCCTGACACCTATGAACGCTTTTAAAACCTGCCTCGCGTCTTTAGGATCGAACCCGTCACGGATAAGATCGTTCGCTTCCTTTTTGAGGGCGGCAATGAACGTGGCGGCGGATGCCGCATCGAGATATTCGGCCACAAGCGAGCTGTCCGAGAACGGAAGATTATCTTTAATCCACAGGTTATATCTTTTTTTAAGGTCAGAAAGCAAAACTTTAGGATCTTTTCCGCTATTGTTATATTTGTTCAGGAACGCCGCATGCACCTTAAAAACGGCTGTCTCTTTTTCCCACAATTCTGCTTTATTCAATTGCGACTGCATAATTACCTCTAGTTAAAACTTTTTATAAAACACGCACGAGACGGCTCAAGTTTGGAACATATATCATATCTCAGTTTTCACAATAATGAAAGAGGTGAGTAAAAGTTTGCCTGGATATCCGTGAAGCGCGTTTATCGCGGATCTTCCTAAGAGTCGATGAACATGAAACTTAAGAAGAAACTGATCATGCTGAAAAGTATGTATCCCCAAAAGGCCGGCCAGAAACCGGTGATCACAAAACCTTTGACGATCTTAGAGACCAGCAAAAAAAGAGCTCCGTTAATAAAAAGCGTAAAGAGCCCCAAAGTAAGCATATTGATCGGCAGAGTGACAAGGATAATAATGGGCCTTAAAAAAGCGTTGATGATCCCTAGAACCAAAGCGACCACCAGCACAACCGCGGTGTTCGAGATCTCTATGCCTTTCACTATATGGGCGACAATAAATATCGCCAGTGAATTGATCAGCCATCTCACAAGAAAATACACTGCTTAACCCCCTAGTTTTACAAACGATCGAACATTGTTTTTATAACACCGTTTTACGCGTATTTCAAGGCATTTTCGTGTCACTGGCGAACAACTGCATTCGAGATCAATTTCTTATTTGTTAATTTCATTTGCATTTTTGGACTTAGTTCTTTCACAAGCTCCGCGTTATATGCGCCGTTGGGCATTGGCTTTATGGTCGGATCATTGGTTGGATTATAATTGTACGCATGTATGCCGTCACCCACTATCTGCTCCGCCGCGATCGCGTATGAACGAGATGTGGCAGCCGGCGTTCCGTCTTTCGCCGCCGGGTCGACGTCGGTCGTAACGATCGATATCGTATAGTCGCTGTTCAGATAAATTTCAAAAGTCCGGAACTGCTGGGGAAAATCCCTAAGCGATGAAGTTTCAACCTGCCAGAACCCTTTTTCGGGAGAATTGACCGGATCCGGCGATATAAAAGCTTTAACAGTGTTCAAATGTCGATGCCCCGAGATCCACATGATCAAATTCGGATGGTTTTGAAGTTCGGCGATGAGCTCCTGCAAAGTAACGGCATTCTTAGGATCATTCCACCATGCCATTTCTGACTTAGCCGCTTCGACATCTATCGGAATATGCGCGGCAATGATCATAAGCTGCCCGGCGGCATCGCCGTCCGCAAGTTCCTTTTTCAGCCAATCCCAGCGTTCCTTGTCAAGAAAGCCGTGTCCATGAATGTCGAAAGATCCGTCGTCTTCCCTTTGAGTGTCGTCGAGCACTATAACCTTCATCGGGATGGTTGCCTTCGGCACGAAACTGTAACAGGCAAAGCCCTTGTCGGCATCTTCCATTTTAAAACCGTGCCCGGCCGGACTTGAAGATGTTTCAAAAAATTCTTTCATCCACTCAGTCCGGAGAAGCGAACGGCGCGCCGGATCAGGCACAACTTTCGGCGGAGTTTTAAAATCCGCGGCTTGTCCCGCGTATTTAATGTCGCCGTAAGAAGTTGAGCCGTCAATAACACCCATATAGTAATCGGGACTGTTAATTTTTCTGGGATCGACGAGGACATCTCCCGCGGCCATAACCGTATCGCTGATGAATGACTTCCTAAGAAGATCATTCACAGGTATCGAACCGACCCAAAAATGATCGTGATTGCCCAGAGCCTGATACCAGGGAATGGCCTTATCAAGCCCCGCCGCTTTGTAAGGTCGCTGATAATCGATCGAGTCGGCTCCCAGATTGGCGCCGGAACTCGGGGTTATAACTTTGCCGTCGAGAACATCAATATACCAGCGGAGCTCGTTATACTGGGTGTTATTACAGGTATCGCCCAGAGATATACCGAAATCGAACGGGGTTCTTTCATTAAGCGCGTTTATCGTCCGGACGACCGCGTCAAGAACGTGAGTTGTGTACAACATGCTCCCTGAGTATAGCGAGACCCCTATCGGCAATGTATCATGCAGGTGTTGAAGATATATCAGTTGCGAAGGAGATTCTTTGTCTGAAATATGGATGTCGGATATGGTAAAAAAATTCAGAAGTTTTGTTTTTCGGGTAACCGCCGCCCCGTTATAAGCCGGAGACATAATGTCGAGCCGCCTGACAAGTTCGTCACCCGGGCCATAATGCCAGAGGCCATAGCCGTATTGTTTGTATTTCGAAACTTGCGAGAGATGGATCGGTACCGAAGGTTTCGGTCCCGGCACGATAGTCCTGTCACGCGTAGTAAAAATATCTATATCGATCGGATATTCTCCGGGCAGACTTTTCCCGCCGATATCGCTTTTCGCGTAACCCTCTAAAGCGAAGAAGAGGATATATGCGAACAAAGTTAAATAGAACTTTTTGTGTTTGTAATACCTTTTCATAAAACCCCTCTTCGGTTAACAGAAGCGTGAATAAAAACATATTTCGTTAACGCTTTTTTACCGGTCTTTGACAAAACCTTTTCCTTAACACCCAATAGAAGATCCCTGCTCGCTGTTGGCGCGGAAACAGTTTTATGAAATTTGAGATAATCTATACGGGAAAACTCTTTTGCCCCGAAATATTGTTTGGCGCGATCCAACCGGGTTCGAGGCGTATCCACTATTCCTTTAATTTCACCGACAAACTCTTCTATCGCTTCCTTTATAGCTTCCAGCATAAACTCAATGAAAACGGTCGAATTGCCTCTTTTATTCGACATCTCCAGTGTTTTATAATACTCTCTCTGCCGTTTCTTGATCAGTGCCTCTACCGGAATAAATTCAAATACAGGATGAAACTTACATATGATCGCAGTCTGCCATAGTCTGCCCATTCTGCCGTTGCCGTCGGAGAAAGGATGTATGAACTCCATCTCATAGTGAAAAACACTTGATCGAATGAGCAAATGAACATCCGTCTCTTTTTTTAAATAAGAGAACAACTCCTTCATCAGACCGAAAACCATCGGATGTTTTGGCGCCATATGAATAATTTTCTTGCCCTGAACGACACCTACACCCTGCGAACGGAACTTACCGGAATCCTTCATGAGCCCATTCATCAAGATCTCATGCGCGCCGAGAAACGATTTCAATGAATAAACATCATATTCTTTAAGTTTATCGTATGCTTTTATGGCATTTTTTACTTCCACAATATCTTTAGCGGGGCCAATAATCCTTTTACCGTTCAGGATATCGGTTATTTGAGATTCCGAGAGAGTGTTTCCCTCTATGGCAAGAGAGGATTGTATCGATCTTATACGATTGTGCCTGCGGAGTTCGGGCGACGGCCGGGAGAACTTAACCCCGTCACACTTGCCTACCTGCCGCGAGATATCGACGCACAAGTTCAGCACTTTACTGGTAATTTCATATGGCGGTTTCATAACATGATAGTATCATATGATACTATCATTTGCAAGCCTTGACAGGCACTTTTCGCAAATGGTATCAGGAAACTGGGACGCTTCAACAGGGTTTTTATCAAATTTTGACATGATTTAGCTTTGTGGAGTGTCCCCAAATGGAACGTCCCCATGTTCCCCTACAACTCACTTTCCTCTTTTGAGCGACGACTTCAGGGCTTCGATCTTAGCTTTATCCGCGGCTATGACATTCCTGGACGCGCCCGCGGCGATATCGGCGCGTAGCTTGTCCTTCAACACAATAACCGCATCCAAGGCTTTGTCATTCCCTACCTTGGCATTTGCGGCACCTGCCGCAAGAGGCGTGGACGCCATTAGGGCGCAAAAACCCAACACTAAGGATATGTGTTTAATCATACTCTCTCCTTTTTTGTTGAATTCCGACTATCGGGTTACCGTTTTTTTGTTTTTGCAAATATATCACATTCACCGAAAAAAACAAGTAACATGTTAAATACAAAAGCCCACATACGTGGGCTTTTGCATATGAACCGGT
>JADFYD010000116.1 GCA_015233235.1 Candidatus Omnitrophota bacterium | reverse complement strand
CAGCATAGCCGAAGGCCCCGAGATAGAGACCGAATTCTATAATTTTGAGGCTTTGAACATCCCTTTAGACCATCCTTCACGCGACGCGTTCGATACTTTCTATGTAGACAAAGAGCATGTGCTTCGAAGCCATACTTCCAATGTGCAGATTCATGTGATGCAGTCAGAAAAGCCGCCCATCCACGTTATTATGCCCGGCAGGGTCTATCGTCCTGACGCGGTTGACGCGACCCATTCTTTTATGTTCCATCAGGTCGAGGGCTTATTTGTAGATGAAGGAGTAAGGTTCTCTGACCTTAAAGGAGTGCTTCTCACATTCTGCCGCAGTATGTTCGGCAAAGACACTAAGATGCGTCTCAGGCCGCATTTTTTTCCGTTCACGGAACCGAGCGTCGAAGTTGATGTATCATGTATAATTTGCAAAGGCAAAGGCTGCCGCGTGTGCAAGAACGGCGGCTGGCTTGAGATACTCGGCGCCGGTATGGTAGATCCGGCTGTTTTTAAGGCGGTCGGTTATGACGCGTCAAAGTACACGGGGTTCGCCTTTGGCATGGGTGTCGAGAGAATAGCGATGCTTACATACGGCATTGATGATATAAGATTGTTTTTCGAGAATGACGTCAGGTTTTTGGAGCAGTTCACATGAAGGTAAGTTATAACTGGTTAAAAGATTATGTGGATGTGGGCGTCTCCGCCGAGGAACTGGCCGACAGGCTCACTATGACCGGTTCCGAAGTCGAGACCATCGAAAAAGTTGACGGCGATAAGATTTTGCATTTCGAGATAACTTCCAATAGGCCCGATTGCCTTAATATTTTGGGGATGGCGCGTGAAGCGGCGATAGTGTGTGATAAGGAACTGATATCCCCAAAAGTCGAATTCACGAAAAGCCCAGTAACCTCAATAAAAAATGAGATAGATTGTGTCGTTAAAGACCCGGACCTTTGTTCGAAATACACCGCGCGTGTTATCAAAAACGTTAAAATTAAACCTTCGGGCAAGAAGATCTCGAGCCGTCTTTCGGCCCTGGGGTTCCGTCTTGTTAATAATGTCGCCGACGTGACGAATTATTGCCTGATGGAACTGGGCCAGCCCATGCACGCTTTCGACATGGATAAGATCAAGGGCGGAAAAATAGTTGTGAGGCGTGCGAAACCCGGCGAAAAATTAGTAACTATCGACGGGGTGGAGCGCGAACTTGCGGGTGATATGCTGGTCATAGCGGATAGTGAACGCGCGATAGCGGTCGCCGGAGTAATGGGCGGGCGCGATACGGAAGTCACCGATTCAACGAAGAACATACTTCTTGAAAGCGCGTATTTTAATCCGCTTTCCATAAGGCATACGGCCAGGAAATTATCCCTCGCATCCGACTCAAGCTACAGGTTCGAGCGCGGTGTAAATAAAGATATGGTGGCAAAAGCTTCGAATAGGGCGGCGAATCTCATAATAGAAGAAGCCGGCGGTGAAATAGGCGGTTTTTACGAAACTGGAGTTTTGAATATACCGGAAACAAAGATAAATTTCAGTTTAGAAAGATGCGCGAAGATCTTAGGCATCGAACCGAAACAGGAATGGGTAAAAAAAGTTTTCGATAAACTCGGCGCGGAAACGGCATCAAAGAACGGAAAAGATCTTGAGGTCAAACCACCGTCATTCAGGGAGGACCTGACGCGGGAGATAGACCTTGTCGAAGAGGTCGCCAGAATTTACGGCTACAATAACATACCCGCGACGGCCCCTCTTTTTAAGTCGCCCGATGAACGTAAAGACAAATCCCGGCAGGTAACGGAAAAATTATCTAAAGAACTGTCTGCCGCGGGGCTCTATGAGATAATGACGTATAACCTTACAGATGACGCCGATGCCGCCAGATTTCCGGCCGTCAAGGCGGGTAATGTCGTTTTGAGTAATTACCTTTCCGAAGAGCACAAAGTGCTTGTTCCGGAACTCCTTAGCGGTATGCTAAAAAGTATTTCGTACAATATCAACCGCCAGAACAAGGACATGAGATTTTTTGAGATAGGTAAAGTATATGCCGCTTCTCCCAATGGTAAATCCTATGACGAAATAAAAACGCTTTGTATCGGCATAACGGGACTTGTTAGAAACGATTGGAAAGGCCGGGAAAACGCGGATCTTTTTCTGCTGAAAGGAATGATCGAAGAAGCCCTTGGCGTGTTAAAGGTCGAAGCGCGGTTTAAACCGGAAAAAATCGAAGACATCAGCCCCTCAGCCGGCATTTATATCGGCGGCGTAAAAAGAATAGGTTTTCTCGGCGAAGTTTCGCCTAAAGTCCTCAAGGCGCTGGGCATAGATCAGAACGTATTTGTGTGCCACATACAACTTGGAGAAGTTATAAAAAACGCGGTACTTACCAATAGGTACAGATCCATACCGAAATTTCCTTTTTCTTCGCGCGACGTATCGATCCTCTGCGGGATAAATATTTCGTCGGCAGAGATAGAGAGCATAATAAAAAAAGAAGGCGAAGAATTTATCCGCGAAGTAAAACTTATAGACATCTACCAGGGCGAAAAACTTCCCGAAGGCAAAAGGAGCCTCACTTATAGCATCACATACGGCGTAAAAGATCGCACCCTGCTCGATAAAGAGGTCGAGGACACTCACACAAGGATCAAATCAGCCCTCTCCCAAAAACTTAACGTCACCTTCCGATAAAATTTTTCCAAACCATAGCCGACCATGCCGGCATATCCCCATTTAACGCAGGGCATCAAGGATGGTTGTGAGTCGGTTACAAAATGTAACCGACTGATCAAAAATAATTTAAGAAATTTTGAACGAAAGCGCCTTCTTTTGTTGTCTATATTAATAGAAGGGTCTTTCGGGTTATTTTCCAAAAAAAGGATATAATATGGCGGTAAAAAAACATTTATTATTGATCCCGGCTGAAAGGATAGAGAACAAAATATACCTTATCAGGGGCCATAAGGTTATGATTGATGCCGACCTGGCGGAATTGTACAAAGTAGAGACTGCTCGGTTGACAAGACAGGTTCGCAGGAATTTTGATAGATTCCCGCCGGATTTTATGTTTAAACTGACCGCCAAAGAATTTGAAAACTTGAGATGCCAATTTGGCATCTCAAGTTGGGGCGGGAGACGTTATTTGCCTTATGTTTTTACCGAACAAGGCGTCGCGATGTTATCAAGTGTTTTGAATAGCCGGAGGGCGATACAGGCGAACATTGCGATAATGAGGACGTTCACAAAATTGCGGCAGATGATGGGATCGCATAAGGACCTGAAAAATAAGATCGAAGAAATGGAAAAGAAATATGATGGGCAGTTCCAGCTAGTATTTGATGCCTTGAAAGAACTACTCGCCCCGCCGCCCGCACCGAAAAAGGGACAAATAGGTTTTTGTCCGTCGGAGCAGTAAGTAAGAGGGGCAAGCTTTGTCACGGTGTACCTTTGGCGTTGCGGATGACCAGCAACGTTCCGCTGTTGCACGTCATTTTTATCACGGTTCGAAAATAAATTAAGAAAATTTGAACGAAATCATTCCTTTTTGTTGTCTATACTAATAGGGGTGGGTGTATGAGAACTGATCCGGTTTTTGATAAAGAATGTAAAATTTGGTTCGCGGACATTAAGGCAAGAGTACTGAGCGCCCAGGTTAAAGCGGCGCTTAGTGTGAATACCGAGTTGCTCAAGCTTTATTGGAGTATCGGCGCGGATATCGTTGTCAGGCAAAAAACCGCCAAATGGGGGGATGGTTTTATTCTTCGATTAAGCAAGGACTTGACCGCGGAATTTCCGTATATGAAGGGGTTTTCCAAACGGAACCTTGAGCTTATCAGACAATGGTTTTTATTCTACGACCAAATTGCGAAACAGCTTGTTTCGCAATTACCGCTAGAACCCCCACAACCCCAAGTGTTATTTTCCGCCGATAAAATATGCTAAACGGGTTTAAATATAACAATTTGTCATGTGGCGGGATTTGCGCGTGTAGATAAAAAGTTTTCGGGTGGCACACGGAGTGATCGGCGAAACGATTAAAATCTTCAAAAGCTGCCGCGCGGAGTGGTTCGAGCACGGCTTTTATGCCGCGCGCAGAACCACGCAGCGCGGCAGCTTGGTCATAAATTTCACCGCGCGCAAGATTGCGCAGCGTGGCGGCTTGTCCGCATATTGAGCATACTTTTCTAAAACGATTGCATGGCGTTTTTTATGGTGTTATAATAACACCATAACACTTCTTTCCTGTCCGGTGCGTGGCCGGCTACATAGAGATTTTGGCCAACAAAATTACAATGGGAGCCTAACTTCGGTTTTCCTTCGGGATTACCGGGAGGGCACCCACCTGGGAAACTGGGACCAAATCTCTCGCCGACTACGGCCGGATGGGGCTAATTCCGCCGAAGGCGGAATTAGCAGAGCATTAGAAATTCGAGAGTAGAGTTCTTACAAGGGCTGGATTGCTTCCGGCCCTCAATTTTTTTAACGGGTTGAGATTATGACTGATAAAAATTCCGACGATCTCGGACTCTTCGAAAAAGAAGCCGCACGAAAAGGCTCTCAAAAGCCGCTCGCGCTTCGCATGTGCCCGGAGACGGTCGATGATTTTTTCGGTCAGGAACACAT
>JADFYD010000115.1 GCA_015233235.1 Candidatus Omnitrophota bacterium | reverse complement strand
CCGACCGGCAGGCGCGGTATGTAGTACCTGTACGCGAGCGGGTGGACCTTTACGCATTCGTAAATTTTCTCGCCATATATGAAAAAATATATGTCATATAGAGAAGCGTTGTCGCTAGTCTTCTCCCAGGTAAAAGAAATAGGCAGTAGCCCGTTTTTATTCGCGGATTTCATTGTATATTTTGCAAGTTTCAGCGAACCGTCTATCAGCATTTCTATCTGTTTTAATGCGCCGGCGGGGTTTTCCGAGACCGCGAGAAGGCAGTCGGAAGTATCGGGCGCCCCTTTTTTAAATAAAACTATGTCATCTTCGGAAAAAAGCGTTTTTCCGTATTTTCCTGACAAAAGTGCGAAAAAGTTCCCGGATATTTCTTCGGGATGGAAACGGAGGTCCTTATCGATAAAGTGGTCGTTAAAGTTGACCAGCGCGTAATCATAAACCGGTTTTTTACGGTATATTCCGCCGCGCCAGTCGGCGTAAAAAGTATATAGGTCCTTCCGCATGGATAATTTAGGTAAAAACTCGAACGTGGCCATGACTGACGCGTTTTCTGGTACAAGCTTAAGTGCTTCGAGTTTGGTGCGGTTCGTATCCCGCGCGCGACGCCTGTAAGCACCGTGACGTGCTCATCAATTACGAAACATATTACCTGGACCAGCTAGTGCTCATTTCAGCAACGCTTGTGATCGCCTTTTACGCGTTGTATTCTCTATCAGAACCCGTTACGACAAGACTGGCTCGGCGACGATGGCGTATACTCTGCCATTTGTAATTTACGGTATTTTCAGATATTTATATGTCGTTAACACTCGCGGTATCGGCGGCGACCCAGGCGAAGTGCTTTTGTCAGACGCGCCGTCGCTCGTGAACCTGGTCCTCTGGGGCGCGGCGGTGGTGGCAGTTTTGTATCATTAGCGCGTATTGTGCAAGAAGAGACATTTGAAGCGGCTTGAAGGGCATGTTCGAGCACGGAAGGCAGTCCGCCAAGGCCTTAATTAACATACTCTACAGCGCGACGCTGCTCCTGCTTGATAATAATGGACTTGGCGGATCTGCCGACGCGCGCAGAATATGCCCTTTAAGCCGCTAACGTCAAACGGATAGACATGAAAATATTTTTACTCAAGCTCCTCGACAAAACACTTGGCAGGCTCATTGTCCGAGCCTTGCCCGCTTTCAAAATACCCGTACCGGCGGACATTAAGACCAATAAGATCCTTTTAATCCGTCCTGGCGGCATCGGCGACGCGGTATTATTGATCCCGGCGATAAATGATCTCGCTAAAAGTTTTCCGAAAGCTAAAATTTTCATTCTTTGCGAGAAAAGGAACGTTGAAATATTTAAACTATTGAACAGCATTACCGGGATATATGTCTTCGACAGCGGCCTGGACATCTTAAAAGTGCTGCAGAACAATTATGACGTTGTGATCGACACGGAACAATGGCATAACTTGTCGGCATTCGTCGCTTACACCGCCAAATCCCCGGTAAAGATCGGGTTCGCCACAAATAACCGGGGAAAACTGTTTAACATAAAAATAGACTACAGCCATGACGACTACGAGGTTTACAGCTTTCTAAACCTGATAAATCCCCTGACGGCAAAGGACCACACGTTCCGGAAAGATACTCCGTTCCTGTTGTCGGAGATCAAACTCCCCTACTTCATTAAATATCAGATAAAAAATAAATCAAAAGGCATTGTATCGATCTTTCCCGGCGCGACGGTAAATGAACGCAGGTGGGACATAAATAATTTCGCCGACGTGGCGAAAGACCTTCAGGCATCAGGCTACACGGTAGTGCTGCTCGGGGGGGCTCAGGACAAAAGCCGCGCCGCAAGAATTCACAATGCCGCTCCCGGAGCCATAATAGCCGCCGCGAGGACCAGTCTTGAAGAGACCGCCGGAATAATTAAGCATAGCAAACTTCTTATCACCGCCGATTCCGGGCTCATGCACATGGCTTACGCTCTGGGCACGCCGACGATCTCGCTTTTCGGCGCGGGGATAGAGAAAAAATGGGCGCCGATCGGCGCCGGACACGTTGTGATCAATAAAAACCTGCCATGCTCACCATGCACAAAGTTCGGATACACACCCTGGTGCCGCAAAAAAGTTGAGTGCCTTTCGGCGATAAGCGCCGGGGAAGTGTTGGAGGCGGCAGCAACTATTCTTGCACGCTCATAGAAAAGAACTTTCTTTTAATATTTGAAGATGTATTTCCGGAGGTAATACAGCAAATTAAACCGCTGGACTATGTCCCACATGAACTTGATGACAGGCATGTTTGATCGGACGAGCGTGCCGGTGGGCCAGAACCCCTTGAACCTTTCTTTACCTAAAGCGATCTTCCAAAACTCCGCATGGCTTATGGCCGGGGCAAAAGAGTTAAAATCCCTTTCGGTTATTTCTCCTCCTATCGCGTACTTTCCATAGACATCGGCCTCTTCCCTGCCGGGACTTTCCATGAACATACAAAGCAATTTTCGCAATATCGTCCTGGCAGCTTTAAAGTCTATCACTTCGGGTGTAAGGTGCCCCGAGAAAACCGTGGAATAGGCTAAAACACTCTCTTCCTGCACATTCAACCCCCATGCAAGCGCCATTTCATTGGAGGTATTATCCAACACCGGAACTACCTCTCCGCCGGATCCGTCATACCCTATGGTCCTTCCGTGCCGGGCCGCGGTAAATATCTCATAGAAAAGATAATTTGACAACCTGTAGTCCCGCGGTTCTTTAGTCCAATCGAAAAGAAAAGAGATCACTTTGTCATTTTTGTAAATCTGTTTAGCCTCACTTGCTCCCATATAGAATCCCGTAACACCTCGCCCGGGATATTTACCGGCTTTATCCAAAATACCGCTTAACGCGTATTGTGAACTCGCCCCCCAACCCGTATCGACAACAGCATACGGCGTCTCCTGAAACAACCCTTCTTGTTCAAAATACGCCAGAGCATCGCGACGACGGGCGTCCGCATTATCAGAAATGATATCCTGCACCTCTTTATCCTGCAAACAATTTCTTAACAGCCTTACCTCACTCAGCGACAGGTTCCTCCCCGATCCATTAGCCGTTAACCCATATTTATCGAAATATTTTTCCAGAATAGGGTATTTTATGAACAGACGCGCGCATAATTCTTCCAAAGAAACCGTAGATAAATATCCCCAGGTCATCCAGTGAAACTCGAAATCACCTATTTCCCCGAGCGCCAAGGGCAGCCATGCGCCGCGCGACCCGTACAAATATTTAAGTTCAATATCATGGCGCCAATATTCATTTATTAATTTCGCTGTCTTCAGCATCACTTCACCGTCACGGGCGAGAAAATAAACCCTTTTTATATCGCGTTTACGGGCTTCCTCAAGCACCCACGCGACATATAAAAAAATAAGCGGACCGACGATGTCAGAACCGGTGGCCCAGACTATTCTTTTATGCGTATCTTCGTAAGAGCGCGACAATCTGACCGACCGTGCGCTGCCGGATAAACAGGACCTAAAGAACCGGTCGCCGGAGATGGTATCCATCATGGCCTTTTCGTATCGATTAATGTCCTGTATATGCTTAAACATCGTCCGGACTCTACCTGCCTTTTTTCAGGGCTTTTAACGCCCTTGTCAACAAAATGAACCTGCCTCTAAAGCGAATAAAAAAATGCCATCTTTTTACCATGCTTATATCGCTGTACGAAGTTTTGTAAATATTTATGCCGAGTTTTGAAGGGACATAAACGTCGCAATGCAGGTTATCGCCGATATGGTACAGATCTTGATATCCGCACCCTTCTTTTTCGATGACGTACTTAAATATGGTTCCGGTGGTCTTTGTCGCGTTAAGTTCGCCCGATACATACAGTCCGTCACCTTCCTTATACGCTCCGACCTTCTCCAGCAATCGCCTTATGTGAGAGCTCGAAAGATACATATTCGAAACGAAAATTATACGATGTCCCTCTTCCCTCAACTCATTTATTGCGTTTATCGTCCAGGCGATCGGGCTTACCGACTCGTATTCCAGGTCATTTTCAAGTTCCATCAATCTAGCGGACTGCACCTTGCTAAGTTTGAACTTCTTTTCGAGCTCGGCATATATGTCGGCATGGACGATGTCTTCCTTTGCGGAAAACACGCGCGCGTTTATCTCGGCTATCATTCTTTCGGAATAGAAATTGTTTTTCAGTTTTTCGGGGATATCGAAATTGTCATTTCGAAGTTTTCGCTGGACCACGATATACAGGTCCTTCGGGTCCAGAAGATATCTGGTGAGTGCAGTGTCAAAGACGTCGAATGAGTAGATCTTCATTTTGGGCGCCGGAACATCATTTTTTTCTTCAGTTTTAACAACCGCTCGGCCAGACGGTATTCGAAAGATCGCATAAACTCGCGCGCCCAGGCCTCGGACCTGGCCATGTCGCGCCTTAAATTGCCGATCTCAGACTGCATTTCGACCTTATCCATTTGGCTGAATGTTTTGTGTCCGGGATACAGTTTTGCCAGATCAAATTTTTCCTCGGGCAAGTGGTGGCCGCACGTGTTCACCATAAGTTCCGCCGGAAATAAAAGCGCCTGCCCGGATCGCCTGGCGTCTCTGCCGATCTCTATCATCTTTCCGATAAGTTCCGCCATTCGCGGTGCGGCTGGAGTGCGGCATTCAAGGGCGTCATGCAATATCGTATCCTGGTATAACAACTTCGCAGATGACGCGTCCATTAGCTCATGTATAACCTGATCGACATGTTCTC
>JADFYD010000114.1 GCA_015233235.1 Candidatus Omnitrophota bacterium | reverse complement strand
GCGAACTTCTAGAACTCGGTGTCATAGACGGTATCATGCCCGAACCTTTAGGAGGCGCGCACCGCGACATGACAAAGGCCGCGAAAGAAATGAAGAAAGTGATACTGGAAGACCTGGAGAAGCTTTCAAAATTGCCGCCCGACGAACTTGTCGCTAAAAGATACGACAAGTTCCGTAAAATGGGCCTATACAGGGAGTAAGATGCTGGTGAAGATCCGCTCCGAGATCGGTAACGAGAAACATCTTTTGAAGGGCGAAAGTGCCAGGCTGGTCGAGCTGCTTGGTGAACACGGCGTCGACGAAAATACCATTTTTGACATACGCATCAGTTTTGAGGAAGTGCTCCGTAACGCCATGTTGCACGGCAACAAGGAGTCCAAGCATAAAAAGGTTAAAATAGAGACCGAAATAACGGATGAATGTGTTACGATTTCGGTTGAGGATGAGGGCGAAGGGTTCGATATCCGAAAGATCCCGGACCCGACTTGCGAGGAGAACCTTTTAAAAGAGGGCGGCAGGGGAGTGTTCCTTGTGCAGAACCTGATGGATGAAGTCGAATATCTGAACGGCGGCAGGAAAGTCGTGATGAAAAAGGCTTTCTAGCTTGTGTACAATATGTTCTTAAAACAGGGGGAGATATGCAGATCGATATGAGGGAAGAGGCTGATATAACCGTTTGCCGGATCAAGGGCGATGTAGACATAAATTCATCTCCGAACGTACGTAAATTCTTCGAGAATATCATAAAAGAGAAAAAGAAAAAAGTAGTCGTCGATTTTTCCGAAGTGAATTATGTGGATTCTTCGGGGTTAGCCACGCTTGTGGAAATACTTAAAAAAATGCGTGTATACGGCGGGAAACTCAAGATGGCGAACCTCTCGGAAAGGGTGCTGGGACTCTTTGAGATAACCAAACTCGATAAACTTTTTGACATTGTTAACGGGGAAGCCGTAAAGAACTTCGAGTAAAAAGCGGTGACATTATGAGCAGTATATTTTTTGCGACCGGAAAGATGTATCTCGGTTTTATCAGGGAGTTCACCAGCATATTGGCTCTTTTGTATGACACGGTCGCCTGGATTGTGGTAGGGCCTTTTCGCGGAAAGGTGGCTTCACGTCAGAGCATATTCCAGCAGATGGTCTTTGCCGGAGTGCAGTCCGTGATAATAGTCGCGTTCATCTCGCTTTTCACCGGGATAGTGATCGCTATGCAAAGCGCTTACCAGCTGAAGCAGTTAGGCGCGGTAGTCTATGTGGCGCCGATGGTGAGTATCAGCATAACAAGGGAACTCGGGCCAGTGTTCACGGCGCTTGTGGTGGCCGGAAGAGTAGGTTCGGCAATAGCGGCGGAACTGGGTACGATGAAAGTTTCTGAACAGATCGAGGCACTTGAAACGCTGGCTATCGATCCGGTAAGATTTTTGGTTGTCCCCAGATTTTTAGGGCTTTTAGTGATGGTGCCGTGTCTTACGCTTATGGCGAATTTTATGGGTATAGTCGGCGGGCTCATAGTAGGAGTGACTACCCTCGATATAGGTTTTCACCGGTACGTACTTTTTTCTTTCGATTTTCTTGTGTGGAAGGATATATGGTCGGGGCTTGTCAAAAGCGCGCTTTTTGCCATAGCGATAGCGATGATCTCATGCCATGTGGGGCTTTCAACTAAAGGCGGAGCGGAAGGCGTGGGAAAATCCACGACCCTGAGCGTTGTAATAAGTTTTATCATGATAATAGTGCTGGACTGTATCATGACGGGAGTATTTTTCTTCTCGCAAGTGTAGTTGTTGTCAGCTATTGTGAATAACCCCACACTGCCGTGTGGGGAATATACTGGATACCACACGCGGAAGCGTGTGGAGGGTAAACAAATGAATAAATTTGACGCGGAAAAAGATGAAGTTGTTATAGAAGTAAAGGATCTTGTCAGAAAATTCGGCGACAGGGTGGTCCTGAACGGTATAAATATAAAAATTCGCAAAGGCGAGATCTTCGTTATAATGGGCGGGTCGGGCTGCGGCAAAAGCACTCTGCTTCGGCACATTATCGGGAATCTTAAACCTACTTCCGGGCAGATCTTTCTGATGGGCAAAGATATAGCGAGTGCCGAAGAGGCAGCGCTTAACGAGATACGGAAAAAAATAGGTATGTCATTCCAATCTTCCGCGCTTTTTGATTCCATGACGGTCGGCGAGAATGTCAGTCTACCTTTACGCGAACATACCAAACTTAACAAGAACGTTATCGAAATAATGGTGAAGATGAAACTGGAGCTGGTGGGTCTAAGGGGTTTTGAGGACCTCCTGCCGAGCGAGATCTCGGGCGGCATGAAGAAAAGAGTGGGTCTAGCGCGTGCCATCGCTATGGACCCGCAGATAGTTTTTTACGACGAGCCTACCGCGGGACTCGACCCCATAATGTCTTCGGTGATAGACAAACTTATAGTGGATCTTTCGAACAAACTCTCGATGACGAGCGTCGTCGTCACGCATGACATGAAAAGCGTCATGGCGATAGCCGACAGGATAGCGATGCTTTATGAGGGCCGAGTACTTGAAATAGGCACGCCGGATGAGATAAAAAATTCTAAAAATCCTTTGGTAAAGCAGTTCATCAACGGCAGTTTTGACGGACCTATCAGTTTTTTCCAGGAAAAAGAAGATTATTTGGACCAATTGACGGGATAGACGTATGGGCACGGCATGCCGTGCCCATACACATGCTAACAGCATTTCAAGGAGAGAATAAATGAAGATACCGAACGAAGTTAAAGCCGGGGTCGTAATACTGATCGGCGTGGCGGCCTGTATGTTTTTTATGTCTAAAACCATAAGAGTTACCGCCGAACCGTATGACATCAAGACATATTTCAGGTATGCCGGTGACCTCAAGAAAGACGCGGTGGTAAAACTCTCCGGGATCGGGGTGGGACGTATCAGCAATATCCGTTTTGTTTACGATAACGATAAGACTATGGTCGAGTGCACACTTTCGTTGTCTAAAGACGCCAGAATAAGGAAAGATTCCGTCGCGTATATCGCCTCCGCCGGGTTTGTTGGCGACTCTTACGTCGGTATTACGCCCGGGGACTCCCCCGAGCTCGTTAAACAGAACGACACTATCGCGAGCGAGGACCCGGTGCAGATGAGGGAACTGTTCAAAAAAGCCGATAAGATCGCCGACGGTCTGGATAAAACTTTGGGTGAAGCGAAAACCCTTATGCAGAACCTCAACGGCGTCGTTACGGATAACCGGCAAGGTTTGAAGAATACCGTGACTAACCTTGAAGGCCTTTCCCAGAATTTCAAGGAATTCAGCGAAGATATCAAGGCGCATCCCTGGAAATTGCTGTTCAAAGGGGAATAGTCGTAACACATGGCTAAAACCTCCAAAATATTATCATTCGTCTTCTGGCCGGTTTTTTTCCTGGCCCTTTTCTCGCTGTCATATTTCCGCGTTTTTGACGAGCTCGAATACAAAACTTTGGACTTCCGCTACCAGATCCGGCCGAAATTAAAAGTGAACAATAAGATCGCCATTATCCACATCAGTGACGATACGATAAAAGGGCTCGGTGAATGGCCCATCCCCAGAAAATACCACGCATTGCTGATCAAAGCCCTGAAAGCCGCTGGCGCGAAAGATATCGTGTTCGACGTATTTTTTACGGAAACGACGAACGACGACCAGGAATTGATAAATGCCGCGAAAGAGGCCGGGAATGTCTACATGGCTTATGTGTTCGAGCTGGACGTGGCGAAAAATTCTAATAAATATATTTCAGCTAAGGGTGAGATCGCGCCTCTTCTGGAATATTTTAAAACAGCCTGCAAAGACATCGGATATGTTAACGTACAGCCCGATATCGACGGTAAGGTACGCAGTGTACTGCCGTTCGTTGAGTATAAGGGCAAATTTTATCCGCACCTCGGATTAAAGGTTGCGCTCGACAATTACGGCGTCAAGTTCGAAAATGTCAAAATTATACCCGGGTCGAAGATCGTCGTCGATAAAAAACTGACCATACCGCTCGGGGAAAGATCCGAAGTGCTGATAAATTATCCCTCGAAGTGGGCCGAATCATTCCGTCACTATTCCTGCATAGATGTCATACAGTCGTATCTCTCGGGTATGATAGGCAAACCGCCGGCTATAGATCTTAACGAGCTGAAAGATTCGGTTTGTTTTATAGGCTTTACGGCGGCCGCCTCTCCCGATGCTCATCCGTCACCGCTGGAACCATTGTACCCGGGGGTAGGCGTGTATGCCGCCATGTACAACAGCACCATGAACGACCTTTTTCTTCACAGGATGAATAGAATAGATAACCTCATTGTTCTTTTCATCATCTCTATCATCACACTGGTCGTGACGGTCAAAAGCCGCAGGAACTTCGCTTTTCTATCTGTAATATTTTTTGTGGCCGGCTATGCGGTTTTCGGGATAGGTATGTTCTTTTTCGCGCGCACATGGGTCGACATGTTCTATCCGATAGGGGCGGTAGTCTTCCTGTACATGTTTTTCACGTTCAGGAAATATCTCATGGAAATGCGGCGCAGGGAGCTTCTGGAAAAGGAACTCAATATAGCGAAAGACATACAAATGAGCTTTTTGCCGGCAGAACTTCCGGCCGTGGCCGGCATCGACGCTTTTGGCGCGATGATGACAGCCCGGCAGGTGGGCGGCGACCTTTACGACGTCATTCTGCACGAGAATGGGAAATTGGGCGTCATGATCGGCGATGTCATGGGCAAAGGGTTTCCCGCCAGCCTGTTCATGGCCATGGCCGCGAGTTCGTTTAAATTCTTTGCCCTTCCGGAAT
>JADFYD010000113.1 GCA_015233235.1 Candidatus Omnitrophota bacterium | reverse complement strand
GTCCGGCGTATGCGCGTAGTCGATGTAAATATGAAAATCACCTTTATGCTCCACCCTCTCCAAACGACCGGCTACAGGTTTAAAGCCAGAAACGGCCTCGATAATTTTTTTTCTTTCGAACCCGAGCGGCAATATCGCGGCGACAGCCCCAAGCACATTGTACACGTTGTAAAGACCTATAAGTTTCGTCTCAAGCAGAAAATTTCCGAATTTTCTGCTCTCCACCTTAAAGGACATCGACTCGGGAGAGAACCTGATATCCTTCGCCATAAAATCCGCATCCCGCTTGACGGCAAAAGTATAAAGAGCCGGAGCTTTCATCAAATGCAAAGATGCCGCGAATAACGGATCGTCGGTGTTTACGGCCGCCACAGCGTTCACTTTAAGCATTTCGAATATCTTCACTTTAGCTTTGAGATATTCTTCCATTGTAACGTGGTAATCAAGATGTTCCGGAGGGATATTAGTCAGCATCAGCGAATCCAAAAGTATGCCGTAAAATCTATACTGGTCAAGCGCATGTGAAGATATCTCAAGCGAAAGAGCGTCCTTCCCGGATACTTTCATCGCTGAAAGATATTTGTAAAGCGCCGGCGAATCTGGAGTAGTATAGGATGCCTTAACAAGCTCATCACCCTCAATAATGTTGCTGACCGTGCTTATTAGCCCCGGATTGAACCCGAGATTTTTAAAGATCGTATGAACAAGAAATACGGTAGTAGATTTGCCGTTAGTGCCGGTAACGCCAAAGGTTTTCATCCCCGCTGTCGGATCGCGGTAAATCTCACGTAGAACAAGGTTTAGGGTTTTCCTGACACAAGGAGTGAGGCGCACGAAAGCAGTTTCCCTTGCCGTCAGGTCGGCGGGGACAGTATCGGAAACTACAAGCGATACGCCTTTTTCTAGGGCGGATTTGATAAACAGACGGCCGTCAAAGGCGCTGCCTTTCAACGCGAAAAAAACATCACCGCTTCCTGCGCTGCGTGAATCGATATTTACCTTACCCGGGTCACCCGAGACTACTTTCGCGACTTCCTTAACGATCAAATCAATATCGGTCATTTTTATCCTGACGGCGAAACCCGCGAAAGTTGACTTTTCTTTACGGACTTCACAGGCTTGGTGTTTTTTGTGTCTTTTTTTGTTTTTGCGTTCTTTTCTTTTTTTTCGGCTTTCGCCGGTTTAAGACTGTTTTGGGCTTTGCTTGCCGGAGCTGCCGGCTTCGCATTTTTCACGACAGCGGGAAGAGCGCAATTTTTTTGATAATATTTAAATTTCATTTTTTCGGCGTCGCCGGTTCCCATATAGTCCAGTACCCTTTCAACGATATTTTTTACAGCGGGCCCGGCTATGCTCCCGCCGAAATGCACACCTCTGGGTTCTTTAGCTATGACGGCGAAGGCGATTTGCGGCTTATCCTTAGGCGCGAAACCCACAAACGAAGCGTTATACCTGTCGGCGTAATATCCCTTGCCGGGGTTCGCCACCTGAGCGGTTCCGGTTTTACCGCACATAGTGTATTTTTCCGAAAAAGCTTTTTTCCCGGTGCCGATCAGAACGACGGCTTCAAGTATGTCTTTCATTTTTCGGCAGGTTTTCGCGTTCACTACCTGCCATTTTATACCCGGGCTATTGCTGACGATCTCAAAACCGTCCGCGGACATGATCTTATCAATAATGAACGGCCGCATCAAATATCCGTTGTTCGCTATAACGCTTACCGCAGCCAGCAGCTGTATCGGTGTCACGGCGACACCTTGCCCGATAGGGATAGTTGTTATGTCGCTCCTAGACCAGTCGCGTGGGTGCCTGACTATGCCGGGTGTTTCACCAGGAAGATCCACGCCGGTATTTTCTCCAAATCCGAATTTCTTCATGTATGTGTACATCTTATTCTCGCCGACCTTCATACCTATTTTGACAGAGCCGATATTGCTGGATTTGGCGATAACTTCCTTGAATGTTAATTTACCGTATGGATGGACATCATGCAGGATCCTGCCGGAAGTCGGCCAATTGCCGTTCTCGCAGAAAAAAGTATCGTCCAGATCGCATAGGCCTTCGTTGAGCGCGGCGCTGGCCGTGACAATCTTGAATACACTTCCCGGTTCGAACATATCAGTCACGCAGGAGTTCTTTTTTATGTCGCCTTCGGCCGCCCCGAAATTATTAAGGTCAAACGTCGGATAGTTCGCCATCGCCAGTATTCTGCCGGTGTTGGGGTCCATTATGATGCCATAACCCGATTTGGCTCCGCTTTCATCGACCATTTTTTTCAGTTCTTCCTCGACTATAAACTGTATTACCGTGTCTATAGTCAACACAATATTAAGGCCGTTCTGCGGAAAAACGATGTCGTTGTAATCCATAAAAACCGGGTTGCTTCTGGCATCTTTTATGAATTTCTGATACCCAGCTTCACCTTTCAGTTTGTCGTCATAATATAGTTCTATACCTTCCAAGCCCCTATTATCCACGCCGGCAAAGCCCAGAACGTGGGCCGCCAAAGAACAATTAGGGTAAATGCGCCTATTTTCCATTATTATACCGAGCCCATCGATCTTAAGGGCTTTTATGCGGTCTGCCGCGCTCATGTCGACTATACGTTTGATCCACACGAAATATTTGCTCTTAGAGAGAAGGTTAACGATCTCGTTTTCGTCCATCCCCAATATCTTCGACAACTTTAGCGCGACTTCCTGTTTATTGGCGATCTGGTGAGGATTGGCGTATATGCTGGGCTTGTTGATATTGATCGCCAACGGTTCCATGAATTTGTCGTAAATGGTCCCGCGTACCGCCGGCATCTCGAGGCTTTTATCGTGCTGTTTTTCGGCTAACGCTTTGAATTTGGAAAACCCGATGATCTGGAAGGTAAAAAGCTTGATGATAAGGAAGAAAAAAACTATTACAGTCGCCGTTAGCACTAAATACTGTCGTGATCTGTGCATGGCGCTCCGCTAGCAGGATTTAATTTTTCCTGCGGGCGTCAGCCGCAGCATGAAGTGTGAACATATCAAATATTTTGTCCGATAGACGTTCGGGCGCGTACACTTCTTCTATTTCCGGTTTTCCAAGGAGATATGTATCGCTCATCTCTTCTCTTTTAGTGCCGAAATTAAAACCTCCGGTATCGATCTTGGACAACAAATTTCGCGGAGATTCCAACCGCGAAAGATCGTACATGAGGCGTGAATTCTGATCGACCAAAATGGAAAGACTGTTCATATTATCGTTAAGCTGATATCCTTGTTTAACGATCTCCACATGTTGATAAACATATGCAAAACATAAAATAGCGATAATTAAACTGCACAACAAACTTCTAGACAGCCACATTATATTTTTTCTCCTATTCTTAACTTAGCGCTTCTCGCGCGTGGGTTTGATCTAACCTCTTCATATGCCGGGACTATCGGCTTTTTGTTTATGCATTGAAGTATACCTGATGTTTTCATTTTATGGAAAATATTTTTAACGATTTTATCTTCTAATGAATGAAAATCTATCACACAAATTCTTCCCCCCGACGCCAGGGAATTAATAATATTTTCAAGTCCGTACTCAAGAGACCCGAGCTCGTCGTTGGTAAATATCCTTAAGGCCTGAAAGGTCCTTGCCGCGGGGTTAAGCCGCTGATTATAATACTTACGTCCGATCGAATCAATAATTAATTTGGAAAGCTGGGCAGTAGTGGATATTTTTATTTTTTTTCTCTCTTCCACTATTTTTTGCGCAAGAAGTTTAGCGTGGCGTTCTTCGCCGTATTCGCGGAGTATTTTTTCGAGATCATACTTATCGGCCCTGTTTATTATGTCGGAAGCGCTCAACTCTTGTTCTACGTTATATCTCATATCCAACGGCCCCTCTTTTGAAAAACTGAATCCTCTTTGCGCATCGTCCAACTGATACGACGACATTCCAAGGTCCAAAAGAACTCCGTTAACGGCGCTTATTGATAATGTTTTAAGAATTGACCCTATATTTCTAAAGTTATCGTTCACACAGATCAAAGCGTTACCAAAACGACCAAGTTTCTTCTCAACTCGCAGGATCGCTTCATTATCCCTGTCAATGGCGATCAATTTTCCCGAAGGCGATATCTTTTTTAATATTTCTTCCGCGTGCCCGCCAGCGCCTGCAGTACCGTCCACCACAATGTCCCCAGGCGCGAGATCCAGCCCCTCTATCGCCTCGGCGAGAAGCACCGGCACATGTTTCGTGTCCCCATTTTCACTGTCCAAGTCGTACCGTCCGCATGTGGCCTATCTTACGGATCTCAGCATCAAGTGCCCCGGCCTTGTTTCACCGTTGGAAACCATCACATAACGACTTATCCCAAGATGCGAAATTCCTTGCGGCAGGGCTCTTGCTTTTTTTACGCGTTCGACCATGTTGACGCAATTAATGAACTCTACCTGTTTTTTGTGGAATTTTATCGCGCATCTTCTGTACATAATTACCCCCCTAGAAACTTTAGGCGGACTTTTCTTCGGACGAGAGAATAAGGTCTTCCGCTATATCCTCGAATTTTTCTTTTGAGTTAGAATAAAAATCGTTCCATTTTTCTTTATCCCATATTTCAAAACGGTCGGAAACACCCACCAGTTTTATATTGTGTTTCAGCCCCGCATACTCCTTTAGATAGTCCGGAATGAGTATGCGCCATTGTTTGTCAGGCTCGACTTCCACTGCGCCGCCGAAAAATTGTCTCTGAAAAGCTCTTACGTCGCGTTTCGTGAAAGCCATGGTCTTGAATTTGTTTTCCTGCGTGCGCCATTCTTTTTCGCCGAAGACAAAAAGACACGCGTCTAACCCGCGGGTGATATAAAGCATTTCTATCCCCCTGTCCGTTATGACTTCACGGAACCTTGAAGGGATGATC
>JADFYD010000112.1:514-4932 GCA_015233235.1 Candidatus Omnitrophota bacterium | reverse complement strand
GGGGGTGGTTTGTGATGACCCGGATCCGCCGGATCCGTCCGCTGCCGTGGACCCGGTGGGTGGTTGTAACTTTACAGCTGTCCTATTCCTGTCGCTGTGATACCGCATCAAGAGCAAAGAAGGCATGATCACGGCGAAATACGGTGAATAACCGAGATAGATCAACACCGAAGGTATCATAGCCAGAAAAACACCCGCTAACGAAATTTCCAGGGGAGCTATATACTTATTTTCCAGGATGCCCAGATCCGGCAGCGGTTTTTTCAGGATAAGGGCTATAGCGGCTTTAATATACTTGACCTCAAGGACATCAGGATGGCTGTTAAAATAGACCCATCTGGCGGATAAAGTAAATACCGCCGACGCTAAAGCGAAGGTCCAATGCACATGCCCGAATATAAGGTAAGGGCCGATCACCGGGAGAGCGGCGGGAAGAGTATAAAATACCAGAGTATCAACCAACCAGGCAAGACGCAGGGCGTATTTCGCGGTGTCCATCCGGGGAGCGAACAAGTTCTTCAATGGAATATTCATCATGAACCGAAATCCGAACCATAGTTTATTCCCCTGATCGGCCGGCAAAGCCTCCGATGTGATATCGCCGCTATCACCGTTTATTTCCCATACGTCGTATCTGGTCTCACCTGATCCGGTAATTCTTTTTGTGTATATTCTGCCGTCTTTTGATCGTCTCAGGTCAAGCCTGTTGCCTTCTTTCGCGCTTATACCCAATAGGCTTCTAAAATTTTCTACCGTGAAGCTTCGGACAGCCACTCCAGCCCTTTGGGAACTTAACCTGGCATGTTCAGTCGCGTACTTGTCAGCCCATTTACCCGCCTCTACCTTCCATTCTTCCCCCCTCAAGGCAGCCTGAGCCAATGAAGGCAATACCACCTCATAAACCTTATCCTCATCCATAGCCCCAAAAAAGGATGGGACCGCTATCTCATATTTACCCGAATCCAGGAGCTTTTGATATGGTTTCTTTTTATTTGTAAGTATCGCGATATAAGGCCGCGTTTTACCTTCTTCATATTTAGGAGTAATTACAAGGTAAGAAAGGTTATTGCCGGATATGAGTTCCGTAAGGCCTTTTGTGTGGAATCCTCCGGTGACTAACGCGGCTATATTTTTCCCTTCCTTCCGCATATTCAGTATCGTGTTATCGATCATACATTTGTTACGGGCTTCGGCTTTACGATAAAAATCCACCGCAGGGCCTACTCCGCCGAAGATAGAACCAAGATCAAGACCATCCCTTGGCGTTAAGCCATATTTGGCGGAATTTTCCTTAAGGAAATTCCCCAGATCCTCTGCTTTAACTCCCTCCAGCTTACGGCATAAATACTCGAAATCGCTGTTACTGAACTCCATGTCATAGAGCCCGAGGAAGAGCTGAACCAGCCTTCTCCACTGATAAAGCCTTTCCTGGTCCTTATTTTCATATAAACACTTTACGAGTCCGTCTTCGAGAGATTCGACCTCAAGATAAAGGGATAGGATATCTATATCGCCGTATAAAGAGATATATCGGGTGTATTTTATGAAATTCGCGTATTCCGCGGGGTTTATATTGTTCTCTTTGGCCAAGTCACCCAGGTATGTGTAAAAATCGACCTGAGAGATCTTCTTTTCCTTAAATAGTACGACCTTCGTGACAAGCTGTTCTAACTCATCTTTGCTTCCGGCCTTACCTAACAGATCTATCAATTTCTCTCTTTCAGAATTCGCGTCCTTGAAGTTTATCTCTTTTTCAAGTTCTACGGTCTTTAATAAAATTTTGATATTATCTGACTGACCGGCTTTTTCCAGTATCTTCCCGTCATCCGGGAATAATGATATCAGCCCCTTGTAATACTCGGGGAATCCGATCTTCCATTTTCTATGGTCCCTTGACAGTTTTTCAAATTTTATCAGCTCCTTCGAATATATTTTCCCGGAAAGGTCATCCAGCGCTCTTTGGAGTTTTCTTACTTCGTTCACGTAAGAGTCCCGTTTTTCAATGATCTCCCTGACACCGGCAAGGTTCTCTTCATAAAGAGATTTATTTTCCATCCCTACTAAGAGAATATTTTCTTTATCGCTGGTTACCGAGAAAAACTCGCTCGCGCATAATTTGCCGCTTTTCATTAAATATCTGGCTGTGTTCTCCCTTATCTGCTTATCCGGGCATGACCTCAATAAAGATGTATCAATGAAACCTTCCGCTCCTTCAACACCAATTAAATTGACGTCATAATTTGAGGATAATTGACCAAGTATCTGAGCTATTGATTCCTGTGCGGATAAAGAAGCATGGGTATCCTGGATCTGTATGATCTTTTCGGTGGCATTAGGCAAAATTTTGCTTTGAATTTCACCTAGATCATCTGGAATATCTACTTCAGGTGTTTTAGCATTGTTTTGATCCCTGCTATGATTAGGCAAGTCGGCCCATACCGGAATACCTTCCTGGACCCAACCTATTTGTTCATGGGTGAAAAGCAATGCAATAGAAAGAGAAATAACTTTAATTAATAAGCTGTTTTTTCGCATAAAATGGCTCATTAGAATTACACATCACAAATAAAGTCGTTTTTTACCTTTCAATATTTTAACACAAGTTAGCCAATTGTCAAGAGTATTTGTTATAAATAAATAAAGTTAGTACTTGTTGCAACAAAAACTGCTTGATCGTTATTCGGGTGAAACAGGAAAGAGAACCACTCAACTATTTATTGAGCAAGCAACTATGTGAGGTAAACTGAAATAATCTAGCGCATCTCGCGGGCAACCACTATCCCGGATCTTTATGAAGTTCACGGTGTTCAGAGGACGATCCAAATTAATTTTGTAACCGCCCGCTGAACACCGTTCCTTACGGAATTCTAGTAGCTTTTCTTCTTGGGTTTATAGCAATCCTTGCAATAAACCGGCCTGTCTCCGGTCGGTTTGAAAGGAACTTCACATTCCTTTCCGCACCCGCCGCAAACCGCTTTATGCATCTCTCTCGGGCCAAAATCTTTCTTGAATCCGCCTTGGTTGAATCCTGACATTTTTTCTCCTTTTTAACCTCGTTCACTTACCACTCGCCGTCATCCGGGACATTCCCAAGACAACGAAGACAAATAGTCTTACTTAACGGCGAGTAACTGTTTTTATTGTACCACCTATTCCGGAAAAATAAAGATATTTTTTCGCTAACGCTCAATTATTTCAATATCAAATTACGCGATACTCTGTTATAATTGCAGTTTGTTATGTCTATAATTTTCCACATGGATCGCCATTTTAAAAGGAACAAGGCCGCCCTGAAGTCCGCTTCTACGGGCAACAATAACGGCATATTCCTCAAGGGTGACAACGGGTGCACCATTATCCTGGTCCACGGGCTTACCGGCACCCCGAACGAAATGAAATCCCTGGCCAATTATTTTCATAAACAAGGCTATAGCATAATCTGTCCGCGCCTTGCCTATCACGGCGAACCGCTCCGAGTGCTGAAACACGCGAAATGGCGGGATTTTTACGGAACTATACGGGACGCTTACCTCCACAGCGAAGCGGCAAAGAACGGCGAACCCGTCTTCGCGGCCGGGCTTTCGATGGGCGCGCTCCTGGCATTGAACCTCGTGGACGAGTTCCCGGGTAAAATAGCCGGCGTTTCCTGCCTGGCGCCCACGATTTTCTTTGACGGATGGAACGCCACGTGGTTAAGATGCCTCCTGCCGCTCGCGTATCTTACCCCCCTTAAATACTTTTTTTATTTCAAGGAAGATCCGCCTTACGGCATTAAGAATGAAAGGATACGCAATTTCATACATCGTTATTACGTCAAAGCCCGCATTGTCGACGATGATTATGAGAACATATCCCGATACGGGTACCCGTTCTTTCCCGTCAGTTTGCTCCGCCAGATAGACCTCGCGGCGAAACATACGATCAAACGCCTTCCATATATCACAACCCCGCTGCAGCTTATTCAAGCGGAAGAAGACGACGTGTCCAGCGTGAAAAGTTCCGAGATCATCCGCGACAAGGCCGGTTCAAAGATCAAAGAAATGCACTTATTGTACGAGTCTTATCACATTATCACCGCCGACCAGGAAAGGGAAAAAGTGGCGGAACTCATGGAGCTCTTTTTTAAACGTCTAAGATCAAAAAAAAACAATGAGCGCCGATAGATTAAAAAACCTGAAAAAGACCGGTCTTCGCGGTACCGTAGTCCTGATCGATTTTGACAACACGATTACGATCTCCGATGTCCTCGACGATATCATAAAGCGGTTTTCGGTCGATAACGGCTGGGTTGAGCTCGAAAAAGCCTGGGTATCCGGCAAGATCGGGTCAAAAGAATGCCTGAAAGGCCAGCTGGCTTCCGTAAGCGTGACCAGACCCGCGTTGGCCGAATACCTTTCCTCGGTCAGTATAGACCCTCA
>JADFYD010000112.1:0-452 GCA_015233235.1 Candidatus Omnitrophota bacterium | reverse complement strand
TGCCTGTCGCTATAGTGAGCGATAATTTCTCGTCTATAATCAGGGCGATCCTGCGAAATAACGGCATAACCGGGCTCAAGGTCCACGCTAATACCATTAAATTCCCCATAAATGGCCTTTTTCCCGTTTTTGCCGGAAAGAAACGAATATGCCCGCGCTGCGGCAATTGTAAAAATTATCACCTGTTGCAATATAGGGTTAAAAATAATATAATTGTCTACATCGGGGACGGGCTTTCGGACGCCTGCCCGGCGAGTCATTCAGATATCGTATTCGCTAAAGACAGCCTTCTTAAGAAATTCCGCAAGGAGAAGAGGGCTTGCGTCACTTTCAAGGATCTTGGCGACATTTACCGCGCCTTTACAAATGGAGAAGTTAATGAGCATAAAACAAAAGGTCGGCGAAAAAAATTGCATGTACACTGAGAGCGAGCTTCTAAAACTTGAGGCTAA
>JADFYD010000111.1 GCA_015233235.1 Candidatus Omnitrophota bacterium | reverse complement strand
AAAAAGAAAAAACCTCTTTTTATGATCGGAGAGGACGAAGAAATTTTTTCCCTTAAAAGCCTTATGAAAGCGGTTCTCAAGGAAGGAGAAAAAGGGATCGCGATACAAAGGTACAAAGGGTTGGGAGAAATGAATCCCGAGCAGTTGTGGGAAACCACCATGGACCCGGAAAAACGGACGCTGCAGAAAGTAACAGTGGAAGACGCGGTCGCGGCCGACGAGATGTTCACGGTGCTCATGGGAGATAACGTGGAAGCACGGAAAAATTTTATAATAGCGCATGCCCAAGAAGTGAAAAATCTGGATATATAGTTCAAAGTTCAGAGAGCAGAGTTGCGGACGATAACTAAAGAATGCGGAGGAGCGATACATGTACACGCGAAACGAAAGAGTTATACCGATCGATATCGAACAGGAGATGAAAAATTCTTACATCAACTACTCCATGAGCGTGATCGTGGGCAGGGCCCTGCCGGACGTTAGGGACGGCCTTAAGCCCGTGCACCGGAGAATATTGTACGCGATGAAAGATATGGGGATAGTTCATAACCGGCCTTACAAAAAAAGCGCCAGGATCGTCGGAGAGGTGCTGGGTAAATACCATCCGCACGGGGATAGCGCCGTTTACGATACGCTTGTCCGCATGGTGCAGGACTTTTCGCTTCGATACCCGCTTATAGACGGGCAGGGCAACTTTGGCTCGATCGACGGAGACGCCCCCGCGGCGATGAGGTACACCGAGGCGCGTATGCAGAACATAACAAATTGGATGCTGCTGGACATCGACAAAGACACCGTTCCCTGGCAGCCGAATTTTGACGGGTCGCTGCAGGAACCGATGGTGCTGCCGTCGGTCCTTCCGAACCTTCTCCTGAACGGGTCGACCGGTATCGCGGTCGGCATGGCCACAAATATTCCGCCGCACAACCTCAGGGAGATAGTCGACGCGGTGTGTCATGTCATAGACAATCCGGAGTGCTCGATAGACGATCTTATTAAAATAGTGAAAGGGCCGGACTTCCCGACGGGGGCACTCATATGCGGCCGGGAAGAGATAGTAAGGGCATATAAGACCGGCAGAGGCACCATACGAGTTCAGGCAAAAATGCACGCGGAACAAAAAAAGAACGGAAAGGAAGCGATCATCGTTACGGAGCTTCCTTACCAGGTCAACAAAAGCAAATTGATAACAAGCATAGCTGACCTTGTGAAAGACAAAAGGATAGACGGCATTACCGACATCAGGGATGAGTCGGACAGGGACGGCATCCGAATGGTACTGGATATACGTAAAGGCGTCAACACCGAGGTCATCATAAACCAGCTCTATCAGCATTCGCAGCTTCGGGAAACGTTCGGCGTCATAATGCTGGCGCTTGTGGACAACCAGCCGAAAGTGTTGACACTGAAAGAAATGCTGGTACATTTTATAAATCATCGAAAAGAGATGATCATCAAAAGGACAAAGTTCGATCTTAAAAAAGCCGAGGAAAGGGCGCATATCCTTGAAGGATTAAAGATCGCTTTAGCGCATCTCGACGAAGTGATAAAAGTGATCAAATCCTCCAAAGACCCCGAAACGGCTAAACTCGGCCTCATGAAAAAATTCGAACTTTCCGAATTGCAATCGCTGGCGATATTGGCGATGAGACTGCAGCAGCTGACAAACCTCGAAGTGAAAAAGATAGAGGAAGAATACAAGGAACTCATAAAATTGATAGCGCAGCTGAAAGAGATCCTGGCGAGCGAGAAAAAAGTGCTGAAGATCATCAAAGAAGAAAGTCTTGAACTTAAAGAAAAATTCGGCGATGACAGAAGGACCGAGATCACGGCGGCGGTCGGCGAGATCAACATAGAGGACCTTATCGCCGAAGAAGATATGGTGATAACGATCAGCCATACCGGTTACATAAAAAGATTCCCCGTCAGCGCGTACAAAAAACAGAAACGCGGAGGAAAAGGAGTGACCGGCGCCGAGACAAAAGAAGAAGATTTCATAGAACATCTCTTCATCGCGTCGACGCACGACTATATGCTCATTTTTACGAGTGTCGGAAAGCTGCACTGGCTTAAAGTGCATGAGATCCCGCAGGCCGGCCGCAGGACGAAAGGGCGGCCCATCGTGAACCTGCTGGAGCTGGAGGAAGGGGAGAATATTACCACGGTCGTGCCGGTCAGGGAATTTGTCGAAGACAAGTTTGTCGTAATGGTCACGGAACAGGGGACGATAAAAAAGACATCATTGACGGCGTTCAGCAATCCGCGCAAGGGCGGCATTATCGCGATGTCTCTTGATAAGGGCGACCGGCTGAAAAAAGCCATTCTCTCCAACGGGGAAGACGAGATATGCCTGGCCACAAGGAGCGGCAAAGCGATAAGGTTCAACGAAAAAGGCATACGATGCATGGGAAGGAGCGCCCAAGGGGTAAGGGGCATACGCCTTGCCAAAAAAGATTCCGTAGTCGGCATGGTCAAAGTGGAGCAGGGCGTAAGCATTTTGACGATCTCAGAAAAGGGGTTCGGAAAAAGGACCGATTTTGCCGCTTACCGCCTGCAGACAAGGGGAGGGTCCGGCGTTATCAACATGAAAGTCGTCGCCAAAAACGGCGAGGTAGTGGGCATCAAGGCCGTTAAAGACGAAGACGAGATAATGATCATAACAAAGACCGGCATGGTCGTCAGGGTTGCCGTGAGCGGAATAAGCGAGGTTGGGCGATCCACGCAAGGAGTACGGGTTATACGCCTCGACGAGAAAGACGAAGTAATGGCGGTAGCCAGCTTCGTGGCGAAAGAAGATGACGAGGACGGCGGTGAGGGCGCTGACGCGGCATAAAGAGGCATAAAGAGATAGTGCTTGCAAAAGAAAGGGCTATTTTGTAGAATATCGGGTGTTTTCGAGCGACCCCATCGTCTAGTCTGGTCCAGGACATCAGATTTTCATTCTGACGACAGGGGTTCAAATCCCCTTGGGGTCGCCAAAATTCTGCTCTCGCCTTTCCCTTTTGCCGAAGGTTGTATAATATGGACATAGAACAACTTTGGGAAAAAGCCCAAAAAAAGACAGAGGTAGTCCGGGGCCGGGCAAAAGGGCTGTCTACGACCAGCCTTACAGCGGTGCCTTACATTTTTCTCGCGGAATCCGCCGTTACCGACAGGACCACGGTGGTACGACAGGGAAAGATCCTGGTCGAAAAACCGCTTATTATCCTACCTCACGAGATGCCTTGGTTCGAGGGTTTTGATATAGAAGAAGAGCTGGGGTTAAGCCAGGATCTCTTGCAGACATTTTTTTTAATGAGGGGGATAAAATTCCCGTCCATGAAATACAACAACTCGACTTCGTCGCTGGACGTGAACGAGCGAAAACTTTCCGACTGCATCGAGCTGTACAAAAAGATACTTGAAAGAGAAGAAAATGTTTCGACTGCGCTTTTAACCGGGCCGGAAGACTGCTGGCAGATATCGCTTCTTCTTTACATAGCGGCGTTGGCCGGGCGATGCGCGCGCACGGACATGATAAAATTGCTGACGGACTTGCGCAATAGCGGAGAAGAACTGTAAAGAACGGCGGGCGGTAAAACCCCGGGGAAACCAAAGATGTGCGGAATAATAGGATATACCGGTAAAAAAAATGTTGTTAAAGTGCTGATCGACGGGCTGACACGTCTCGAATACCGAGGGTACGACTCCTCCGGCATAGCCCTCATCAAGGACGGCAAAATGTCCGTCCTCAAAAAAAAGGGCAAACTGGCGGTGCTGAAAGAAGAGCTTGCGAAACATCCTATTAGCGGCACGACCGGGATAGGCCACACAAGATGGGCCACGCACGGGGCCCCGAATGACGTCAACGCGCATCCTCATCTTTCGACTGGCGGAAAGATCGCCGTTGTGCATAACGGGATAATAGAGAACTACAGAGCCCTGAAAGAAGAATTACAAAAAAAGGGCTACAAATTCGCGTCAGAGACCGATACCGAGGTCATTGTGCATCTTGTGAACGAATATTACGACGGGGACCTCCTTCATGCGGTGCAGAAAACCATAAAGCGGCTCCACGGGTCCTACGCGATCATCGTGATCCACCAAGACGAAGAGCACCGCATTGTCGGGGCGCGGAAAGACAGCCCGCTGATCCTCGGTGTCAAGGGCAAGGAATGTTTTTTTGCCAGCGACGTACCGGCGATACTAGAACATACCAAAGAAGTGATCTTTCTCGAGAACGGGGAAATAGCGGACGTTTCGCCCGACGGGTATAAAATATTCGGACCTAACGGAAAAAGAGCGGTGAATAAACCGGTTATGATAAATTGGGATATATCGCAGGCAGAAAAAGGCGGATACAGCCATTTCATGCTTAAAGAGATATTCGAGCAGCCCGCTATTCTAAAAGACATTTTTTCGAAAAGGATAGTAAAGAACGAGATCTATTTCGAAGAACTCTGCATTAAGCCGGACGAATTCAAAAAAATCACGAGCATCGCGATCGTCGCGTGCGGCACGGCGTATCACGCGGGGCTTACGGGCAAGTATCTCATTGAAAGTATCGCGAGAGTCCCCGTGTGGGCGGACCAGGCCAGCGAGTTCAGGTACCGCGACCCGCTTGTGGATAAAAATACATTGCTCTTCTTTGGCCGGGCGCACTTCTTGCGTCAGGATGTTCCCTTCTGACGTCAGAATATTTTTGCTTTCGGAGTGGACACCTTCCCTGTCCTCGACAAGCCTTTCTCCGGACGGGCCGTCAAGTGTTTTGCCTTCTCCGCTGTACACATAGTCGGGATCTTCCGGCGTGCCTTTGTGTTTGGACGCGGGGCAGTCCATTAAGGCCGGATCAGAAATGTATTCTTCCGCATAAAGTTTGCCGAGATTTTCAGGGAATTTTCTGCCGTGTTCTTTCGCGTAAACAAGGAGCC
>JADFYD010000110.1 GCA_015233235.1 Candidatus Omnitrophota bacterium | reverse complement strand
ATTTATTTCATGTGCCACTCCGGCGGCCATCTGGCCTATGCCGGAAAGTTTTCCCGAACGGATGAGATCCTCTTCCGTGAGCTTCAGCTGCTTCAGCGTCTCTTCGAGCCGATTTTTTACATCCGTTGTGTCTTCAAGAATCGAAAGCATCACTTCGCGCGAATCTTTAAGTTCGGCCAAATGGCTGTTAAGCTCGGCAGTCCTTTCGGCGACTTTGCTTTCAAGCCCCCCGCTGTATTCCTTGAGTTTTCGTTGCGAGATCTCGAGGTCTTTTGTCATTTTATTGAACATGGCCGCGAGTTCACCGATCTCGTCTCCCGATCTCACATCAAGGTTTGTATCCAGTTTTCCCCTGCCGACATCTTCTACGGCGCTTTTCAATTTTGTGATAGGAGCAGAAAGCCGATATGCAAAAAACAACGAGACGGTTACGCCCAGCACAAAGAAAAAAGCCGTCACTAAAATCCATTTATTTCGAAGCTCTCTTATCGGAGCGAATACGACATTCTTAGGAATGTGTATCGCCAGCACCCAGCCGTTCCCTTCAAAGTCCCTATATCCGCCTTCGCGGCACAGTACCGTGATCGTATCGTCTCCTTCGTAACGATGGTCATAAGTCATTGCGGTCACACCGCTGCCAATCTTGCTTTTTGAAGTACGACAGCCGGTCAGCCGGTCTTTTAATATCCCTTTGCGGTTATACGAGGAATAAATGAGCCTGCCGTTCTTATCGGCAAGATCTACGAACAAAACATTTTTCTTCTGCTTCAAAAAGCTGATCTCCCCCATTATTGTGTTCAAACTGTCAAGCGGTACCCTGGCCACGACCACACCGAATATCTCGTTATTCCGGTCTCTTACGGGAGACGAAAAATATATTACGGGCATTTCTAAACTACCGGACAAACCGATCTCCGATCCCACGCTGATCTTACCGGCAAGAACATCCGCCCAGTGGCTGTGTGTGTTATCGGGGTTGCCAAGTTCGAGACCGGCGGTATCGGCTATTCTGACGCGATTGGAATCAAAAAAACTGAGCGAAACATAAGCCTTACAAAGGTTCCTGAAGTTAACAAGGCTTTTAGTAATATTACGCGGGCTTGAATACCTCGAAGAGATCACATCGTCTTCGGCAATTACTTTTATGTCCGTCGCTCTTTCGAACATAAAAATGTCTATCTTGTTCATCGTGTTGTCGGCTAACTCTTTCAATGTCTCTTCAGCCTGTGTTTGCAGGGTTTTTGCGCTGAAAGTCCAGGTAATATAAAATGTGAGCACGGTCGTGATAAACGCTATCGCTATCAGGACGCCGGCCAGTTTAAGCAGTAATCTCATTTCCCGGATAACTCCTCTATGAATTTCGGCTCAATAACATTATTGATATCAAGAGATCTCGGCATCTGCCCGCGATTAAGAAGAAAATCTGTGATTATTTTCCCGCATTTATATAGCGAGATTGTTGTTGTTGTTGTTGTTGTTGTTGTTGTTAGAAGCTCTGTTTGCTCCTTTATGTCCGGCTGATGTATCCCACTGAGCCCGGAAAGCATTTCTTCGTTTGTCATTCCCATTTTATCGGCCATTATCTTGACCGATTCGTCGTGATTATGTTCCAGATAATCCAGCGCTTCGAACATCGACTTAACGATCCCACGGATGTCATCCGGCCTTTCCGCTATTACCCGGGGGTTAAAAGCCAGGATATCGGTTATTATCCCGGGCGTATCGCCGGCTTTGGCCAGTATTTTGTACCCTTTTTGTAAAGCCTCCGTTTTAGTGGGCTCCCAGGTGTGCCCCGCATCTATGCTTTTATTTTCAAGCTCCACAAGCACGTTATGAGCTTTAACATTCTTAAACTTAACGTCGTTTTCGTTAAGTCCGGCTTTTTCAAGCGCGCTTAAAACAAAAATATGCGAAAAAGTGTTTACGCCCTCAAAACTCACGGTTTTACCCGCGAGATCCGCCAGAGATCCAAGATCTGGCCTGCCTATAATAACATCTCCGTTGACGGAATAATCCACGACACAAACTATTTTAGCGGGAATCCCCTTCGAATTGATCATGATCATGTCAGCGAAAAGGTCGAAACAACCGTCAACCTCGCCGCTCGTAAAAAGCTCCAGCGATTCCGGCGTGGAATCTTTCAGTATCAGTTCAACCTCAACGTTATTTTTTTTAAAAAATCCTTTTTCTTCGGCCAGATACGCAAGCGCGAAACCCGGCCAGATATTGACAGAGATCCTGATCGGCGGTTTTTTGTGAGCAGTCGCCTTTTCGCATCCCGGCGCGGTCATCATTGCCGCGCAAAGCATCAGGGCAAGTAATCGGTTCATCATTTTGACTCCTGTCTCTCCTCGAGCTCCCTTATACGATCTTTGAGCTCCAAGATCCTCCTCTCCCTTTCCATGGTGACCGTATAAAACTTTTCCAACTCATTGATACGTGATTTTAGCTCTTCTTCGATCTCTTTGGCGGCGTTTGTATCGCGCACCGTCGCCTCGAGCACATCTTTTCCCTCAAGATTTATCTTTGTGAGAAGCACCGTGGTCCAAAATTCCCGGCCGGAAAGAGACTTGTGTTTCCATTCGAAAAAATTCGACCCGTTCTTAACGGCGCGTATCATCATTTCGTCGGCTTTTTCTATGGAAAGCTTCCCGTCCGGCTGATACTCGGGCGAAAAATCCGCGGGAGTCCTTTTAATAAACTCCTTTTCACTCTCGCAGCCGAATATTTTTAATCCGGCGGCATTGCATCCCAGGTACAATTTGCAAGGGTCTATGAGCATGACGGCGTTCGCCGAAAGGTCGTAAAGTGCTTTATATTTTTTGTTATTACGGCTGAGCTCTTCCTGCAGGATATCGCGCATAAGTTCATCTTTCTTGAGCTGCGCGCCGTTGCGGTAGACAATAAAACAAAATATGACGATAAGGACTATGGTCTCAAACGGCCCGTCAAATATTTCGTTAAAAAGTCCCGCCCGTACACCACACGAAACACCTGCCAGTATGAATAATGGTACGGTGATCACAAATAAAAATAACCGGCGGGTGATCTCTCCGCTCCTATTACTGCCCGAGATAAGTAACATTATCCCCTTTTGGGGTTCGCTAAACAACACTCCTGCTGAAAGCAAAATAAAGCCGATAGTGGCATGAAGCGCCATGGCGGCATATTTGGCATACCCAAACCAAAAGCTTGAAATACCCGAAAGATATGCCGCCAGCGCAAGAAAAGCGACCGCGCCAACGATCATAGAAAATGTTTCGACTGCCACTCGGGATCTTAGTTTAAAATTCGCCAGACAAAGCGCAATTCCCAGCCCGGCAAAGTTAAATGCCGAGCTAAAAGCCATCCTACCAGGAGAAACCGCAAAAATGGCGCCGGCCGGTTCCTTAATAAAAAAATTGTCTATGCCAAAATCCAATTGAAATAAAAATTCCAGTGCCGTGAATAGGCCAATAACCATGACAATAAGTGCGCAAATAGCCCCGAAGACCCTAAATAAAGCGCTGCCGGAACGCTTTCCCTGCGCGGCGAATAAGCTCATCCCGGATAATATAAAACAGATAGCCGTGTTTATCTTCATCGCGGGCAAGCCTGACAAAATACTTTTCAGCATCTGAATATCAAGAACCCAGCCTAAAAGCACCGCCGCGCCGATTAGTACCACGGTTATCGCGAATGCTTCGGAGACAGTTTTGAAACGCGTATTTAAATCATTTTGCATGTTTCACCATATAAGTTCAGAGTTCATTGTTCAGGGTTCAGAGTACGTCAGTTACATGCCAGTCGTTAGTCGTTGGTCTTTAGTCGTTAGTTCTACTTTGCCAAACAAAAACCAATAAACACGCGCATTGCCGAATAAAACCAGCGACGAGCGACGAGCGACTGGAATGTGAACTATGAACTACGTGCATTCAGCTTCTTTTTGAGTTCGTCCACTTCCGCCTTGAGCTCCATTACACGCCTTTCCCGTCCCATGGTCACTTTTTGAAAAGCCTCGAGCTCCTGAACATGTTTTTTGATTTTTTTTTCGGCGTTCTTGTGTTCGGTTATGTCGCGGACGCTATGGATGAACCTTTTGATGTTACCTGAATCGTCAAAGACGGGCGAGACGGATATCGCCAGCCACCTCCCCAGGTGAGACTCAAAAAATTCGGCTTTCTCGGCCTTTCCCGAGATCTTCGCGGCCGTTATGGGACAGCTCTTCAGCGGTTGCTGCATACCATGGAACAACTCGAAACATTTTCTGCCCAGTATTTCGTGTTTTTGCATGTTCAATATTCCGCAAAGCGCCTTGTTAACATGGGTGACGATGTGATCGGGGCTGTGTAGTGACACGCCGTCGTTCATCGCGTCGAACGTGGCCTCCCATTCCTTCTGGGAGTTTGCCAAAATAGCCTCGGCTTTTTTGTGAATGGTTATATCGCGGGCTATCCCCAAAACCCCGGTGACTTCTCCGGAAGCGTTGCGAAGAGGCGTTTTACGCGTATCAAACACGAGTATTTCGCCGTCCACATTGGCGGGGTCGTATGGGTTATGTATCGTTTTCCCGCTTAACACGTCGTTGTCGTCGTTCTCGAACCCGCGTATACCCTTTTCCTTATTTCCATGCACAAGTTCAGGCAGCCAGCCGTTTTCAATGTCCGTATGCCCGTACATTTCTTCGAGGGGTTTTCCCACGGCTTTGGCATAAGCATCATTGCAAAGAATCGTACGCAGAGCCCTATCCTTTAAAAAAATAAGGTCCGGGGTTGAATTGATAAGAGCCGTTAACAGATTAAGGTTGTTCTGTTTTTCTTCTTCGGCTTTTTTTCGTTCGGTAATATCTTTCGCGGAAGCGTATAGTAAACCCCTTTTGACATTGGTCGCCTGCCATTCTATCCACCTGTAGGACCCATCCCTGTGCCGGTAACGATTCGCAAAGCTAATTGTTCTTCCGCCTGCCAGCAATATTTCGCTCTCCTTTCGAGTGGCCTTTGTGTCGTCGGGATGAAC
>JADFYD010000010.1 GCA_015233235.1 Candidatus Omnitrophota bacterium | reverse complement strand
CAGCTCTCTTCATAACAATTCCCCGCACCCATAGCCAACCCTTCTTTTTCCAGCTCGTTAGGCAGAAGCGGCTTCCCGAATGTCACCTTTATCGGACGGCATTTCGGATAGCTGTCCGAGCTCGACAATGCCTCATAAGCTCCTTCTATCGCTACGGGCACAAGCTTTGCCCCGTCTCCTTTGCCAATATGCCCAATCCCCTCTTGAATTCGCCGACTTCGCCGGTACTCGAGCGTAAGCCCTCCGGAAAAAAACACAAACCTTTTCCCCTTTTCAGCACTAAATAAGCGCTGCGCAGCGCCTCAAGGAAATGCGTTGAATAATCAAACGGTATGAATCTTTCCATCTTTATAAGGTTTCTTAACAGACGTGATTTTATGAACGGCCTGAAAAAATACGGAATAAAGAGGAAGTAGAAAAGCTGGAACACGGGCCTGCGCGGTAAACAGGCCGTAATTGCCGGCCCGTCAAGGTCACTTGTATGGTTAGGATACAGTATATAAGCTCCTTCCTTAGGAACGTTCTCCTGCCCTTCTGCCTTTATCCTGAAAAATAACTTAAATATCCAATAATCGATGGCTGTTATACTGAACCGCAGGAACCAGGCAAAAAAACCGGTGCTGAATTCAAGTGCCCCAAGATGCTCTTCCTTCGGCAAAACTTGCAAATGTTTCTCCCAGTAATCCGGTTTCAATGGTACCGCTTGAGACTCCGGAATGATCTCTTTTGCACCTTGCAACGCGGCCGTAACTCCCAGGATAAGGTCCTTCACAATAAAGGCCCGTGAAATAGCCTCGTCTTTTATATCCCGACCGAAAGCCAGAGCAAGGAACGACGCGAGTTCTATCCTTCCCAATGAATCGATGCCGAGATCCAGCTCCAAAGAATCCTCAAGGATTATCGGCCTTTTAATACCGCTCTGGTCTTTCAGACATTTCAAGATTTTTATTCCTGTCTCGCTTCCTATCAATAGACTATCCGCGGCCGTTAATTTTCCTTGTACCGGAAGGGCGCCTTCTATTCCTACGATAACCCTGGGTTCATATATTTCTTTGACAGCGGGCCTATTTACTTTCCCGAGCAAATTATGCGGCAGTTCTTCAAGCGCGATCGTAAAGCCTTTAAGCCTTTTGTGCTCGGAAAGAGACGGCGAGGCATTATCGAATCTCTCTTTAATGGCTAAATGCAGATTAACCGAGGCGAATTTCCTGAAATTATCCAGGTCCGGACGTATAATTGCCCAAAGAAGTTTCGACGTCCCTTTTCCTCCCATCCCGGACACCGTAAAAACACACATTTCCATGATGGGAGCAACCTTTATATAGAACTCCTCTATCTCATCCGGAAAGATCACTTCACCCGAATCCAGGATGATACGATCTTTAAATCTAGCCTTGAGATTTTCTATTTTAAATCTGGACGCGAAAGTTTCCGTCATTTATCCCCCGCATGTTTCAATTCGATCGAATTCGTCGCAGCCAGAACTCTTGTTCTCGCGAATCCTGGCAATTGTATATCGATGGGCGGCTCTTCACCTAACCAAACCGCGTGCCATTCGACAAAAACGCTTTTACCTCGTGTTTTAATAGCAATCTCTATAGAACCGAAAATAGTCGGCGCCGGGCCGAACGATATTACCTGGCCTTCCAGAAGCCACAGAAGCGGGATGCCAGAACACAAAACAAGCGAATTGTCTTCCTCGCGCACAAAACAATTTCGTATCATCAAAACCCATTCCGCCGCAGCCCACACATGCTGGCCGTCGCCCATGCAACCGCCGCCGGTACGCGGATGCACCGACTCGGGCCATTGTCCCGTGGGTGAAGCCAGTTTCGCGACCGCCGACATAAGCCCAAAATACCTGGCATCGCCCGCACGCAGAAGCACCTGCGCTAAATGTAACGTAGGATAAGGATTGATACCTGAATGGGTCATATCATGAAAGAAACCGCCATGAACTAAACAATTGTTCATCAAGAATCGGGCCGTATCCAGAACCCTTGGATCTTTCCCGTCAAAAATGCGAAGCGGATAGCTCGCGGCCAAAGAACCGACCGCTCCTGAATCCATGCGGCGGCGAGGAGAGGCAGGCATAGCAGCCCGATTTAAACGTTCGTTAACTTTCTTTAAGCTATTATCGATGCTTTCGGTCAAGACAAGTGATTCCTTTTCGAAATAAATAGCATCCCGATGATTGTTATAGGCCGCGCTTAAAAAGGCCGCCGCTTTTAAACCCGCAACGCCCCAAAAGTCGTCCCAATAGTAAAAATCATTCGGCCCCAAATGCTCGGCGCTGAAACCCGATGGCAATAGACCTGCTTGCGGTGACTGAAGATCTCGGGCGAGACGCTTTTTAGCGATCCAATTCCCGGCCTTTCGTACGGAGGCTTTCCATTCTTCCGGAGGGACACTTCCCGTCATCCGGCAATATTGCTCCATTATCCATAAAGCCTCGCCGTTCGAGTCCCATTCTCCTTCCTGAGAAAGAAAATAACCTTGCGCCGTCTGTCGGGAACGAAAACAATCCAGGGCGCGTTTCACACGTCCCTTCAACCCTACACATAGCAAGGCTTGCAATATGAACGCGGCGTCGCGGAACCAGCAGCGCCGGTAGATATACGGTCCGGGAAAAACCTCTCTAGGCGAATGCAAGACCGTAGTGTGGATAGCCGCTTCGTAAAGGAACTTGAAGTGTTCATCCGGTATCCGCAGCTCCGTCACGCCTTCCAGGCTTTTCTTCCACGCCAGCTCCGCGTTTTCCTGACAACACCAGGAGTTGACTCTTTCGATTTTATTTTTTCCAAGTGGCACAGAAACGGTGATTTCCTGTGCCCGCCCCGCTTCCATTACATATATAGCCGCGGAGCTGGCCATGCCGACTTTACACGAGATCTCTTTTTCTTCTTCCTTTGATGATAAACGGCTGTAAACGTCACCCCGATGATAATCCGAAAATACTATTTTTGCCGGAGGCTCGTTAAAACATACGGAATATTCCTTATTGACCAGCCAGCCTAACGCGCCTTCAAGAAGCGTGATACTGTGTACAAAACTTACTCCTTCGGGGTTATAAGGTCTCAGCGAGACAACTAATCGCGAATTCACGGAAGCTTCTCCCCGTATCTCGATACGACAAAAGGACGCCCTCGGAGGACCGATCACATACGCTTTCAAATGCAGCTTCAAATGACCAAGGTTTGATTCCGTGATCACACAAAGATCGTCACCCATTACCATTTTTTGTGATACATTGGGGCTCCGTGACGGTATGAGCGCCGCTCCCTCTTCCGGGATGATCCAAACATCAATGGACCAACCGTCGTAATGAGGAGTAACAAGTCCTCTGGGGTCCACAAGCGCGTATTCGGCGCTGCAGGGAACGCCCAAAGCCGTCCAGTTCCTGTGTGTCAGGTTGATCTGCGTCAGCGAAAAAGACCGTGGAATGAACGCCTCATTCCTGGGGTTATACTGACATTCGACCCAGTACGGCCAGACCCAATCAAGGTTATGCTGGATCGCCAAACTATTCATGAGGCCCCGGGCGTGCAAAACAACACCGGAACGCACCAGTTCCATCGGGGCCGCCACTTCTGAAGGCTGGGAAAACTTTTGTAATTGGGATATGATCTTAATGGGATCCAAAAACCCCTGCCTTCGAGCGGCATCTTTCACTAAAAATCTCCATGGCAACCAGTTCCACCACATAAAATTGACCTACTCTTTGATAACTTGAGAGCGAACTTTAAAAACCCACCATTTAAAACAAACAAAGGTAAATATACCGGTCACTATCGTCGCAATGATCAGTGCTACCCAGACGTTTCCGGGATATAAGTTAAGAATACTCTGATTTGTTAAAACGTTAATTCCCAAAGCTGAAAAGTTGACAAGCGCGTATCGGCCGGCCTCGGCATACGATGCCCGACTGTATTTGAACGTCCAATATTTCATAAGCAAATATCCTACAATACCCGCGCATGTAAAAGAGATCCCTTTAGATATACTGAAAGGCAAAAAATGGAACAATAAATAATAAATGCTAAAATCTGTCGCGTTTACTATAGTCCCGGCCAAAACGAACCGGGCAACTTCTTTTCTGGGATTCCTATCGGTTTTCAAGATCATTTCTCCTTATGTTGCAACGATACCGGCAGGCGCATACGCCTCACAGGGTGTATCTTATTTTTTTATCCTCGTCAACAAGACCGGGCGGGGCTTTGTGCCACTTGTACCCTTTAACCGCGTCGTCATATCCGAGTTTAAAGAGCCGCCTCATTTCTTCTCTGTCGAACATCTCTTTTTGACCTGGATCAAAACCTTCCGGGATATACGCCAGATTATAATCCCAGCCCTTTTCCTTCGCGAACGCATAAAGCCTATACGTGTCCCCGCTCATTTTTTACGCTCCGTTGGTTTCGATCAAACGAGATGTTATAGCCACGAGGTTGTCCTCTATCTGTTTGGAATGAGGCGACATGTAACAACAGTTCAAAACATATAAACGGGTTTTAAAAGCTCCCGGATCGGTACCTATTGTCCCCGCCGCGAGCCTCGCATCTTGCATTAATTCGTGAATATAAAAGATACCGCCGCAAACCCCGCCATCGGCATGCATCTCGTCATAACGTTTGCCGCCGGCTTCAACCTGAAAAAACACCGGTGGGAGCATAACGGGAAAAGAGCATGAGGCCAGCATTATTTTGCGGAACATTACTACCGATTCACGACCTCCCTTTGAAGCGAGCGCTCCCATATCCCAGATGACAAATTCCTGTGCGTCAAGGTCCGTGGTCCCTACGTACAGCCTGCGCCCCTTTTTATGCTCTATCGCGATATCCGCCAGCAAACGCTCGTTTACAATATCGTCGATCTTTTTAGAGAAGAGCTTAGAACTATTCACCGAATCTCCGAATATAACGCTGAAAATGTTCTTCGCTTGCACTACGTCACCGGTCGATATAGAAGTGAAGAGATCCGCCAGGCGCTTCTCACAATCTTTTCCTAAAAACGTGGCTACCGCGAGGAGTGATCCGCTTGAGTAGCCCGTTACTATTTTAAATACCGGCCGGGAGCCCTCTTCTCGCCACCCTTTCATGAGCCCTATACCGTATGCGCTGTTCGATACACCGCCTCCGATAATAAGCACCGGATAGTTCTTTACCCCGTCCACAAGATAGTCCGACTTACCTTCATCTTTGAACGAATCCGCCAGGCTCTGCCGCATAAAGGGAGACTCGTCTTTATCAACATAGCACCGTATGTCCGGCATACCGACGACTACGGCCTTCCCGACAAGAGACTCCGGTACGGCATGCCGCACACGCACATGAGCGCAGCCCGGCAGCGACGTAAGATAGATCAATATCGCGAACGAACAAAATAGTAACTTTTTCATTAATAATCCAGTTTTCCGCATTTTATGATCTCCCCGTATTTTTTTGCCGATCCACGAACTGTCCGCTCCTCTGTTGCGTAGTCAACGCCTACCAAACCGAAGCGCGGCGCGAACCCTTCCGCCCACTCATAATTATCCAGAAGCGACCAGTATAGATAACCGATAACGTGAGCCCCCTCATCCATAGCGCGCGCTACGGCCTTAAGGTGAGCCGCGATGAAGACCGAACGTTCGGCGTCGTCATCCGTGCAAATACCGTTCTCCGAAATTAAGATCGGCAGTTTATATCTCGAAAAAGCTTTTATGATCTCATATAACCCTTCGGGATATATCTCCCAGCCCAGAGAATTCCACTTTGTATGCGGGTTCGCCGAAATACACTCGGCGCCTAAAATATCGGCCAATAAAAAACCCCGGGCGTGGACGTGTTCACGCGTATAATAATTCAACCCGATAAAATCCAATGTCCGCGCTTTGGGCAATTTGATACTGAAAACCCCGGGTATGGCCGCTTTTCCACGGATCAAGGCATCGATCAGCAGATGATTGATCATCTTATCCCTTAGACCCGCGGAGATCCTGTCCCATAAAGAAAAAGGCGAACAAGGCGCGAATATGACCACTTGTTGTGCTACCCCAACCATAGGCGCCTTCCATGCTCTTTTCGCATAGACTTCTTTAATCTCTCCGTAAGCCAAAACATGGGCTTTAGCCAGGTTCTGTATGACCTTGAAAGCGTCATTTGTCGATTTCTCTCCGGGCGGCCACGTGCCAAGCATGTAGCTTTTGTACATATATGTCGCCGGCTCATTTATCGTGATCCAATAATGAACGTCGCCGCCCAGTTCCTCGGCTGTTTTCCGCGCGAATTCTTTGAAAAGTTCAGGACTTTCTTCCGCTAGCCATCCACCCCGTTTCGCAAGCCACAAGGGAATAGTAAAATGCTCCAGGGTTATAATGGGCTCTATCCCCTTAGACCTCAGGGAAAGTATCATTTCGCGGTAACGCTCCAGGGATTTCGCGTCAAATTGTCCGGGCGACGGCTCGACACGGCTCCATTCAATGGAAAAACGGAGTGCCGTAAGCCCTAGATTTTGGGCGAGCTTAAAATCATCTTCAAAACGGTTCCATTCGTCGCAAGAGCGGCCTGACCGCATATTTAAAGGAAGACTTTGTTCCCACTGCCACCAATCATTATTCGTATTGTTGCCTTCAACCTGATGAGAAGATGTCCCCGCGCCCCATATAAAATTTTTCGGGAATGTAAATGTCCCCCCGGCGGTCTTTTTGGAAGTTTTAAGGATACCGGCGCACCCCGGCCCGACAACAACAAAGATCAGAGCCAGATTAATGCAAATGATTCTCTTAAGTTCATGTTTTGTTTTTCCAGGACGCATACTTCTGCCAGCCTCACTTGCTTATCAAACAATAGATCACGCTCTCCAGATCAGGAATACTCCGAAACCTAAGAACAAAACCGCCATCAGGACTTTCATCGACAAAAGATACTTCTTAAAAAAAACTGAAAATCGTTCTGATGTTACGCCGAATACCGCGAAAATGAATATTACTACAAGCGGCACAACGAACACAATGTTGTACAGAAAAAGATATCCCAGGGCCTCCATCTTGCGCGGTGCGGTCTTTAATATAAAGGATATGGTCGGAAGATAGGCCTGGCCGGTGCACACCGCTTCAAGAAGCGAAACAAGAAACCCGGTTATTAACGCGCTAACTATCACTTTAAACGAAGATCTTTTTCTGGATGATGCTCCCGTAGATCTGTTGACCACCCGGCCAAACAAACGGATCACCTTATGGATCTGGTCTTTTATGCCCTTCGGCAACTGCAGTATCATCTTACTGGTCTCTTTTGTTTTAATGTACGCGACGAGATCGATCGCGGCCAAGATCCCGAAGATAACGCTGAATATCCCTATTGAATAGTTGATGATCTTTATAACGAACCAGAATCGGTCCAAACGATAAAAAAAGTTAAAAACGCCTATCCCTATCAGGAAGTATGTGACAAATACCGCGAAAATAAAACCGAGTCCTATACCGATCAATTCACGTTTTTTATAGCCCTGCAGAGCCATGAAAGACATAAAAAAAACTATCACCGTAAAAGCGCATGGATTGATCCCGTCGAGAAATCCTACGCTCACTATTATCGCGGGTGTAAATTTATCAAACCTCGACCGTATATCCACCACCGGCAAGAGACCTGGTTCTTCTTTAAAGACCGGATCCATCGCGCCGTCAACAAAGTGCTCCCAGCCGACTTTGATATTATCGTAACCGTTTATGAAATGCCCTCCCATATAAAATATGGGCATAGAACCTGTTAACGTGATTTTATGTTTTTCTTGGAGGCCCAGCAAAAGCGTGTAATTCTCGATGTTGTCTATGTCCCGATATTCCAGAACGAGCGTGTTTTTATATTTCTTCTCTATGTCCGGAATGATCTCACGTTTCACTTTGACGCAAAAGTGGCACGAGGGGGAATGAAATATTATGAGCGTTGGTTTACTTGAGGCGTCCGCCTGGCAACAACAGGTAAGCGGCACACCTGAAACAAGTGCAGCGATGATACAAACTTTTAAAAGGATATTTTTAATACCCATAATTTCCCGCATTTGCATTTTTGAAAATGCGGGTAAGCGTATTTTTCTACCCGCATTTTCGTCTTCATTGCCACGATCAATGTGTAACTGTAACGGTTGTGTTCGTTGTCGTTGTACTCGTCGCGCCGGCAGTTTCCGGAGTCGCCGAAACAAGAGTAATAGAGCTTGCATGCCTTTTTCCATCCTGAACCGTGAATTCAACTTTTACTATATCCCCAGGATTTAGTTCCAATTGTACGGGTTCTGTACTCTGCGCTTTCATAACCACAAGCTCCTTCGGGTCAAAAACGAAAAAGAAGAGATTGTTTCCCCCTGTTTCGCCCGATAACGCCTTCTGTTCGATCATGAGCGTTCCGGCCTGTGTATCTATTGCCTCAAGAGCACCGGTGGCTTCCTGCGAAGCAGGCGCCGGCGCGGGTTCTACAATGATCTTCCTTATACTTGTCGTTGTCGTCGTTGTGGTCGTGCTGGTCGCTTCCGGAGCCGCTTCAAGCAGCGTAACGGAACGTATATGCCGCATACCATCTCTCACTATGTATACAACTTTTACCATGTCACCCGGTTTCAGGAAGAGTTGTACAGGCTCCATGCTCGGAGCTTTCATGACGATAAGGTTCTTCGGTTCAAAGACGAAATAGTAGAGATTCCCAAATCCGCCTTCGAGCGCCAAAGGCCTTTGTTCAATAATGATCGTTCCTACCTCCGCGTCTATCGCCGCAAGTTGACCTGTGGCTTCCCGTACAACATCCGGGATAGGATAAGCAACTATCTTTTTCGCGATCGCGGGTTCTTTCCATTCTTCCTGGGTCCAGTCGAATTCCACAGTAACGTGTTGGCCTTCTCGAAGATCCTTAATAACAAGGAACTTTTTATCCGTTGGATCCGTCACACGTGTCTGTTCATTGTTGATCCTGAATTCTTTTGGATACCTTCGATTATTCGTTTCTTCCCCCTGCAGCGTAAGAGTGCCGGCCTTGATGTTTATGTAAGCGATCTCACCTGAAACAGTGCGTACCTCAGGCCTGGGGTTCGCGGGAGCGGCATAAAGTTGCGCCGATCCGCCTAAAAACAAAAGTCCCAAAGTTCCGATCAGGAACACACCAGTTCCCCACATTTTATTTCTTTTCCCGATATTTGTATCAATAACCATGACCCACCTCCATTTTTTTCGTAACTCCGCGGGCAGAAACCCTTCTACCCGTCTCTTTTCAAATAAATTACTCTTGCGCAAACATCAGCACATTGGAAAATATTAGGATCATCTAATTGCCATACACCGTTCTTAGCTGGTCCACCGAAGGATAATTCGGATAAAATTCACCCTGAGGCCCGACAAAACCGTTGCCGGACCTTATCAACATTACGGAGGTGTATCCACCTCTCCTGTTCGGAATATTGATAGTTGACGGCTCAGGGATCGGATACGGAGCTTCCGCTATCGCCGGGGCGGTAACCACTACATACCCGCCTTCCGGTACTTGCCTGTAATAATATCGGTCGTCGTGGTAGTACTGTGTCCCCTGAACAACGACGGTCGTATGTCTGGGAGGCAATGACTCGATGTACGCTCCGATGGCAAGTGCCGCAACGATAGTACCCAAACCGAACCAACCGCGTTTATAATAGTGCCCATCCTGGTAGTAGTGCCTATCTCCGCCATTGTAGTGCCTTTCTTCCACTCTGTTATTACCCCTATTCTCTACTCTATCGTTGCCCTTTTTGCCGCCTCTGTCATCGTCCCGCGCAAATGCGCCCGGGCTTGACAAACTCAGCGTTAACAATATTACAACTATCGATCTAAATCTCGAGATTTGTTTGAACATAGTTTTCCTCCTCCTTTCTATGCATTACGATATGCGGTATCAAAACAAATTCCGGCCGCTGATGACACTCACAAGAATAACAACAATGGCGATGACGAGCAAAATGTGAATAAACCCGCCCATTGTGTATGACGAGACCAACCCTAACAACCAAAGCACTATCAAGATAACCGCAATTGTGTATAACATACCCGCCTCCCTGTTATTATTAATGCGCAACCCACCCACGCCGCAATTGCTACACGCTAATTTTACACAGTAACTCACGACGCAACCATAGGCCGGTTCACCTATTTACTGACTTTATTCCCTGTTATAAAAATGGCCATATGGCGGGAACTTCATTTATAGGGGCCGCATTGACTGTTTCTGAAAAGTTCGGGATATCCAAATGCGACGCTTCATTGCCGTCGGGCCATACGTTCAAAACATCGTGGAGATAATCATTGGTCTCATTTTTATGTTTATGTTCGCAATGTAAACAATCGGCCCCCTGGTTCGAACAACGCAAACGATATCCGCATATACACATAAAAATCTCCTTCTAGTACTTTTTATTTATTTTGAACGCGGCTTTAATAAGATCAATTAGCGCCAGATCATTGAACGGTTTTTGCAAAAAACCTATCGCTCCTGCCTTTGCGGCCCTTTCCGCGAGTCCGCCATTCTTATCAGCCGACATAATAATTACCGGACGGCTTGCGCCCGATTCAAGGAGCCTGCGCTGAGTTTCCCATCCGTCCATCCCCGGCATGTGGATGTCCAAGATCAAACAACCAAGATCGCTATCGGGTACAAGACGAAAAAATTCTTCCGCGGTAGTGAACACGCTCACAATAAATCCGTACGTAGAGAGAAGCACACTGAGCGCCCGGCACACTGACGTATCATCATCTACAATATAAATTTGTTTTTTGTTTTGCGGCATTTTATCTGCCTCCTTTCCGTAGTCTACTGAAGGTAGTATGAGGATAATCGGGGACCATATCAATTGTACTTGGGTATAACAGCCGGTTATTGTAGAAAATTTGTTCTGCGGAGAAAATGACGGTTTATTAAAATTCAGGAAATGATGCCGGTTTTTTTGGCGAAGTGGATAAGTTCGGTCACGGTTTTAGCCTGCATTTTGCGCATTACACGGCCGCGATGAACTTTAATGGTCTGCAGAGAGGTTCCCCGCTTGTAAGCGATCTGTTTACTGAGCATGCCCTTTGCCACGAGGATAAATACTTCCAGTTCCCGCGGAGATAATTGTGCAATGCGACGTTTGATCATCGCGATATCGGATGATTCCTTATTCTGTATCTTATTTTTCGCTATGGCGCGGCGGATAGCGTCCAGGAGATCTTCATCCGTAAAAGGTTTAGGCAGAAAATCGACGGCGCCGTGCTTCATACTTTTTACGCTCATGGGGATATCGCCATGCGCCGTGATAAAAACAATGGGGATCTCGAGTTTACGTTCCGCCATCACGTCTTGAAGAGCGAGCCCGTCGATATCCGGCAGTTCAATATCCAGAAGGAGACACGACGGCAGTTTAAAGTGTTTAAACGCCAGAAAGTCAGCCGCGCGATGAAAAGTCTGAACTTTAAACCCGTGCGATCCGAGCAACAAGGCTACCGCGTTACACACCGACTTGTCGTCATCGACGACATATATCATCTGTCTCAGGCTATTCATGAGATTTTTTTCTACCGGCGGGAAGAGTGAAATAAAAAGTCGCGCCGCGGCCGGTGTTATTTTTTACGTCGAGGCGACCGCCATGAGCCTCAACAATGGAACGGCTGATCGAAAGGCCCATGCCCAAACCATCGGGTTTACTCGTAAAAAATCTGGCAAAAAGCTTAGATATATTTTGCAGCGGGATACCGCACCCGGAATCTTTCACTTCCACAAGGATCGCACCGGAATTTTTAAGCGATGTACTTATCAAAATTTCACGCTCGCCTTTATTGTTTTCCAAAGCGTCAAAACTATTGCTGATGAGATTCAGGAGAACTTGCTGTATTTGTATGCGGTCACCATATATTTTTGGAAGACCGCTCTTGAGCTTGACTTTCAAAATATCGTTCCTTAACGTGGCATCGGCAGCTATAAGCATAACAGTGGCCCTGATAAGGGCGTTGATATCCAGTGGTTTTATTTCCGGCTTGTTCTTCTTTAAAAGTGTCCGTAACCGCTGAATAACAGCAGCAGCCCGCTGGTCATCGTCGACGATATAGGAAAGGATCTTCGCGAGTTCCGGATGTTTGCCGCCGAGAATCCGTCGGGCAGCCTGAGCGTAAGAAAGAATGGCCGTAAGCGGCTGGCTGATCTCATGGGCGAGCGATGAAACAAACTCCGCGAGTTTCCCTACCCTCGTGACATGTAAAAGCTCCTCACGCTGTTCGTCGATCTCGAGTTCCTTCTCCCTCATCAACGTAACATCCGTCTGTATGCCCACGTAATGGGTAACTGCGCCGCCGGCGCCGCGCAGCGGCGTGATTCGCAATAAATTCCAGTATTTTTTACCCCCTTTTTGGAAATTAAGCATTTCCGCGTGAAATGACTTGCCCCTGCGTATGATATGCTTTATTTCGTTCGCTACGCGCCTATCAGCCCCCGTTCCGTATAACAGGAAATAATTCCGTCCAAGAATATCTTTTTTCGCGTAGCCGGTCATTTTCTGAAATGATCGGTTGGCATAAATAACGGGAAAACCCGTCTTGTGGGCATTTATAATAAAAATACCGTCGGCTGCCGATTCCAACGCTTCGGTAAGCATATGGATCTGTTCCTTAGACCTTACCTCGCGCTCGGCCCCGTTCCTTAATTGTCCATTCTTTAATTTGAGATCATCGGCTTGTCGCTGGATCTTTGCGCCCAGATCGTCGCGGTTTTGACTTAGATCGGCAACCAACCCTTCCAGACGTATCCGATCCCCGTTCTTTCTGCTATTCTTCGGCAATGGCTTTCCCATTTTATCCCTCTTACCTGTATATGTACCCGGCCGGCGCTTTTCGTTCAATTGATCGCATATATCACTCAACAGGCGCGATATCCACTTCTCCCGACAGATCGACGACGCCGCTTTTTATATTATCGAGATGCCCAGAAAAATGCACTTTCTGTTTTTCCTTAAGCATTTCAACCATCTCTTTGGCGTTCGGAGAAAAATCGAATCTGAGACGCATCTCACAGAAAGTACTCGAATTGTCATATCCGTCATTGAGCCTCACAGTGAACGTTTCCCTGGATTCCTGACTCAGTTTTTTTTCAACACTGCATACATACGCCGTACCTTCAACGAGTTCCCCGGTATGCAGTTTAACAAACTCATCCATGTTATACTGGGTGCTGTTTGACCTGAGTATAGATAGCAGTTCATCATAAAGCTCATTAGCCGAACATGTGCATGCTGCGATAAACATTCCCAATATAACCATGGGCAGTAATTTCTTAAACATGACGCTCCTCCTTTATTGTGTTACATAAAATCAGAAGACCCCTTAACGATTTATTTTATCACGGATAGGCACGCATTGAAATGCTTTTTAAAAAAAATGACTGGGACAATCTTTAACGAGCCACGAGCGACCAGCGACTAGCGACGAGCAACGAGCGACGAGCGACAAGCAACTGACATCAACGATCGTCGTTCTCACCCATGATAATGAAAAGGGCCGACCATCCCCTTTTGGTCGACCCTTTTTCACTTACCCTAATGGAACTCTGGGCTTAACTTTTTATGTAATTCAATATCGCTGCGTCTTTAGCTTTTTGCCATGATCTTTTAAAACCTGTTCCATCCTGAGTTTTCAATTCAGGCGTAACAGTAGAAGTCGCGGGCGCGCTAAAATATGACTGCGCCGGACCGTTCGCCACGAACAAAGCGGAAGAATGCATCAATATCGCGGAAAAAACAAAAACCGCCAGTAAGCACGTACCGCCAATTTTAGTTAAACGGTTGGCTGCCTGGGTTTCTGTTCTGACCGACATTGAAACGCCGCCCTCGACATTGTTGCGCAAAAATTCACCCGCGACATACAACGCGTCTTCTTTATCAACGGCATCACACGTAATTTTTATGGTCGTCGTATACTTCATAATTTCCTCCCGGAAAATGTTGAACAGCTTCCTTTCTATTGACTACATTATACAAAAAAATGTAAGCGTTATCAATTAAAATATCAGGCTTTTTTTGCCCTAACATGTGCTCCGATATCTTAAAAATTTTTCTTACTCTATTGATGAAATGTTCGCCGAAAAATATTTACGGGTCCTGTCGGCTGCGGCATCCTGCGCGCATCCGCGCTTCGCTTGTGCTGTGCTCGGATGCCTCCGCCGCCACCCGTAAATATTTTTCTCCGAGCTTTAACTTTATTAACTGACAATTTTCAAGAAATACTCCGCAAACGGGATATATTTATTTGTATGTAGTTAGCACAACCGAACTAATCACATTTCAATGGGACATTCCGCCTTGCAGTTTCGAAGCGACTTTTTTACCGACCAAAAGTTAGTCCGTCCCCGCATAAAGACATTAGGTTTACTTTATGAAATAATTTGCGGGGGAATTTTCTACTGTCCGAAGCCGGAACTATCCAGCTCTTCAAACCGGCAAGTTTGAAAATTCAGGAGTAACTTTTGGGGACCCGAGGCACAACAAGAGATACAGGGAACACCAATAAGGTTGTGCCGAGGGGCGGTAAAAACCGGAGCAAGAAACCGCAAGGCGGAATGTCCGTGAGATTTTGAAATTTTGACAAATTTTGTGCTGTAGAGTGTCCCCAAATGGCACGTCCCCATTATGCCCCATTATGCCGCGTGGGCGATGGTGAGGGCTCGTTCGAATATGCTCTTTTGTTCTTCTATGGATACTTTTTCCATCGGTAGGTTTTCTATCAGCTTCTTCAATACATTCACAAAACTGTTTATGCTGCCCTGAAGCACCATAGCAAGTATATCAGTATCCGAAAGCGTTACATCTTCCTCGGCACAAGCGTCCAAGATGGCTCTGTACTTGCTGGCCGTTTCTCGTATAAGCTCTTCATCCCCGGGTGTCCGGGCGATCTGAACGAGCCTCATGCCAAAAAGTGTCGCCCTTATCGCGCCGGTCGGGTCACCTGTTATGCCTAAGGGCACGACGACGGAATTTTTAAATAACTCACTGGACTTTACCATGAACTGCAAGTCTGACTTGCTCATATCCTTAGACGCGCCAAGCAGTGTTAAGGTATTTTCCTTTCTGATATCGCTTTCCGGGAACGATTTCATAGAAATAGCGTATTCACCGTTTTTGTGGTACATGGCATCATATTTATCGTATTCCTTCTGATCTTTTAAAACTATGTCCGGTTCCTGCATACGATATAACTCAACATAGATGTTCTCAAACCGGCTAAGAGCGCTTATCCACATAATCGCTATTTCATTGTCTTTATTTGCTAACACATCAACGGCGACCCTAAGCCTTAAAGGCTTACCGTCGCCAAAAAGGCTTCCGATCGCTTGTTTGCTATTTTCCACAAACTCATTCGTCTTCTGAACAAAGAGAGTTCTCTTATCACGCTGTGCTCTTGCGGCGGCCAATAGCGCTAGAGCACAAGCCCCGGCTATCTCGCCTATGCTAAGTTTTCTGTCAGAGGGAAGACCCGCATATTTGTCTGTATTGTTTTCAGGCCACGCGGCGGTAAGTTGTTCTGGGCCGGTTGCGCTATCTGTAACAGTTCCCGTTCCGTCGGACCGCGCAGTACTCTCTCCCGAGATCTCAATGACCCCATCCGTCGCCGGCGTTGTGATCGTATCGACGCCTCTATTATCTAAAGTGACTGACTCGACCTCATTCAGAAGTTCCTGAAAAAGAGACGTATTGCCGGTCACATTAACATTAGTACCGTCTATTAACGCCTTGGCGGCTTCAAGATCGATCTTGATCGCCGCTATCATGTATTCGTAGTCTTCATCGCCCGGCCGGTATGTAGAAACGCCATTCGGCGTAGTAAAGCTTATGGATTTTGTATTCAGATCAACGATAAAGTTAAAACCGGCATGCGGGCTGGGGCCGGATGTCCCGTGAAAACTGAAAATATTTACGACTTTTTTAATACTGAAATCGCTGTTCCCTATTTTACTTACTTCACCTGAACTAAGTAACTGATCCAAAGCGCTTTCCAACTCCTGGAACAGATCCGTATTGCCGGTAAGATTATCATGAACACCTGCAACTAACGCTTTAGCCGCTTCAAGATCGATCTTGATCGCCGCTATCATGTATTCGTAGTCTTCATCGCCCGGCCGGTATGTAGAAACGCCATTCGGCGTAGTAAAGCTTATGGATTTTGTATTCAGATCAACGATAAAGTTAAAACCGGCATGCGGACTTGGCCCCGATGTCCCGTGGAAGCTAAAAACATTTACTACTTTTGTAATACTGAAATCGCTATTACCGATTTTATTAACCGTTCCCGTATTCGTTATGGTTGTATCTTCCTGACCTCCAATCGTTGTGCTCGTCACCACGGGTTCATCTGCAGCTTTTCCAGTAATTACGATAAATACATCCTGCAGGTCTCCCACTCCTCCGCCGGTAAAATTATTTGTCAATACAGCGGCGTTTATCGCGTTTTGCAATGTCCCGACTAGATCGTTTTTAGCGCCATCATATCCCGCATCACCCAACTCAAAACCATTAACCTGGCCGTTTGAATTGCATGTTATGTCCATGGTGACCATGTCATACTCGTATGTTCGCTGAGCTCCGGACCTAATATCTTCCACCTCAATGGTGCTTGAAGCCGGCGCATGGAGGATATGAACAGCCCCGAACACACTCATATTAGTGGCGGGAAGGATAGGTGTATAGTTCAACACCCCTCCCTTATCGGTGTAGACCCAGTAGCTCATATTCGGCCAAAGGACATCAGTATTCTCATAAGAATTAGTTTCGGTGTTCCAATGCCAAATAGGATAATTTCCTATCCCTTCGGCCGATAATTTGTCACGCTGGATCGGCACAGACGGTCCCGGCACAAGAATCCACCCCGGCGAAAGTTCGATGGTTTGATAATTGGGATCGACTCGTACGGTAAATGCAGCCTCCACGTCGTCAGTAACATACACGAAATAAGCGCCGGAAATAGCGTTTGAAGTTTCACATTTCTCATACGCGCCGGACTTAAAAGCGAATATTGTCATCGTTCTGGCACCAAAGATCTCCTCAAACGTACTTGTAACACCGCTGAAACCCGCGACCATATTCCACCCTTTTTTCAAAGAGATGTTGTATGGTGCCGTCTCCACCTGACTCTCTGCGGCTGAGCGTCCGGCAGCTGTATCCAGAACAACAGGATTCGCTTCCGGAAGAAGTGTTCCCTTATCAATTGTTGCCGGACGGGCAACCGCGGAAAGCGTCATCAGTGCAGCAAGCGTCATGCCCAGCTTTTTCCATCTGCCAAAAGGTCCTTTGTTTCCGCTCCGGCCGGTCGGCATCGCAAGTTCTTGCTCAATTGAAGCCGGAATAAATTTTTCGGCCGCATCAGCCGGCAATAATATTTCATAACGCAAATCCTTATTAATTATTTTTCCGCCCACGACCTTATGAGTTTTTGCGATATCGACATTCTCGGGTTTTTTAGAAGGGTCGAAAAATCTCATGATAGACCCGCCGGATATTTTGATGAGTATCTCACCGTCTGTCACAACAAAATCAAGATCGTTTATGTCTTTTTTCAAAAAAGCTTTTATGCCGGTGATGTCCTCTACGGTAGCAAAAGTCAGAGGTTTCGCCTGCTCAAGAAGGTCCAATATTTTGTTAACTTTATCAAGCCCATACTCCGTCGAATATGGAGTTTGAAATGAAGCTTTAGAAATACTTAGTTCAGGGGAAAGAGTATGCCCCATTTCAACGCCAACATTAGTGGCCATAAAGATAACGGCCACTATGACGTTAACAGCTTTCGAGGTTATTATTGTACGCGTCCCCATATTTGCCTCATATTATTATAGCTTTTTATAAGTATTTAAAATCTTCCGTTCATTACACCATTAGAATTCTACCATGCGGCAACCTATAAAGCAAGCATTTTTTACTTTTTTTTGTCCTAACTTGAACAAAAACTGAAAGCATAAAAAGTAAATATTATTGGTGAAGTATGCTGAGGAGTTTTTTGTGGATCTTGCCGTTTGACGCGGCGATGCAGGAAGCGTAAATGTCGTACTTTCCGCCCTCAAGGTTGGTCACTATGCCGCCGGCTTCCTGCACTATGAGGTAAGCCGCGGCGGTATCCCAGGGTGAAAGGCCGAATTCCCAGAACCCGTCGAACCGGCCGCATGCCACGTAGCATAGATCAAGCGCAGCGGACCCGGCCCGGCGGATAGCCTGGCATTTTTTGATCACATTCATGAAATATTTGATCGACCTTATCTTCCCCGCTACATGGTAAGCAAAACCGGTCGCTATCATGCTTTTACGGATCGAAGTATGCAGAGACACTTTTATCCTTTTACCGTTCAAATACGCGCCTTTGCCTTTTATGGAAGTAAAAAGTTCCTTCTTTGACGGATCATAGACCGCGCCAAGAATTATTTCTTCATTGTGCATAACACCTACAGAAACACAAAAGAACGGAAACCCATGCGCGAAGTTCGTGGTGCCGTCAATCGGGTCAATGACCCATGTGTATTTATCGGTCCCAAGCGTCTTACCGCTTTCCTCCGCGAGTATTTCATGCTCCGGAAAACTTTTTTTAATAATACCGATGACGATCTTTTCGGACATCTTATCTACATCTGTCACAAGGTCGCTATACCCCATTTTAGTGTCGATAGTCTGTATCTTACCCACGCGTGAAAGCGCGTATTTCCCGGCTGTTTTCGCTGCTTTCACGGCGACTTTCAGCATTTTTTGCTCGAGTTTCATACGATTCCTTTATTCGTTAAGCGGTTGTTGTCCGTTGAAGAGCTGCCGGCACCGGATCGTTCCTGACGGACCCCCGGCAGCGACGTCGGGCTTGGACTTCGAGCCCGCCATTTGTTTACGGATCAGGGCGAGAAGCCGACTCGCTGCCGGATGAGCGAGACCGGCCGCCGGAGCCGGTCGAGCGTGTCCGGAAGGAACGATCCGGCGTCGGCAGCTCTGCATCAGCAGCCCCCAAATCCCAACAAAGGACAGTTCACGCAATCCTTCTTCGTCTTGCCGCAATATCGCTTCCCCGTCTCCACCAAAAGCGCATGGAACTGATTTAGTTTTTTAACGCTTTTTGGAAAATTATCATGTACTAGCCGCTGGATCGTCTCATACCCGGCGTCTTCACTTATCAGCCCGTGCCTGGAAAATATCCGCCTGGTATAATTATCGACCACAAAAACAGGCCTGTTTAACGCGTACAAGAGAATACAATCAGCTGTTTCAGGACCTATACCGTGAACCGTAAGAAGTTTTTTTCTAAGTACCGGCAAACTAAATTTATTGAATTTACTGAGGACTCCGCCTGTCTCAGTCATGATAAACGCGACCGCCGCTTTTAATCTCAATGATTTTATCTTATTAAAACCGGAAGGACGTATAAGGTCCGCCAGACTCTTCTTATCGGCCTTGTATATTTTCAGGGGATCGATAAGTCCGCGCTCTTTAAGGTTTCTTATCGATATCTCCACACTGCGCCATGAAGTATTCTGGACCAGCACCGCGCCGACAATTACCTCAAACGGAGTATCCGCCGGCCACCATTTTAGATCCCCAAAATGCGCGTTAAGCGTGTTGTAAATTCTTATCAATCGCATCGAGTGCTGCTTGAGCCGCTTTCCGCACCTTTGTCGATTCGGCCGCGAGAAGCGGTTTCAATATCTCTTTTTCTTTTTCCCCGCCCACAAGTCCAAGCACCTGAATAGACGCCATTATCATGGCCATATGTTCGTCATTGACATATTTCCCGGCGATCTCGATGGACTTAGGATGTTTCCTTTCACCGAGCCAAATTAAGGCCATACTGGCGACTCTCGGGTCGACATTGCCAGTCAACTTCACCAGCACTTCGTCTGCTTTAGGCGATTTAATTTTTCCTATGTACTCTACCGCCGTCATTTTAACCCCAAGGTCGATGTCCTGGCACATGTTACCCAATGTGTCCACAGATTCATCGGTAGCTATTTCTCCAAGAGCTTTCGCCACTTCGATCCTGACGGCCGTGTCACCGTCGCCTTGAAGTTCTGAAAGTGGTTTCACCGCGTTCACCGTTTTAAGTTTTCCAAGAGCCGTCGCAGCAAAATGTCTCACCCTGGCATCGCCGTCTTTAAGCGCAGTAATAAATATCTCTTCTTCATTGGACGGCGCGATCGCGGCAAGCGCCTTAACGGCACGGTATCTAACTTCCGCGCTGGGATCCCTCATTAAAACCTTAAGCGGCTCTACCGATTTCTGTGTGCCTATCTTCACAAGGGCCTGAGCAGCCGCCAACCGGACGCGCGCGTCGCGCGAGGAAAGAAGCGGTATTATGTTATCCTCTATCGAGGAGTCGCCGACCTTCCCTAAAACATTCAACGCGGACACCAGAACAAAAGAATCGATCTGTTTTTCGGTAAGTATCGGCAGCACATATTGCACCGCTTCAGCTTTATAGACGGGAAGCTCTCTCTCCGCCTGGACACCCAGTTTTCTGTCATGCAAATCCGCCGCAAGCCTTTTCACCGTGTAGGCTTTCTCGGCTGAAAACGCAGCAGAGGCGAACGCAAAAATACATGAAACACAAACCAAAACGACAAAAGTTTTATTTTTCATATTTCCTCCGCATTTAGAGAGTTTTACTTTTCGGCTTTTTTACGGCATCCATTTCTTCTTTATGGTGCTCATTGTCAGACTTGAGCCTCTGTAACTCTTCCCGGTACTTCTCGAGCCCTTCCAGTTCTTTTTTTCCGGCAAGAAGCTGCTCCGATACATCCTTACCGATCCGGTAATATAGTTTTTCACGGCTTATGGACCCTTCCAGCATATCAAGCTGTATCTTCATCATTTTCGACATGTTAATTATATTTTCTTAGCCGTTTTCGGCGAGCTTCGCCAGATCATCGCTGAACTTTCTTACCATAGGACCGTATTTTTCCACCGCGCCGTCTATCTTAGTTTTGATCTCTTCATTTTTCGGCATATGATCCTCCCGTGAGATTTACATGGTTCATTCGAAAAAACCGTCTTTCTCATAACGGTTATATACACAGATACCGCGTTTAGATCCCCTGATAAAATTTGTCAGGTTCGCGATCTCGGCGGAGTGGTACGCCTGACTGATTGCCCCAAGAGCGGCTTCCTGCGACATGCCCGACATAAATAGCAACTTATACGCTTCCTTTAGCTCATGTATAACTTCACGCGAGATACCGGAACGCCTGAGACCAACGAGGTTAAGCCCTCTTAGAACAGACGGTCCGCGCACCAGCATGTACGGAGGAACGTCTTTATTGACGCCTGTGAACCCGCCTATCATGGCGTAATCCCCAATGCGGCAGAACTGATGGAACACCACATTGCCGGATATAAAAACAAAGTTCCCGACTTTTACATGACCAGCTAAAAGAGCGCTGTTCACAAGGATATTAGAACTGCCCATACGACAATTGTGCCCCAGATGGCACGCGCCCATGATAAGGTTATTATCCCCTATAGAAGTGATCCATTCCTCTTTTGTGGCACCGCGATGTATCGTCACATATTCCCTGATAATGTTATTCTTCCCGACCTTTGTGAAAGTTTCTTCGCCTTTGTACGTAAGGTCCTGCGGTTCGTGTCCTATAACAGCTCCCATGTGAACAAGAGTCCCTTCTCCGATCTCGGTTGTTCCCGAAATATAAGCATTGGCCATAATTTTAACCCCGGCGCCTATGGTCACTTTACCGTCGATAATAACGTTCGGGCCTATCTCCGCTGAGGGATCTATCTCTGCCTTAGGCGACACAATGGCCGTTTTGTGTATGCTCATTTTTGTCCTTCTTTCTTTATTTTTTGTTCAAGTTTTTCCACCAGATCATTGATTATGGTTAAAACCGGTTTAAGATCATGATCTTCCTCAAGGTTAATTCTAACAGAAAAATCGCCGTCATCAATCTTTTTCAGGTCCTCTTCGAGTCTTTCCAGCGGTGATATGAATTTGTATGACAATATGAATGCCCATGCGAGGATAAATATCACCAGTATGGGCAGACCTATAATAAGTATGTTGTTTATCTGGTTTATTATCGGCATTAGATCACGAGCAATATAGTCCGGCAGCATGATCTGGTCGCTCAAAACCCTGAATATGAGATAATAGAGGCACCCTCCAACAAAAAAAGTCGGTATCACCATGGAGAGCAGTATCACGACAAGATATTGCTTTTGCAGCTTTCTGTTAAAATACATCATTTTTCATGCCTCCTATTTTTACCGCTTAAAATACTCAGGAATTTGTTACTGAAAGTGCTCCCTTCTCTCTTCTTTTCCGGTTGTTTGCCTTCCCCGGAAAGGTCCATGACACCGAGCACTGGATCGGCGTAATACGTAACCGCGGTCGAATTGGTACTGTCGGAATCCGTCATAAAACCTATGGCGTCTACATCTTCTTCGGGTTCCTCGCCGAACAGAAGCTTGAAATCTTTTCTCAGGTTCCGTTCCTCATGTTTCCAATCATCGGCCGGACCGGATTCCAGAACATATATTTTCACGTTTCCGATGAACGGGCTTCTGTCATATGTTCCTACCGGCAGATTGTTGGCCCACACGTATTGTATGGCTTTGTTCTTAAGAAAAAACCTGGAATAAAATATGACATAAAACTGTCCCGCGAAGTCAAATTCTTTCTTTTCGTTCAGTACCTCCGGCGCTTTTTTATCGGGAAATCTCTCGACGAACCAGTCCCAGGAGATAAAAGTATTTTCATCGTAAGGAAGTTTAAGTTTTGTTATAAGGCCCGATGCGGAGGAGTCACTTTCCGCCTTAATACAGTTCTTCCCTTTAAACTGCGTCACGGTATAATTTGTCTTTTTCCTCGCCAGCAGTTTTTCTTCCCAGCCTCTCAAGCTTGATTGATCGGTAAAAGTAAAATGTTTCGCCGCGATATAATCGACATTCTCGCTCGGTGCCCTTTCGAGCACGGTAGCTATCCTCCTGTCAAGCAAATACACGGCCACCCCGATCATCGCGAATATGAGCCCGATAATAAATATCACGCGAAAAAACATTTTCATGACGCTTCCCTCATATCCTTAAGGTTCAATTGCACCGTATCTATCCCGCCCCACGAATTTTCCTGCGGTGTGTAGGCGATATCCAGTAGAGACCCCCTTGCGGGCGCCTTGAACCTTTTTTTGTCAAAGGTTATCACTTCCGAGACCATAGTTCCGCATGAGGCGAAAAATTTAAAGCCTTTGCCGTCGCCGATATCCCTGGGACTGTTTTTTACCGCCACTCCTTGCGTGACGAATACCGGTTCTGGGTTATCCAGTCCAAAAGGCGTAAGCGCGTTTATCTCCTTCAAGAGCCTTAACCCTATCTGAGAGAACGGTATTTTCATATCCACCCGGATATCCGGTACGGTTTTTTCGCTTGCCGGCAACTGTCCGCTTAAAGCATTATTGAGCGCTTTTCTAAAATTATCAATATTTTCTTTCTTTATTCTGATACCGCATGCCCCTTCATGCCCCCCGAATGTCACCAGAAACTCGCCGGTTTTTTTTACGGCCTCGAAGAGATTTATTCCGTCGATACTCCTTCCGGAACCACGCGCCTCATCGCCGGCCGTGGATATCACTACTGCCGGCACATTGTATACTTCGGAAAGTTTCGAGGCCACAAGACCTATCACTCCCACATGCCAGGCGTCCCCGGCAAGAACAACGGCTTTGTCATTTTCAGGATCAACTTTACGTTTCGCTTCTTCAAGCGCGATATTCAGCAGATCCTTCTCGATGGTCCTCCGGGAACTGTTCTCTTTATCGAGTTCCTCCGCGAAGGCCCCTGCTTGCTGGGCGTCCTTCTCTACCAAAAGCTTCAAAGCGGTATTCGCTTCGGATAACCTGCCCATAGCGTTTATCCTTGGAGCTATCACAAAACCTATCTGCCTTGCGCCGACCGACCCTTTTTTCAGTTTAGCCACCTCCATGAGAGCCTTGAGCCCGCATGATGGATCGGAATTTATTTTCCTTAGCCCTTCTTTTACCAAGATCCTGTTCTCTCCGGTAAGCGGGACAACATCAGCGACGGTCCCGACGGCTACAAGGTCCAGAAACTTATATACATCGCCTGACTTATCACCTAAAAGAGCCATGCACAACTTGTACGCCACACCGACACCGGCAAGTTCTTTATATGGATAAACGCAGGAGGCTTGATGGGGGTTCACAATCGCAAAGGCCGGAGGGACAGACTCTCCACGCACCTCGTGGTGGTCAGTGACGACTACATCGATGCCGTAATCATTTGCACAGATTATTTCTTTTTGTGAGTTAGTACCGCAATCGACCGTAACTATGAGCTTTACACCGTCCTCTCTCGCTTTTGCCACGGCCCTTACGTTCATACCATATCCGTCGTCGATCCTGTTGGGTATGAAGGTTTCGTATTTCGCTCCCAGGAAATCAAATATTTCAGAAAGGAGGGCCGTCGCCGAAACACCGTCGGCGTCATAATCGCCGTATATAAGGACCTTCTCGGATTTTTCTACAGCTGTTTTTATGCGGGTCACGGCCTTTGCCATATCTTTCATAAGGAACGGATCGTGACAATCGGCAAGGCTGCCGAATAAGAAATACCTGGCTTCCGGAACAGTATTTATACCGCGATTAAGAAGCAATTGTGCCAGGACCGGGGTTATACCGAATTCATCTGTAAGGGTCTTCTGTAGCCGTTCGTTAAGGGGGAATACTTTCCATTCGCGTGCCATACTTTAGCTCATTAAACATCATTGAGTTGCGTTCGTGGCTCGTGACTAGCGACTCGTGCCTCGTACAACCGGCAAACAGACGAGCCACGAGCAACGAGCCACGAGCCACGAATGTGGTCCATGGATTAACACTTTACGCTACCTATTTCTTCCGGGCATTCACAACCGGCTTTCTTCCCGACGGCCAGTCTACAAGAAGCGGGCTCGCCACGAAGATCGAAGAATATGTGCCGAATATAACGCCGATAACCATTACAAAGGCGAAATCATTTATAACCGTGCCGCCGAACAAGAACAGGCACACCACGACCACGAATACGGTGAACGAAGTAAGCACGGTCCTCGCCAATGTCTGGTTTATGCTCGTATCAATGATGTCGGCCAACGAACCTTTACGCATAAATTTGCGGTTTTCTCTTATTCTATCAAGTACAACGATCGTATCGCTTATCGAGTAACCGACGACAGTGAGCACGGCGGCAATTACCGATATCGAAACCTCCCTTCCCGTGAGGGCAACCAGACCCAGCGCCATAAAAACGTCATGAAAAAGAGCGATGATACTGGTAACGGCGAAACGAAACTCGAACCGTATGGCTACGTAGATCAGTATTCCGATCATCGCGAAAATAATCGACTTGATCGCGATCTTACGAAGGTCCTTTCCTACCGCCGGACCGACGTTCTCGACGCGCAGAACCTCATATTTATCCTTGCCTATCTCTTTGTTGAAAACTTCCACAACCTTGTCGGCCTCGCCGGAACCTGTCCTTATTAGCGCTTCTTTCCCGCCTTCCGACTGCTGTATCGAAGAAGTGCTTAATCCTTCCTCTGCCAACATTTTTCTTAGATCCTGCGCTGGGATAGCGTTCTTAAACTTATACTGCTGTATGGACCCTCCTGTAAAATCTATGCTATACATTTTTTCCCCGCGCTGAAAGAAAGTGATAAGCCCGGGTATTATTATCAAAAGCGAAAAAGCGTACGTAATGAAACGCATTTTAATGAACGATACGGTACTTGTCTTGCCAAAAATATGGAGCATTGGAAGACTGGTTATCTTACCGCTTACGGTCAGTAGATCCAAGACAAGCCTCGTTATGAAAATGGCCGTGAACATGCTGGTGATCAAACCCAGGCACAAAACCGTCGCAAAACCCTTGATAGGACCCGTGCCGAAATAAAACAAAAGTGCCCCGGTTATGAACGTCGTTACATGCGAGTCAAGAATAGTCGCGAACGCTCTGTCAAAACCCGCGGCGATGGCACCCCGCAGCGTCTTTCCCAGTTTCAATTCCTCTCTTATCCTCTCATATATAAGAACGTTAGCGTCAACCGACATACCTACCGTAAGCACAAGACCCGCTATACCGGGCAGCGACCATGTAGCTTTAAGACATACCAGGCCGGCCATAAGCAGGCATATGTTCACGAAAAGAGCGGTATTGGCAATTAACCCCGCAAGCAGATAATAAACGATCATAAAAATTACGACAAGAAAAGCGCCTATGAACGTGGCCTTCATACCTTTATCTATCGAGTCTTTACCAAGCGCCGGCCCCACGCTTCTTTCCTCAATTATCGAGACCGGGGCGGGAAGCGCACCGGCCCGGAGGACTATCGCTATATCCTTTGCTTCCTGTACCGAGAAGTTGCCGGTTATCTGAGCACGGCCGGATGGTATCCTTTCGCGTATCACGGGCGCGGTATAAACTTCTCCGTCAAGCACGATAGCGAGCCTTTTATTGACGTTGGCGGCCGTAACGCTTGAAAAAATACTGGCGCCTTGTTTATTGAATTCCAGCGAAACGTACGGCTGTCCGAAAGTTTCCTGGCTAAAGGATACCGTAGCGTCAGTTAAAAGATCTCCCGTAAGCGCCGGTTTGGTCTCGACAAGAATACTGTCCGCGCGGCCATCTCTTTCCTTAAGAGTTTTAAGTTCATAGCCCTCGACTTTCTCACCATCCATAGCTTTCTTTAAGAGGTCCGGGTTATCGGCGACTATCCTGAACTCTAGATGGGCCGTTTTCCCGATTATTTCTTTCGCCCTTGCCCTGTCGGTAATACCAGGCAGCTGTATAAGTATCCGGTCAAAACCCTCTTTTTGGATTATCGGTTCCGTAACGCCGAATTGGTCTATTCTGTTGCGAATGATCTCGACGGCCCTGTCAGCCGCATCCTTGGCGGATCGTGGATCGAGTTTCGACGTATCGACCTGCATGAGAAGATGCATACCGCCCTGAAGGTCCAAACCAAGCTTGATCTTGCCTTCTTTGGTAATACGCCCTTCTTTGTCCTTGATGCCAAAAGGCGGGAAGATCGCCCAAATAGCGAATGCCGTCAACAAAACAATAAAAAGAGATTTAAGCTTTAAGTTCTGCCACATATCATTT
>JADFYD010000109.1 GCA_015233235.1 Candidatus Omnitrophota bacterium | reverse complement strand
TTCGGGAGTATGCGAATCGGTGTCCAGCACCATCTTGGCGCCCATCGTTGAGGCAAGCGTAAAAACATGCTTATTTCCCAGGTTGTGCCCGCGCCGGGTAGTTATTTCGAGATGCACCCCTCTCACTTTAGCCAGGGCGACGTCCTCTTCCTTAATATAGCCGGGGTGGGCCAGAATATCAACGCCCGCCTCGATGGCTCTCCTGTTCGTGCCGGGAATAACCGGTTCAACCGGCGACTCGCCGTGCATAACAACGATCTTAGCTCCCTTTCGCCTGGCAAGTTTCGTGAGCTCTTCGATCGTTTCCAGGGGAATATGCGTAAGTTCGACTCCGGGGATGACACGTATATCCCAGAATTTGTTGAGGGCTTTCGCGGCTCTTGTCAGACTGTCAATGACGAATTCAATATTAGAGTGGTCGGCATGGTCGGTAATAGCGATCACTTTAACGCCGTTCACCGCGGCACGCCTCACGAGTTCGCTCGGAAGCAGGTCGCCGTCGCTTAGTAGTGTGTGGGTATGTAAATCTATCATATCGTCGTTAATATCCGCGTCTGATGGCTTCCTTCCTGATCGCCGGCCTTATCGTGTATGGGGTACCCAGGGTCCCGAATTCGGTCTGACTAAAGGCGTCCCCCTCACTCTTGTAGGAACCGTCGATATACGGTACTCCCATGAGGGCATCCCAGGAATCAGTCACAACGGCAGGCTTGTTTTTTTTCGCGTACAATGTAGCCGTAGCCCCGAATTCTACTTTTTTATCAGTCGGATCCGTATAATCTACATCGTTAAATTGAACTTTTATGAATTCGTTATCGGGCTCGTTGAAAATGCCTTTTTGTATTTCCTTCTTTTGTATATCCTTGCTGAAATTATTTACAACTTCTTTCACGGCATTCTTGTCATAATGCACGTCATCCACGTCAAGTTTGATCATGTCGCCCTTTTCGGAATAGTAATTTTTCGAGACCGCGTATTCGTCGCTTTTAGCTTTATTCTTGGCCGATGAAAAGTCTCTGTTGAGATTCGGGAACGCGTCATAGACGCCGGCTTTATCATGCCCCTGGCCGGATTCGAGCGGAGGTTTCTGCTCTGTAGTTTTATCGAATACTCTGTCGGCTTTTTCTTCTGCTTTCTGGGAATTAGCAGCAGCTTCTTCGCCTTCTCTCTCAAACTCGGCGGTTTCTTCCTTAACTTCCTCCATCCCTCCCTCGACTGTCCCCCGCAGGCCTTCTTCACCTACAATTTTTTCTTTCACCCCTTCTTTTTCCTGTGTCTTTTCAACCTTAGATTCTTTTTGAAGAGCCTGATTTTCCGAAATACTTTCGTCCAGCGAAGTAGCCTGTGTATCTTCGAATGCGTCCGGCCTGGTTACGCTATGGGCCTTGATATTTTTTGGTTCAGGCGTAGGGAAGGTTTCGGCGATTTCCGGTTCTTTTTTGATATCGGCTGTTTCTTCTCTAGTTTCTACTTCTACTTCTGATTCCGGAAGTTTCCTCTTCCCCTGTTCCGCGATAAAAACACCTTCGGGTATCACCTGGTCGCTCGCCCCAGTGTCGCCCACCATAGTCGTACCGGCCTCGGAAGAAGTATCTTCTTTCTTGGCGTCTTCCGCCGGGCCCTCTCCGCCGGACATAAAAACTCCCTGATCTCCGCTAACCCGGCTCGTGTCGGCAGATGAGTCTTTATCGGGAGTATCCGTCGTAAACACACTTTCATCCGCGTTCGCTGCCGCGTCAGGTGCCGGTTCTTTCTCCTTTTTGTTTATAGGAACCGCTTTTGCGGATGTCGCTGAGTTTTCGTTGTGATAAGATACCATATCCTTATCGGATACGGGATTTTCCGGTACATCTGCCTGGAAATCGACTTTTGAATAACTGGAGAGAAAAAGATACGGCGAGTAAGTTTCCAGATCTTTGCTCTTTTTATCGGAACAAAAACCCGGACACGGCCACACACACACGCCGATCACGACGGCGCACACAAGACAAAATACCTTTCGGTAAAATCGGTCCATTCTCAAACAGTCTTTTTTGATCTTTCTACGCGGGAATATTTTTTTTACCGATGGCCGCGGTAAATGTCCAAATGTTAATAGCCCTGTTTTTGGGTTTTACGACCACGACATTGCCTTTCATATCCACGATGTCCACGATTATCCCGGGCTTGATCCTGAAAATGAGCTTATTGTCGTAAAGTTTCTTGATGAGATCCGGATTGTTCTGGCTTGCCATAAGCGCGCTGAAAGCCTTACCGTTCATGGCGCCCCAATCTTCCTTCACCGTAACATAAACAGAGTTTGCCTTACTACCCGCGCCTATCGCGGTTTTGTTACCCTGGGAAGCTTTACCGCAACCCGAGACCAGGAACATTGCCATCACAAAAAAAGCCAAAAATCTCATTTTTCTCTCCTATTCGTTTGGTATCGTTACTATCTCGCCCCATCAGACATGGGAACGGTGTTGTCTTCTAACTGCTGCCAATATTCTTTCAACTCTTTCCGGTCGAGGCTGCGTTCGCTCACCCATTTCCACACCTTGCCGGTCCTTGTATCGATCCTTACCAGTTCATCGTCGGCCCAGCGGGTAAGTTCTCCCTGCTGGTTCATATAATAAGACTTCAACTTGACGGTTTTCACGACATAGCGGCCGTCGTCCGTCGTCTGTTCCTGCGAATAGGAAAAGAAGGATACAGATAAAAATAACGCCAAGACCACAAAAAATATCGCGCGTCTCATGATTTTAAAAATAAACTATTTAAGTTTACGGCTGCTAACAGTATACATCCAAGAACCGCCGGTTGCAAGTCGCAATGGGCGGGAAATCTTTCTTTACAGTACTGTGCAAATTTGATATATTCTAATTCCGTTATATGGTTAGCGCCTGTAGCTCAGTGGATAGAGCGACTGCCTCCTAAGCAGTAGGCCGCGCGTCCGATTCGCGCCAGGCGCACCAGCCTTCGACAGTTTCGATATCTTACATGTTCTCTAATGATTTGGTGGCGCGTTTGCGGCGCTTCTCTTCTTCTTCCTGCGCCTTTATGCTGTAGCGGGTGTATGGCATGGCTTTAAGCCTGCTTTTTGATATGGGTATACCGTATTTTTCACAGACACCATAGGTGCCGTCATCTATTCTTTTCATAGCCTCATTTATCTCGAAAAGTATGTCCGTCTCGTTAGAAAGCAGACCAAGGTTGAAATCCGTGTTATACGTGTCTGACGCCATATCGGCCATGTGGAATGTGTAACTGGAGAGGTCTCCCGAAAATTCTTTCGGGTTCTTTTTAAGAAAATCCCCTTCCATGCTGCCTATCTCATCGACGATCTTTTTACGGAGATCCCTTAAAAGGCCCTTATAAAAAACCAGTTCTTTTTTGGACATCGGGGATTTTATCTTTTTTACCGCTTTTTCCTCAGCGTTCTTCTGCACGGCCTTCCTTATTTTGTTTATTCTGTCGGCCTTGAGGCTTTTAGCTGTGCTGGAAGGCTTATTCTTTTTAGTATTTTTACCTTTTGTCATTAAAACCCCTTAATTCTCCCGTTTTACCCGTTCATCACGCAATTATACGGTTTCATCGCTCTACGATATTACCATGTTTCTTCATGTTGTCAAGAAAATAGAAATAAAATTTGTGATCGGTACAGACCCAGGGTATATGCCCCCAATTATCAATGATGCCACGATGGAAAAGTTCCGTCCGAACCCCCGGCAGCGGGGTCGGGCTTGGACTTCGAGCCTGTCATCTGTTTGCTAAGCGGGGCGAGAAGCCGACTCGCTGCCGGATGAGCCCGACCGGCCGCAGGAGCCGGTCGGGCGTGTTCGTACGGAACTTTTCCATCGCGGTATCGTATCACTGATTACGCGGCATTGGAGATGAATTTGACTTGCAGGGCGTAAAAATACTTGAGCTTTTCGACGTTGACCGCGTACGCGGCGGGAAGAATTTCACATACCCTCTTAGGTTTGTCTTTCGATAATTCCATCGGATCAAAAGCCATCATGAGCGTGTCGCTCAACAGTTTCGCGAGGTCTATCCCTTTTATTCCGGGACCAAGTTTGCCGTCCACAAGGGCGATCTCACCGAAGAACGCTCCTATTTCTCCGCTCGAGCCGGTCCGCATCGCCTCAAAATAATCTTTCTTCCCGGCGTTCCTTAATGCCGCGGGTTTTCCGACAACATTTTTATCCCCGACAACAATAACATTTTTGAGGGGTGTGCCGGTCTCCTTGATAACCCCGTTAAGTAATTCAGCTAGAGTCTTCGCGTCGTTCGCGCATGAAACAACGATATTATCTAACCCTTTTTTTCTGGAAATATGTCTTAAACGGCTCAAAAGTGCCCGCATACTGTCGGCCAATTCCGGATCGTTCGTCACCCAACTCGTATCAAGACCTACAATAACCTTCTCATTTCTGTGTCTGGCCGCATCAGCGGCGATTATCACCGCGTCGATGAAGCTTTGCGCGGAACGGCAGGCGGGGTTGTCGATGGCAGGTCGACTATCAGGAGTTAGTCTTTTGTCGCTAGTCGTTAGTTTTACGTTGCTATCTGGTGCCAGAACAGCTGGCACTTGTGTTCTCATTCCACTAACGACTAACGACGAACGACCAACGACAAGCGCCTGGAGCCTGGTTTTTTGCATATTTGTTCTTCTCATCAACACCGGCTTATACTCACTCACCGCCTCCGGATAATCTTTCATGACCATCATCAATAACCCGCCGAGTTTTGTATGTCTGACCTTTGCGGTAAAATTCAACAAAGACGCGACCGCGACCGGATCCGCGACCCTCATGATCGCGTGAGCGCTTGCGAAAACTATACTGTCGTGTTCGGAACCCGCCGCGAGTTTAAAAAGTGCCTTTGAGTCGACGTTCGAGGGATTACCATAATTTCCGATCACGGTTATCATCGCCGCTTTAACTTCCCCGTCCAACGGCAGATCTTTTTTCGCGCCGTAAATGTAGTCGTCAAGCACAAGGACAAGGTGGGCCAAGAGGTCTACTTTAGCGGAACTTTCTCCCAACGCAATGTTCGTCTTGATCGAACACGCCAACTTTTCGGACATTACGAGTAGT
>JADFYD010000108.1 GCA_015233235.1 Candidatus Omnitrophota bacterium | reverse complement strand
GGCAAGCTCTCCGCCATCAGTCGAAACTCCGTCCGCTATAACATCGCCTGCGTTGACATGGTCGCCGGTTTTCACCAGCGGCCGCTGATTGACCGATGTTCTCGCGTTAGTCCTTTCGAACTTTTTAAGCAAATGTTTTTCTCCGTCCACCACTATCTCGGTGGAAGCCGATTTCGTGACCTTGCCGCTTTTCATCGCGAGAACTGTCGCGCCTGAATCGACCGCGACACGGCGTTCTATTCCCGTGCCGACGATCGGCGCCTCCGGGTTCAATAGCGGAACAGCCTGTCTCTGCATATTAGAACCCATAAGCGCTCTGTTCGCGTCGTCATGTTCCAGGAACGGTATGAGCGCGGCGCAAACGCTTACCAGCTGCAGCGAAGATACGTCCATATACTGGACCTCAGACGGTTTCGCGACAAGAAAATCATCCTTGAACCTTGAAAAGATCCTGTCGCTTGTAAAGCGGCCGTTCTCGTCTATCACCGTGTTAGCTTGCGCGATAACGTACTTGTCTTCTATGTCACCTGACAGGTACTCGACATGGTTCAGCACTTTCCCGTCCTCAACTTTTCTGTACGGTGTAACAAGGAACCCGAAATTATCGACACTGGCATACACGCTGAGCGATGAGATCAGCCCGATGTTCGGGCCTTCCGGCGTTTCGATCGGGCAAAGACGTCCATAATGCGAATAGTGCACGTCGCGAACTTCGAAGCCCGCTCTTTCCCTATTCAATCCGCCCGGCCCGAGCGCTGAAAGGCGCCTGAGATGTGTAACTTCCGCTAGCGGGTTGGTCTGATCCATGAACTGCGATAACCTTCCGCGCGCGAAGAAGTCATGTATTACACCCGATATCAGCTTCGTATTGATAAGATTATGAGGCATAATATCGTCCATATCGTAGACGCTCATGCGTTCACGCGCTATTCTTTCGACGCGCGCCATACCTATGCGTATCTGGTTTACCAGCTGTTCGCCCACGCTTCTCACCCTGCGGTTACCAAGGTGGTCAATATCGTCTATACCTTTGTTACCGGATTTAATCTCAAGCAGATAATTAACCGCGTTCACCAGCACATCGGCTTCCAACAGCTGCATATTCAAAGGTTTATCCACCCCAAGTTTCCTGTTGATCATGCGGACGCCAACTGGGGTGAGATCATATCTTCTTTTGTCAAAAAACATCTGGTTCAAAAGTTCTTCAGCGGATTCAAGCGTCGGCGGATCGCCGGGCCGGAGCCTTTTGTATATATCGAGATACGCTTCTTCTCTTGTCTTCGTGCCGTCATGCTCAAGCGTGTTGATTATTTCTTTCGGAACATCCCGAAGAAGTTTTACTTCCCTTATTTTTCCTTCCCACATACGTCCGGCTACAGTCGGAGTGATCTTTTCCATTTTTTGGGCAAGAATGGAATTGGATATTTCGTCGATTATATCCTCGGCCAGGACCCTTCCGGTAAGCTCTTCACACTGTTTTTCACGAGTTAATTTTATGGTCTCTACGCCGCTGAAAGCTTTCAGGATATCCTCGTCTTTTGAGAGGCCAAACACCCTCAAAAAAGTCGTCGCGAGAAATTTTCTTTTTCTATCTATGAAAACATAAATAAGGTCGTTCCTGTCATACAAAAATTCTATCCACGCGCCTCTATCAGGTATAAGCCTGGCGGAATAAGATAATTTTCCGGCGGGTGTGCCTGTTTCCTCGAAGGATATACCCGGAGAACGGTGAAGCTGGTTGACAACTACTCTTTCGTCGCCGTTTATAACGAAAGTCCCCTTATATGTCATGAGCGGTATCTCACCGACATAAACTTCCTGGTCTTTCGCGCCGACCTCCATTTTGAGCCGCAATTTTATCCTGAGAGGCGAACCATACGTCATTGACCTGGCCTTGCACTCGTCGATGTCATATTTCGGTTTGCCTATTTCATACCCCAAATATTCGAGTTGATAACGCCCACAGGCGCTCTTTACCGGAAATATCTCGCCAAAGACCCCCTCAAGACCCCTCTTCTGCCTTTTAGCCTTGGATGCGTCCATCTGTAGAAAATCATCGTAAGAGTCCACCTGCATCTTTATCAAGTTGGGCAGTTCGAAGACTTTTTTCAGTCTTGCAAAACTTTGTCTTTTAGCTTTCGTCGCCATTTTTGTTTCTCTCCTATGGTTTTCACCCTTGGAAAATAAAAACAAGACAAAACCAACCCTGTCTAGGCGTCTATTGGCTACGCTCAAAAAAGCGACAACCGCAGACGCCGCCGAACGGGTTGATTTTTATCTGAAGGCATTTCGGCATTCTCTAAAAACCAACTCGCTTGATTACTTTAATTGGACTTTCGCGCCGGCGCCTTCAAGCTGCTTCTTGATCTTCTCGGCTTCGTCTTTCGGCACACCGGTCTTCACTTCTTTTGGAGCGGATTCGACCAAGTCTTTCGCTTCTTTAAGACCTAGGTTAGTTAAAGCCCTGATCTCTTTAATAACCTGAATTTTCTGGGCACCCGCCTCGGCCAAAATAACATCAAAAGATGTTTTTTCCTCCGCTACCGCAGCCGCCGCGCCTTGTCCCGCGCCCGCTACAGCTACGCCAGCCGCGGCCACCGGAGCGGCAGCGCTGACACCAAATTTTTCTTCCAAAGCTTTTACGAGCTCGGAAAGGTCGAGAACACTCATCTCCCCTATTTCTTTGATCATTTTTTCCATTTTTTCCGACACCATTTTACGTCCTCCCTTATTTTCCAGTTTCATGTTTTTCTTTTATGGCGTTCAAGACATACAAAAAGCTCCTTGGCACCGCCGCTAGAACACTGACAAAGCTGGTAATCGGCGCGTTCAAAGTTCCCGCGACCATGGCCAATAGCTGGTTGCGGCTCGGAAGGTTCGCGAGGTCCTTAACTTTTGCCGCGTCAAAAACCTGACCTTCCAAACAACCGCCGGTCACGATAAATGCTTTATTTTCCTTGGAAAAATCCATAAGCAGCTTGGCTACCAACACGGGGTCGTTCTTGATAACCGTCACCCCGGCTTTACCTTTGTGCTTAAGGGCGGCCGAAAGGCCGTCAAGCCCGGCGTTCTTAAGGGCTATACCGCCAAGTTTTTTCTTCACTACAAAATATTTCGACCCGGCATTCTGCACTTTTTTTCTGAAAAGAGTTATGTCCGAAGCTTTGATGTTATCGTAAGTTGTCAGGACAAAGCCCGAACTCTTAGCAAACACATCTTCCATCTCTTTGATCATCAACTCTCTTACTTTCTTCCCGTATTTTTCTGCCATAGCTTGTTTCCTTGCCTTTGGTTTATTTTTCAGCCGTTTGAGCGAACTGTCCCTTATCTAGTTTGATGCCCGGGCCCATCGAAGAGGAAACGGTGATGGACTTAATATGCTGAATACGCTGCAATTTCGGGCTTGAAGCCATTATGGTCTTTACGAACGCTTTGATGTTTTCGGCGATCGCGTTACTTTCGAAAGATAACTTACCTATCGGCGCCTTGATCCCTGACTGCTTGTCCATACGAAATTCGATCTTTCCCGCCTTCAGCTCCTTTATGGCCTGCTTGATCTCTTTTGTCACAGTGCCGGATTTCGGGTTAGGCATAAGGCCTTTGGGTCCCAGAACCTTACCAAGTTTAGCCATATCCCTCATCATGTCGGGAACCGCCACGGCCACGTCAAAATCGCACCAGCCTTCGGCGACTTTTTGTATCAGTTCATCACCGCCGAAAAAATCAGCGCCGGCTTCCTCTGCTTCCTTTATGAGGTCTCCCTTGCAAAAAACGGCGATCTTAACTTTTTTACCGGTCCCGAACGGAAGGCTCACCGTACCGCGAACGGGGTTCGAGGATTGTTCAAGGTCAAGGTACATATCGATTTCCACCGAGGGGTCAAATTTTGTCTTCGGGCCTTTTTTGAGCATATCCACCGCGTTCTCGACACTGTACTCTTTGCCTTTTTCGACCAGTTTAATTATAGCCTTCTGCCTTTTTGAGCTTGCCATGTTTAACTCACCTTGTTTATGAAGTTTATTCGACTACCTCTATCCCCATACTGCGCGCCGACCCCGCGATTATCTTCGCGGCCTGATCTATGCTGGTAGTATTCAAGTCCTGCATTTTATCTTTCGCTATCTCTTTCACCTGGGCCATCGTGACCTTGCCGCATTTCTCGGCCTTAGGGTTGCCGCTGGCCTTTGCTATCCCGGCCGCTTTTTTCAACAACACGCTTGCCGGCGGGCTTTTGATAATGAAGGAAAACGTCCTGTCTTCGTAGATCGTAACGAGACACGGCAGAGTCAAACCGGGCCTGTCTTTGGTCTTTTCGTTGAATTGTTTACAGAATTCCATGATCGGCACGCCGTGCTGACCAAGAGCCGGGCCAACCGGCGGCGCAGGGTTAGCCTGTCCTCCGGGACAATACAACTTCACTACCGCTTTGATTTTTTTCGCCATCTTCTACCTCTTTTTTATAAACAGAACTTTACCTTGTCTTTTGACTTTTTTTTGAGAACTGTCCGGATGGAGTACCCTACATTTTCTCAACCTGCCACGCTTCGAGATCCACGGGGGTAGCGCGTCCGAAGATAGATATCATTACCTTTATCTTGCCTTTTTCCAGATTCGTCTCTTCGATCGTACCCGAGAAATTTTTGAAAGGGCCTTCTTTTACCCTCACCACTTCGCCCGAGGCAAACAATACTTTTGGAACGGGCTTCTCTTTCGCTTCTTTTGTCTGCTCAAATATCTCGGCGACTTCCGTATCCTGTAAAGCTACCGGTTTCGTCTTCGACCCTATAAAACCCGATACGCCGCCTATATTTTTCACCATGTACCAGCTTTTATCGTTAAGTTCCATTTCGATCAGCAAGTAGCCCGGAAAAAATTTTCTCTCGGTGATTTTTTTCTCGCCGGCGCGAACTTCCGAAACTTTCTCGGTGGGAATGAAAATCGTCTTGATAAACTCTTTGTTGCCCGGTTCCCGTTCAAGCATGTTCTCAATGGCTTTTTTTACCATGAGTTCTTTGCCTGTCTGCGTATGGATAACGTACCATTTAAAAGCCATTATGAAATGTCCCCCAGCACGGTGCCGCCGATTAGTATTTTTATGACTCGAGAAAGGACCATGTCGCACACACCTATGAATATCGCTAAAAGAATGGTAGCGGTAATTACCACCGTTATGGACGTAACCAGTTCTTCTCGTGTCGGCCACGACGCTTTGCCCATTTCGGTTTTTACCTGGCCTGCAAAATCCGCTATTTTAT
>JADFYD010000107.1 GCA_015233235.1 Candidatus Omnitrophota bacterium | reverse complement strand
TCGCCGAGACGCATCGTACCGCCCATTTCTTTGACCTTTTTTTGTTCCGTAAGCAGCGAAATGACCGGCGAGCTTGTTTTAGCGTTGAATTCGGTTGAATTGGCATCTTTCATGCCTAAAACGTTCCTCGCGAACTCGATCGCCGCGATCTGCATGCCAAGACATATACCAAAATAGGGTATTTTTTTGATGCGCGCATAACGGGCAGTGACCAGTTTCCCTTCTATGCCCCTCACCCCGAACCCGCCGGGTACGAGTATGCCGTTTATGCCTTTAAATATTTTATCCATTTCGGAGGAAGTTTTCTTCTCAAGACTGTCAGATTCTATTTTGATTATATTTACGTTCACCCCGTTGGCTATAGCGCCGTGCTTTAAAGACTCATCTATGGATTTATACGCGTCCTGCAAAGTTATATACTTCCCCACCACTCCTATATTAACCGTCTTTTTGGCATTTTTCCTCACGGAGACAATTTTGCGCCAATCGTCGCCGGAATCGTTCTTTTTCTTTTTAAGCTCCAGTTTCTTGAGGATGATGTTGTCCAGCCCGTTTTTCTTGAACATAAGAGGTATTTCATAAACGTCGTTGACATCTTTCGCCTCGATAACGCATTCTTTCTGCACATTACAGAACAGGGAAATTTTTCCTTTTACGTCCTCGCTGAGCGCTATTTCGGTGCGCACCATCAGGATCTCCGCCTGAATACCTATTTCACGGAGTTTTCCCACGGAATGCTGTGTGGGTTTGGTTTTCACTTCGCCAGCCGCCTTTATGTAGGGTAAAAGTGTAAGGTGTATGTTAATGGCATTCCCGGGTCCTTCTTCATTCTTCATCTGGCGTATAGCTTCGAGGAACGGAAGACTTTCGATGTCACCGACCGTTCCGCCTATTTCTACCAGCACGATGTCAGCCTTATGTTTACTTTTAAGTGTCCTTATATAGGACTTGATCTCGTTCGTTATATGCGGTATTACCTGGACCGTACCGCCAAGAAAATCCCCGCGCCTTTCTTTTGAGATCACATTCTGATAAATACGACCGGTCGTGACATTGCTGAGCTGCGAAAGCGGCGAATTCGTATAGCGAAAATAATGCCCAAGGTCGAGGTCGGTTTCGGCGCCGTCGTCGGTGACATACACTTCGCCGTGCTGATACGGGTTCATCGTGCCGGGGTCAACGTTTATGTACGGGTCGCACTTTATCAGCGCTATCTTGTACCCGCACCATTCCAGGAGTTTGCCGATCGATGCCGCGGCGATACCTTTGCCTAGGCTTGACACCACTCCGCCGGTCACAAATATGTATTTCATGTTTATCCCTCCAACGCGGCTTTTGTCGCGCGTTTATTCACTTTCGTCGGGTACACGCCGCTAAAACACGCCGTGCAGAAATTGTTACTGTCCTCAGCCGCTTTAAGCATGCCTTCTATGCTGAGGTATTTCAGGCTGTCCACACCGATCTGCTTTCCTATTTCTTCGATCGATGAGAGCTGGTTCGCGATAAGTTCTTTCCTGTTCGGAAAATCTATTCCGTAAAAACAGGGGAACTTTATCGGCGGACAGCTTATTCTCATGTGTATCTCTTTCACTCCGGCGTCCCGTATGGCCTGTATGCGGCCGCTTGTCGTCGTGCCGCGCACTATAGAATCTTCCACCACGATCACGCTTTTTCCTTTTAACACTTCCCTGATCGGGTTAAGTTTTATTTTTACGCCGTGTTTCCGCATCTCCTGCGACGGCTGTATGAATGTCCTGCCCACATAATGGTTCCTGATCATCCCGAACTCGAACGGCACGCCGCTCTCTTCGGCATAGCCGAGCGCCGCGTAATTTCCGGAGTCCGGTATCGCCATGACCATGTCGGCTTTTACCGGATGTTCTTTCGCGAGCGCCTTGCCAAGAGCTTTTCTTACCTGGTTAACGTTCTTGTAAAAAATATTGCTGTCGGGCCGCGCGAAATAAATGAACTCGAAAATGCAGAACGCGCGCTGTGTTTTGGGGAAAGGATACTTGGACTCTATTTTATCACCCTCAATGACCACGATCTCTCCGGGTTCGATCTCGCGGATGAATTCCGCGTCGATAAGGTCAAGCGCGCATGTCTCGCTCGCCAAAATATACGAACCGTGTTTTCTTCCCAGACAAAGCGGGTGGAAACCGTAAGAATCCCTAACTCCTATCAGTTTGTTCTTGTACAGAAAAAGCATTGTATACGAGCCTTCGCATTCCTTAAGAGCTTCGACGAGCCGTCCCATAAAATCTTTTTCCTTGGACCTGGCTATTAAGTGCATAACTATCTCAGAATCCATGGTCGTCTGGAAAATGGCGCCTTCCTGCTCGAGTTTTTTGCGGATCTTGATCGCGTTCACCAAATTTCCGTTATGCGCGATCGCGAATGACCCTTTGTCGTGGTTTATAACGAACGGCTGGACGTTCTCGATGATGCTTGAGCCCGTGGTCGAGTAACGCACATGCCCTATGGCGGTCCTGCCTTTTAACGCTTCCAGTTTTTTGGGTTCCAGAACATCCGGCACAAGCCCCATACCCAAGACCTGTTTTATACGTTTTCCGTCGTAGACGGCAATACCGCAAGACTCTTCGCCTCTATGTTGCAGAGAGTATAGTCCGAGATACGTAAGATCTACCGCCGTTTCGTGGTCGGAAACGCCGAATACACCGCAGTACTCCTTCTTATCATACTCCATAGCTGTTCTCCTACTTGTCAGTCGTTGGTCGTTAGTCGTTGGTCGTTAGTTTTATGTTGCCCCGCTATTTTCTTCAACACTAACGACTAGCGACTAGAGACTAACGACTGCTTGTTAAATACTCATCGATGTTCTTCGCCGCTTCGCGCCCTTCATGGATCGCCCAAACGACAAGCGACTGGCCTCTATGCATATCCCCACATGCGAATATCTTTTTTCGCGATGTTTTGTGAGATTGATCCGTTTTAACGTTACCCCTTTTATCATATTCAAGGGCGAGTTCGTCCAAAAGCCCTTTATGTTCGGGGGAGAGAAAACCTATGGCCAAAATGACGAGGTCCGCGTCCAATGTGAATTCCGTTCCCTCTATCTCCCTCATCACGGGGCAGGCTCCTTCCGGGGCGCTAAACTCAACTTGCACGCATTCCAGCTTTTTCACTTGCCCTGTCTCAGAAATGAATTTTTTCGTCGAAACCGCCCATTTTCTCGCGGCCCCTTCCTCATGGCTCGAAGTCGTTTTGAGAACGAGAGGGTGTTTAGGCCACGGATAATCTTCCGTCCTACATTCCGGAGGCTCGGGAAGCACTTCAAGCTGAACTATGCTCCGGGCACCCTGCCGGTTGGCCGTGCCTATACAGTCGGCTCCGGTATCGCCGCCGCCTATCACTATGACATGTTTTCCGCGTGCGTCGAGCGCCTTAGGCTGAGCGGTTTTTTCGCCCGACACCTTTTTGTTGGCTTCAGACAGATAATCTACCGCGAATACTATCCCTTCCGAATCTCTGCCTTCTATGGCCAGATCGCGCGGAAACCGCGACCCGCCCGCAAGGCACACGGCGTCGAAATCGTTCACGAGGTCCCCCGTTTTAAAGCCCTCCCCAACCTTCACATCCGTTTTAAAATCCACGCCTTCTTTTTTTAAAAGGTCTACCCTCCGGTCAAGTACCCATTTTTCGAGTTTAAAATCCGGTATGCCGTAACGAAGAAAACCTCCTATCTTCCGGTCTTTCTCGAAAACCGTGACATGGTGGCCTTTCTTGTTAAGCTCGTCCGCCGCGGCCAACCCCGCCGGCCCGGACCCGATAACAGCCACTTTCTTACCGGTCCTTTTCTCTACTTTTTTCCCTTTTACTTTACCGGTCTTAAAAGCGTGTTCCGCTATCGCCAACTCGTTCTCCCTTATGGTCACGGCTTCGTCATTGATCCCGAGCACACACGCGGATTCGCAAAGCGCCGGACAAACTCTGCCGGTAATTTCGGGGAGATTGTTTGTCGCGCTCAAAAGTTCATACGCTTTGTCCCAATCGCCTTTTGCAAGAAGCTCGTTCCACTCCGGGATATAGTTCCCGACGGGGCAGGCCCAGTGGCAAAAAGTCGTTCCGCAGTCCATGCACCTTGTCGCCTGCTCGACAGAGTCGTCATCGGAACGCGACACCGTCACGTCGCAAAAATCCCCGACCCTTTCTTCGACCGGGCGGTACTTGCCCTTTTTCCGTTTTATCTTTAAAAACCCTTTGTTGTCTTTAGCCATCGGAAACCTCCGAAAGGCTTTCCGCTTCTTTCAATTTTCTCGCTTCAAGCACTTTTTTGTATTCTATCGGCATTACTTTCACGAATTTAGTCTTTTCGACGGAGAATTTTTCCAGAATGGCTCCGGCAACCCTGCTCGTCGTGTATTTTTTGTGGTTCCCCGCTAGCGTTCTGACGGTCTCCAGCTCTTCTTCTGTAGGAACTTCCAGGTTTACCATTTCCATGTTGCATCTGGTCTTGAATGACCCGTCCTCGTCATAGACATACGCAGTACCACCTGACATTCCGGCCGCGAAATTTCTGCCTGTTTTACCCAATACCAGAACGATCCCGCCTGTCATATATTCACAGCCGTGGTCTCCAAGGCCTTCGACGACCGCGTTGATGCCTGAATTCCTTATACAAAAACGTTCTCCGGCCTTTCCGTGAATATACGCTTCTCCGCCGGTACCGCCGTAGCACGCCGTATTTCCTATTATAATGTTCTCTTCCGGCGCGTATGTGACTGCCCTGTCGGGATAAATGATCATCTTTCCGCCCGAAAGGCCTTTTCCCACATAATCGTTGGCGAGCCCTTCCAATTCAAAAGTGATGCCTTTCGCCAGGAATGCCCCGAAACTCTGGCCCGCGATGCCCTTGAACCTCACGTGTATGGTTTCGTCCGCGAAATGACCTTCACCGTAACGTTTGCAAATACCGCCGGACAGCATCGCCCCCACGGTCCTGTCGGTGTTCTTGATAGGCAGGTCTATTTTCACATGCTGCTTTTTCTCAAGCGCTTCTTTAACAATGTTTATCAGTTTCGTATCCATAACACCGGCTATTTTATGGTTCTGCTCGGTGATACACCTTGTCGCGATACTGCCGGGGACTTCGGGCTTATACAAAATTTTTGAGAAATCTATCCCTTTCGCTTTCCATGGTTTTATCGCGTCGTTCACTTCCAAAAGATCCGTCCTCCCTATAAGCTCATGCACAGTTCTTATTCCGAGCGATGCCATGATCTCCCGGAGCTCCTGGGCGACAAAGAACAT
>JADFYD010000106.1 GCA_015233235.1 Candidatus Omnitrophota bacterium | reverse complement strand
CGAACAATAATGCGTCGCGGCGTCGGTCATCGATTCGGGCTTTGTGAATGATCTAACCATGTGTAATCCCTTCGTAAGGTATTGCTCCTGTGTTAACGATAAAATATACCCTGAGCATGTCATCCACTATGAATAATTATGTCCAGCACTATTTTGATATGTCGTGATCTACTCGTTCTTTGTCATTTTATGATACTGTTAAGGCGAAAATGTTTGCAAGTACCATAACGCTCTCTCTTCCTGTCTTCCCGGACGCGCTCGCTCATCGACTTTCGCCGAGGCGAGCGCGATCCGGGATCTACGAGTTGATCTGCAGATTGACACGTAGGTCCCGGATACCCCGCCCCACAAAGAGCGTGTGGCGGGGTTCCGGGAAGACAAAAGTGTGATGTGTTTAAAAAATGAGACCTCCAAACATTTACGTTAAGTCTTGTGACTAGTCCACTATTGGGTACATCAAAGATTGATTACCTAATTTAAAGTTAGTCACCAAGCGCCGCAAAACCCGGGATGAGTTCGTCCGTGTGTTTAGCACGAGACAACTGACGGATGACAGTCGGCCGCTGGTGATTGTATTGCCTCTGCTATTCTGAAGCTGCCTATGACTTTTCCTGATCGCGGCTCTGTGCCTATTAAGTTCTTTTTTTGCTTCCTTATGTTCCTGCCAGGCATAATAGAATGTCCTTAATGTTTTAAATGTGCGTTTTAACAGCCATGCCGTAAATCTCGTCGACCTGTTATCATATCCCATGCGCCTCAAGAAGCTGTTCATCGGGATATGAGTCCTCGCCGCGCGCATCGCTTCTTCCGCCGCCAGTTCCGCTTTGAACAAACTTGCTATCTCGCGGATCCTGACGGAGCAGCTGTAATCTTCCGCCTGATCCCAGAAACGTTTTACGGTATACGCGATAAGTCCGCCCGTTACTCCGATACAGGTCCAGAAAACCAACTTCATCACGATCAACGCGTAGTGAAGACCCTCAGCCATCATCACGCTCTTTTCGGAGACGAACCAATCCACTTCGTCCGATCCGGCACCGCGGCAATTCAAGGCGGTAAAGATCAGTAAGAATCCTAAAGACAAGACCCCAAATCTTTTTTGCAATCCATCTTTTACGGTTTGGAGAGATTTAATTTTGATACCCTTCTCGCGGGCGAGTCCCTCACCGGATTTCGCGGCGCCGGGGCCGCTTAACCCCGCACTCTGCACTTTGTCTTCGATCTGAACAAACCTGGCCGCGCTTTTAACTCCCAGATATCGCAGACAATCCTCTGACGTCCCGACCCGCCATCCTTCTTCAATCGGCTCTTCTTCAAAAAGCCCTATATAAGTCGCGCCAAAGGTTTTATTTGCACGCCCTTTGAGAACCACATTGTCCAGGTACCTCAGGAGTATATGCACTCCTCCCATACCCCGGTGATTTTCAATGACGTTCTTATCCACAGTTATCCACTCAAGAATATTTTCTTTTGTGTTGAACATCAACGATCCAACCACATCCCCTGTCACGCCGTTATCCAACTTACACAATAAGAGAATAGTCATATTCTGCATAAGACCGGTTGAAACATCTGTTCCCGCAGAACCACCGGAGTTGAAATATTTTTCATAAAGTCGTTTCATCTGATCCATTTGTTTGTTTGATACACCGGATTTCGTTCCTGCCATCCCTTTTAGTTCAAGCACCTTATACTCCTGTCCCATAAACAGACCGCGGCTAGATTTATAAGTACCACTCGCATCGTCTGCCTCAATGATTATTTCCCTCGTCCCCCAAGTCATCAATCTCTTCAAAACCGAAACAAGCACCCGCACGATAAAATTATGCCGCGCAAACACAAAATCTTTAATTCTATCTCTGAACTTTGAACTTTGAGCTCTGAACTCTGAACTGTGAACTGTGAACTCTGAACTTGGCAAGACCTCAAGCTGCACCCTTTGTTCTTTCTTCCCTAAATCGCTCCTTTCACCTAAATACCGTAAAAGCGGCAGGGTTCTCTCTTCTCCGCGGGACTTTACGAAACCGGGTAAAGAGGGTATCGCCTGCATAATGTCTCCGCGTCCTTTAAGAATAAATTCCGCGTCCTTATCGATCGAGGCGACCAGGCCGGTTTCACCCTCAAGTTCCGCCGCGCGTCGCGCGCGGTAAAGTTCGTTCAGACCGTGTATGGTAGGGATCCCGGTGCGCTCGAGGTCCCTTTCAAAATATCCTTTTTCTTTGTAATATTTGTACGCGACAAGCGAGAAATAGTTATCCCAGAGATAATTCAAGAACTTTTCGGGCGAAGCCGTAGCATTTAGTCCCTCGATAATTGTCCTGCTCACCCCTTTATCCGCGAGCCCTTCTATAAAACCTTTTTTGAATTCGGCGAAACACTCTTCCTCCGAGGCGAACACCCCGGCCCTTACATATAGACCAAAGTTCGCGGTAAAAACATACGCCTCGAATCTTTCCTTGAAGGAGCTTTCCTCCATATCTATCACGTCCAGAACATGCACATCGTCATTATCGTATTCCTCCAGGACCGGAGCGATATGCCCTCTGTCAATAAAACACGAGAATTCGTCTTTTTCACCCCACACCAAAATATTTTCGGGATGTGGGTATAAATGCATATTCGGCAATTCTCTGGCGCTTTCCCTTCCCAGCATAAAAACATTATGTTTTTTCAGTTCAAAAGCGGCTCTTTTCGAGGATGGTGTCCATCTTAAAAGAATGGCTAATTGTCCATTGAATTCCTTAGCGGCCTTATCACGATCGGCTGAAGATATTTGCGTGGACCCCAAAATCGCCGGTATTTCCGGCACATTAAAATCTATTTCTCCGCATACTCTCGGGAGGTTCCCTTCTGAAAAACGTTTATCACTAAGACGGTCACGCTCCATCGCGTCGTATTCCTCGGCACACTTATAGCATGCATACGCCCCAGTAATTGCCACAAATCCGCTTACACGACCGTGCGCGCTCGGGTAACCTTCGTCTTCCACACCTATACCTTTGGCTTCCAGCATAAAACTCTTTCCTGCGAACTCCGCCGTTACAGGAGCTCCATCACACAACACGACTCCCACGCGCCCGGAATAACGCACGACAGGCCCTTTGTACATGAGCACAGAATATCGGCTTTTTTTAAGCGTTGTCCCGGATGGCGCGGTGACAAGAACTATCCCTCTTTCATAATATTCCTTTAGTTCCATCGGAAGAGCTTCCCAATCCGCCGTTTTCTTGATAACTTTTATCTCGGACGGTCTTTCGTACAAGGGAACTATCACCGCTTCCTTCATGGATTCTTTTTGTCTCAAAAAATCCTCATAAAGAGGACTAGTGAGGTGCGTATCGGTCCGGAACCCCGGCTCTATCCTCGCTCCTCTTCTTTCCAACATTACAAGATGTTCCCCGGCGGGAGGTGTGAACCTGGCATTCTTACCCTCATTAACCGCACCGTGCGTCAGTTCCTCGAATTCCTTCAGCACTCCTTCTTTCTCGAACGCCGCGGCGATATCGCGACATGTCTCAGCCACGGTTTTACCGGTCTTGGTACGCTCTAAAGCAAGTGAAGATAGATATATCTCGGCAAGGCGTACGCCAAAATGTTGATATATTCCGAATTCTTTATCAAAACCCTGTTCGGCATACATTCGACAGTTGGATATTATGTGTTCTTCTGTCTTTTCAGAGATCTCATATGTCAGCCAGGAAAGATATTTTATTATCTCTTTATTTATCCTTATTTTCCTCTTCACCCGGTCGGGGAACGATATTTCAACCAGATACGCCAGCATGTCAAAGATCAGAGGATTAGGTTCTACCGGATGTTTTATCTTCCTGATATTTGTCTGAACATAGGCATTCAGTTCTTCCCTCATTTCTATAAAAGCGTACGTAAATTCTTCGGCGGCATTTATAAACGCTCTGTCAGGAGTCCTTTTTATCTCTTCCTCCAGTCTGTCAAGATTGGCATTTTTTACGTCACGTGCGGCTTTATCATCTAAGCGCAAAGAATGAATGGAAGTAAGTTTTTCTTTGATCGTCATATCTTCAATGCCGGCCTTCACGAGCCCCGCTTCAAAACATATTTTTTCCAACAAGCCGTACAACCGCTTATATTCCGGCACAAAATCCTGCGCAAGAGCTATCTGGATAGGACCCATTATGTGTACATAAACTTCGGGGGTGAATGTCACACCGCCTTCACCCAGCGTCGCTACATCTTCATTCCACAGTGGCCTTACTTTAAGTTTCGCCCGTTCTGTATCCGGGGCGGCAGCCCATTCCAAAAGCTCTCCTGCATAATGTTCCACTAGCTGTTTGTGCCGTAACTCCGCGCTCATCATGCCGCTCCACTTGCCAAACCCAGGCCCCCTCACTAGATTGGGTTTAGCAGTATCTGCGGAAAACTTTCTGCCTTTGGTCGCACCGGATGCGAACGGGTCTTCAAGAATGACATACGCGCCATTTCCTACCGGCATGCCAACTATGTCGGGAAATGTTTGGACTTTTTTCCCTTTTTCACTTTTTTCCGGTAAGTAATAACGCAAAACCTGCATACGCCCATCGTCTTTTCTAGCGTAAGGAAGACAAACTGTCATATTTTCCAGCCGCATTTTTTTGTAAAGTAATCTACTGAGGTCAAGCCGAGGATATTTTTTACTTCTTTTACCGGAGAATTTTCTATGCAGATCTCTTTTGAATTCTTTGAGCCTGAGTTCTAGTCCTTCCCGGCTCATACCCGCCGCCGAAAGTTTATCCAGCGTGTGCAGAAATTGCCCTATCGCGAGATTGAGGTATAAAAAAGCAGCGTCTTCTTTTTTGTTCTTTTCTATTCCGGAGAGATTCGCGGGATCTTCGTTTATGTCGAACTTCTTTTTCACGGGGTCATATGTAACGCTCACAGCAGGCTTGAAGGTTGATACCGGCGCAAGCGTTGTGTTCCGCGCGTCAAGCGAGTACGCGACGTCGTTCCAGAGGAACAGGCACGACACAACAACCGCCACCGCGCGGGTCAGCGCGCTGTGGCGAAGTTTGGTTAACGTCGGGTTATTTAAGTCGTTTTTCATATGTAAAAATAAAAATAGAAATACGGGGACATGTTTCAACCCACGGAATGCGGATAATTCCGCATTCTGCTACTCTTCTACTGAGAAACCTGTCCCCTCATTCAGGACTTAACTTTTGTTTCACTATTATACTATATAAACCAAAAATACTTACTCTTTATTTGTCTAACATTGATGGTATTGTTAAGCGCTTACATTTTTTGATGTCATGAGAGATAGCATGACACTTCTGTCCGGTAAAAGTTTTCTAGAAGAATGACAGCTGGA
>JADFYD010000105.1 GCA_015233235.1 Candidatus Omnitrophota bacterium | reverse complement strand
AACGGCGCCTATCACTATTTTGCCTAAATTTGTTCCGCCCACGTTGTCTTTGTAGGTCAGATCGCCGTTAAGGGTAACGGTGGAAGTACCTTTTGTGATAGTGCCGCCGTTTATGGTGATATTGCCGGATATGGTCACAGTGGGGTTATTGTCACCTAGATTGAAAGCGCCGCTCGATATCGTCAACGGGCCGTTAATGTGCACCGTTCCCGTACCGCCGGTAAAAGTTCCGCCGGAAACCGTCAAGCCCGCGTTAAAAGTCTGCACGCCGCTCGACGCGGGATAGGGGCCGGAACTTACGGTCACGAGGCCGTTCGTAGTTATCGCCGCGCCATTAGTTGTAAACGTGCCATGAGAGTTTGTTAGCGTGCCGGCGATAGTTAATGCGTTAGACGACGCCGCGCCGACGCTCGAGTAAAACCCTCCGACGGCCGGATTGGACTGGTTGTTGTATTCGGTCGTTATCCAGTTCGCGGAGCGGGCACTGGATGAAATAGTAACATTATCAATACTTCCGTTAAAACCTGTCCAAGCTCCTTTATCCCCAATCGCCAGTGATACTCCGGTATAAGATACCGCACTGGCGATCGCGGCAGATGTTCCGCTCGACGCGTTAACATAGATCTTATTGTTCACACCATCATTTACGCCGACAATGTAATACCACTGGCCATCATGGGCATAAGCCGCAGTCGCCGTATCAGATCCATAATAGTTGATCGAGAATTTTAATCCGGCTGGATTTAACCATATCCTATAACCATTACTCCCCCCATCACTATTCCCCACGATAAAATCATAAGAACCCGGGTTTTCTGTCGATTTGATCCATGCCGTAACGGTTATGTTATTCGAGATGCTCAATCCTGTATTGGACGCTATGATACTGTTCCCGGACCCGCCCGGAAAAGCATACGCGTTTCCTATCTTTCCGGCCGCGGATGAAACACTCCCATTCACCGTACCGTTATTGGCATTACTGTCCGAATCATTGGTATTGGTCATATGCCATACGCTTTCGTAACCATTGGTCCACACATTCCGACTGCCATAAGTCGTTGTCGCGCCTGGCTCGACCGTGGCCGAAGAGTTGCCATAGTACATGTAAAGCGTCGTGTCGGCAGTCGAGGAAAGGTTCGTTTTCACCCATGCCACAAGTACGCCGCCCGAATACGACTCGATCTCACGCGGCAGCATGGTCGTGCCGTCGCTCGCGGTGAAGCGTATATCAGTACCGCCCGTTTGTATACCCGTAAGGCCCGAGAGCGAGATCAGCACCGGAAAGTCCGTGAGGTTCCCCGGCACTTTCGTGTGGTCAATAGTTATCGCCTTCCTATATTGCCACACCGTGAACGTCAGGTTCCCCGCGCCGGAATGTGTGAGGTTGTTGTAAGTTTGTCCGCCGAGTGTCGTAAAAGTGCGGTCGGAACCACTGTTAAAATCAAGTGTACCGCCGTTCGCGCTGAATGTGCCCCCACAATCATCCCAGTTGCCGCCTAACGTCAGTGTCCCAGAGCAAGAAGTCAATGCGCCTGCCGCAAGCGTGAGGTTGCCCGCTACAGTAACATTGACATCCTGCACAGCCCATGCCCCGCCGATACCGCTGAATGTAAGGTTGTTAAAATTCTGCCCGCCCGCCGTAATGGTCTTTCCAATCGCGGTTGATGTGAATGCCACAGTACCGGAGTTATGCGTAAACGTGCCGCTTGTCCTCGACCAATTGCCGCCCACCGACAAGGTCCCCGAGGTCGAGGTGAACGTTCCGCCTGAAAGCGAGAAATCCCCGCCGACCGATATGGCTTGTGAGGCTCCCGTGAATATGCCCGCGGCCTGGGCATAATTTGTCGTTACCGTAAGTGCCGCGGCCTGGGTGATGGTGCCCGACGACCAGGTCGAATCTATTGTAAGACTGTTCACCGTTATCGTCGCGTCTATGGTCGAGGAATTCCTTGTGCTATGCGTTGAGTCGAACGCCACGTCCTGCCCGCTCGGGGTACCGCCCGACCAGTTGCCCGCGTCGCTCCAGTTGGCGCTATTCGTGCCGACCCAGTAGACGGTGTTCAGGAGCCAGCCAACGTTGTTGCCGAACGTTGAAGAAGGAGAAGCGTAAATCGTCGCTAGTCGCTGGTCGCTAGTCGCTAGTTTTATTTGGCCAAGTGCGGGCTTCCCGTTGATGTCCAGTCCGTCGTACGTACTAACGACTAACGACAAACGACTAACGACTGACTTCAATTCTTCGCGAAAGTCCGGTGAGTTGACGTTCCACGAATCCCCGACCCCGACATCCACGAGCTTGTAATTGTCCGTCTCGACGTCTATGTACCAGGGCTTGCCCTGTTCGGAGGATCTCAAGTAGACAATGTTGTACCCGCCGACTTCACCTTCGATGTGCAGGGAGTCTTTGAAGGTATAAACGTGCCCGGCTTCAAAGGTGATCACTTTGCCGGGGTTGTTAGTAATTGAGAAGTTCGAGAAAGTTATATCGCCAAGGAGCGTTAAAGGTTCGGTACTTGTGCTGGTTACTTTTGATGCTTCGAGGATCAGGTGCGTGGTTTTGTTGAAAGAAAGATAGAAGTCTGTCGATTCTGGTACTTGGTTCATGGTACTTGGTTCATCGTTCGTACTAGCGACTAACGACGAGCGACCAGCGACTAGACCAGGTGCAGGTGCCGGGCCCCTCGCCATGATGCAGTTCCCCAGTCCCCACATCGCGCTAATGTCGATGGTGCCCTCGATCCTGTTAATATAGGTAGTGTCGGCGTTGATGCCGACGGGGGTAGTCGCGTTGCCGAAGCCCTTGGCCATGAGTTTCACCTGTTTACCCGGAATGGTCACACCGGGGGCGGTGTTCATGACGCCGTCGGGGACTTCGAAGGTGATGTTGTTGCGAGCTAGGTATGTGACATCCTTAACACCCGGACCATTGACTGCGACGACCCCGTCGTTAGTCGTTAGTCGTTGGTCGTTAGTGGTGGAACCAACATCCAAAGACTCGATGAAGAGATCACTGCCGTACTTTGTAAAGTGGGTGGTTATCGCTTCCGAATTTATGTTCTCGAATGTACGCGCCGCAAATTGCAGGTAGTTTCCCGGGAGCGTGACATCAGCCGTACTGCCTATCTTCCCGTTAGGAGTACAAATTTTCATGTCTCCCGCGGGGTTGTACAAAAGCACATCACCCTGCGCCGTCGTCACCTGCACAACTCCAGGCTGTTCCACTGAAACTAACGACGAACGACGAACGACGAACGACTGAACATCTATATTTCCCGAAGTTCTGATGTACTCCGGCTCCCCCGCGATAGAATCCGGCATGCGCTCCGTGCCGATCAGGATCGCGCCCGTCTCTACCTCTACCTTGGCAAGCGTCATAACACCAGAACCGTCTATGCTGACGTTGCCGGTACCGGATGTCTTCACGACCGTTCCGGGTACTTGAGTGAATTCACCCACGCCGTCATTGTCGCTGTCGGCCAGGAGATTCAAGTCTCCCTCGCTCGAAACTATGTCGCCCTGAACGACCAGATCCTGTGTCGCCTTTACCTTCATAGTGCCGGTAACGTCTAGTTTACCCGCCACCTTAACAGAAAGCGCGTCCACGCTTATCGTACCGCTGGCGGCTTCAAGGATACCCTGCAGGGACACATAGCCGTCGGAAACAAGTTTTATCACTCCGTTCTCTTCGACGGCTTTGTTCGCCCTTATGACGCCGTCGGTATTCAATGCCTGCTCGAATATCCGGTTCTTCGTTTCGGCGGTCATCACGACCACATGCCCTTCGATAGTTCCGGAATTTTTCACGGCTTCTTTTACGCTTTCACCGGTCGAGAGGTCCACCACTTTGTCCATCACTTTGTCCGACGACCCTTCCACGGCGACGTTTATGAGGCCGCTCATACCGAACGAAACGACCGATCTGTTACCGCTGGCCAAATTTACCGAACCCATTTTCGCGGCGATAACACCGCTATTCTTTACGGCGCCGCCGATCAAAGAAACGCTGCCCGAGGAATTTATTTTTCCTTCGTTGAGAACCTGCGCCAATTTTCTAGTCGCGTCCTGCTCGAAGTTGTAATTGCCGTTCACAAAGTTATTTGTCGATATCGCGAGTGTTGTCGCGACAAATTGGTTCACGTTTATGTTCGCTGTTTCGGTTATGTGAATACCGTTCGTGTTGCTCAGGAAAAATATTCCGTTCGCGCTCAAAATACCGGAGATCACACTCACGTCGCTCCCCATCACACGCGCGAGCATGCTGGCATTCACGTCGGGCTGAATAAAATTTACCATCTCGTTTTTCGCGATACTGAACGAGTTGAAATTGACCACGGTCTTATCGGCGGCGTGCACGGAGAGTTCCGCGTCAATGCTTCTTTCTACGCCGTTCACGGTGACAACTTTGGGTGATTCGTAAACTGTTTTCTCGAATGTCGCGGAACCCGTTTCAACTACTTCGCCCTGAGGAAGAGAGAACGCGTACGAAGCGCTAAAACACAGAGCGATAAGCGAAGAGAGAAGCGCGGATCGAAGAACGAAAGCACAATTTTTTTCGGGGCGATTATAAATGTTTTTAGGAACGGTCACAAGCTGTACACCGGGAATGCATCCCGTTTCATTCATCACAGGGAATATTTTGTTGCAGCTTAGCATTTTTTTTTGGCTCAGTAGCGATTCGCCTATAAGTATACTATATGATTCGGAAAGAGGCAACTTTTGGAGGCAAAATAAATAGCTAGCTGAGTTTATATCACCGCTGCATAAAACTTCGACAATTCTTTTAAAAAATGGGGCAAAACTGGAAAAATTTTACGAAATCAGCTTCAATTTCTCTGAGAGCCACATTTTTATGAGAGAAGTACGGGTTACGCCTATCCTGTCGGCTTCCGCGTCCAGTTGTTTCAGCATAAGAGGCGGAAAATCGACATTGACCCTTTTCATGGTTTTTGAGGCTTTTTCGCGCGGGGAAATTTTTTTATTCGAGGTTTTCATGTTACTCCTTTTTGGTATTTGATATATACATTTTTTATACATTTAGTATATCATTATTCTGCTAATTTGCAATAGTGCGGAAAACATTTTTTACCGAGAAAATTGGGGACAGTCCCCATTAAAAAAAGTTTTGTTTTTTTCGCCGTCATTGCGAGCCCAAGCGAAGCGAGGGCGAAGCAATCTCATGAGATTGCTTCGTCGTCCGCCTTCGGCGGACTCCTCGCAATGACGATGCTGCCCTATCCCTGTTCCACTAGTTCGCCTTTGGCGGGGACTCCTCGCAATGACGATGCCACCGATCAGGTTGTGCCGAGGGGCGGTAAAAACCGGAAAAGAGAAACCGCAAGGCGGGATG
>JADFYD010000104.1 GCA_015233235.1 Candidatus Omnitrophota bacterium | reverse complement strand
ATTTGGTTTACGATGCTGTCGTTAGATGACCAACAAACCAAGTACCATAAACCAAGTACCATGAACCAAATACCATGAACCCTTACAACGACTTATACACCTCCTGCATAGCCTCGTTGTACTCTCTGACCTCGGCGAAGTTAATCGGCGTTATTTTGAGCATTACCCCGCCGGAATACAATTTTTCTAAAAATTTCCGAATTTGTTCCATGGTCAGTTTTCTTAATTCTGTGTTCGCGTTAATAGCGGCATTGATCTCCGACATGTCTATAAAACCGTTATTTACCAAATTGGTCATCATGTTTTTCGTGAAAGTTACCATTAATTCATCACTATCACTTACCTTAAAATACACTTGGAGCCTCTTCTGATTTAAGAGCAAATTGGCTACGTAAAGTAATCTGAAAATATTCTCCGTATGCTGTTCGGAACTTTCATTTTCGATATTACTTTGGATGATCATCACTTTACCTTGGAGGCCCTCATATAGCGTGTTTTCCCCGCCAATGTATATCCCATTGGCATCCTGACCATAGATCAATTGACGCATTTTATTACTTGTCTCCTTTTTCACGCATTTAAAAAACACCATCGGCGCTTTAGCGGCTACAGTTGCTTCTTTCATCTCTTCTACCAACGCGCCCAACTTGTCTTCTATTTCACCGGATCTTAATGTCCGGTAAGAGTTCTCCGTACCCCACATATCGCTGAGTTTGCGCGCGCCTTTCCGGGCCCATTTTTCTCTTGTCGCGTTCATGGCAAGATTATAATCCTCGTCATAAACAATGTTAATACATCCTCTTCTTATTTCATCAGAAAGCCCGTTGATAGATTTGACTAAATTATCTCCATGTGTGGCGGGCATGGTATGCACCGGCAATGCAGTTTCCGCGGTCGGACCCTTGCCGATATTTATCGTATTCAGGGCCGCCAAGGCGTCACTTGCGGAAGCGAAGAAGGGTTTTCCTTCTTCGTCTTCGAACATTAACTTTCCTATGAATTGTTTGAGTGGTGATGTAGCATCTTCAGCCAATTCATTCATTTGCTGTCGACGCTGCTCTAGCCCATTGCAGAATAGCCGTATCTTCGCATCACCCAAAAGAAGTTTTTGAGTTATTGTTTCAAATACCTTGGTGTCATTATCCGGGTCTTTCATACGAGCGATCCAGAACCAGATCAATTGCATGGTCGTTTTGTTTACATCACCGTCTCTTCTATCATTTAACCACATCCAAAGTGTTATAAAATCCCGGTCGTCTTTCGGAACTTTTTCTACATCTAATTGTTGACCATCCTTCTTTAACAGTTTAAAGTATCTAAACATCTGCTCCCTTATTTCCAGCAGGGTTTTATAACCCAACAAATATTCAGTGCCCAAAATCAGTTTTTGTTCTGCAACTTCTTGAGAATAACCAAAAAACATCTCATAAAGAACGCACCCGACAGCAAACATATCACTGTTAAAATCGTACTTATTATATTTGTAAACCCTGCTTGAAAAATGTGCCCGTGGGCCAATTGTTTCTAGGCTGTATAGATAACCTCCATTTTTGTCACTATTCAAATCGAACGAAACATCAAAATCACCTATAGTTATTTCCAGTTTGCCACCCGTTTCCTTTACGAAAATATTTCCTGGTTTTATATCCGCATGTACAACACCTCTTCTGTGCAGTTCCGAGAGAGTTTTTAATATCTGTCCTGCTACGGACTTGAACGCGGCAAGCTGCGCGGGATCGCCCATATCGACACCTTTAGGATATTTTTCTGTCAAATATTTGTCTAAGCCCATCCCCGCGTCTTCTTGGATCGCAAAATAACGGCGGACTCCATTGTCGAGATAGTATCCTTCTTCCACATTCCTGACAATACCGCTGATACTGTTCTCTCCACTATTTAGATATTTTATGAGCATGGTTTCTTTCAGGAAGCTTAGCTCACTGAAAGTGTCTCCCACGCTGGATTTTGCCACCTTTTTAAGCACGAGGGGTTTTCCCTGTCTGTTATTTGCGTCTATCGCTCGAAAAACTTCCATAGAGGCCCCGGCACCGAACGGCTTGGCAAATTCCACGACATACTTTGATCCCTTAAACATCAATTCATTACCGTTCTCCAATTTAAATTCTCTCTCCCAGGCCTGATCTTTCCCAATATCCTCAGTCATCGCGGCGCGTTCTCCATCCGTCGCGGTATTCTGGTTGAATTTAGCGAACTTTTCGAGCCGAGCTTCGGCAGAAACTCCGTTAGTCGCGAACGCGCTCAGGGCGTTCATTAGATCGGCGTACTTTTTTTCTATTTTTTCTCCGGGAAAGATATTTACGGCACCGGAGGGGATCTTACTTCCCTCGCCCGAGGCCGGAAGAAGCGCGAAATACGCCTTGCCCTTGAATCCGAACACTAGTTTTTCTCCACCTCGGAGCTCCAGATACATGGTGTCTGCAGGGTTCGCACCTTTATTGATGGCTGCAAGTATCTCAACTGACAGATTAAAGATCTTCACCTGCTGGCGGCCCGTGGCGTCTATGCCAAGATCATTAAGCATGCTCGCTACCTGCATGTTCGCAACAAGCGGCGACAAGCTTGAGCTGATCTCTTTTTCGAACGGGCTCACGCCGCCGGAAAGCACTTCAAAATACGGTGACTTGTATCCATCATCGTTCTTGAATTCGGGCATGATCGATACGTACGAAATGCCGCGCTTTTTGAATATTTCACACAGGTTTTCGGTGTGGAAGCCGCCGGTTATCAGGATCGTTGCTCGTCGCTCGTTGCTCGTCGCTCGACCGTCGTTCTCTGAACTCTGAACTTTGAACTCTGAACTGCTATACCTGATATTCTGCAGGAACGCCTCGTCGCGCTTGAAGGAGTACTCGTAAAACCTGAAAGTGTTGCGCCTGAAATTGTCGAGTTCGTATGTGCCGTCAGCGCCGGCTCCTAGAGCGCAGGCGGCGCCCTCGGCCTTAAATAAATTCACATAATTTTCAGCCGAAAATGACGCCTCGTTCTTATTGTAGTTATCAAAATCTTCTTTCGTGAAAGAATAATTGAACATGTTCTCCATAAGAACAAGGTTCTTTGAAAGCGTGTCCAGAGTGCGCTCTTTGTCTTGAGTGAATAGTTTCTCTTTCGCTTCCTTCTCGAACCGGTCTATCTCGTCCCAAATAGCAAGTTTGTCGACCGCCTCATAGATCGCGACATAAACGATGTATTTGTCCAGTTCCGGGAAACTCTCCATGCTCATACCGGCTTGCCGCGCTTTTTTAACGAGATACGAATGGAAATCATTCTTACTTATCTCATTGGTCTTGAATTTCACGCTTTCCTCGACAAGCTCTTCCATCTCCTTTTTCGAGAGGATATCTCCGAGCTTGCTCATAAGGATCTCCCGTTCCGTATTGGCCTTTTTGAAATCGATGCCGTTCTCGATATTCATGGATTCGCGTATGAGGTAAATATTCGGGTATTTTTTCATTTCTTTAGCGTCGCAGCCGGAACGCTTCAGCAAAAACTCAAGATATCCTCTGAAATCCAGTTTTCCGGTCTTATACTCGGCGTACTTGATGTCGAACTCTAAAAGTTCTTTCGAAAAGATCTTTTTTTTAAGTCCGTTCAGCGTCGTTTTCAGAGTGCCCATATCTTTTTTTACCTGCCCGGCGTATATGTTCGAAGCCTTGTACACCTCGAGATTTTTCATGTAAAGTTCTTTGTCCTCTACGCCCCAAAGCATAGTTTTATTTGAATCGTTCACCGCGAAAAGTTCCCCTCCCGAAAGGCGTCCGCTTTTCACGAAGTAATCGGCAGTTTTATTCCTCGTGTTCCTGTCCGCGATATCCGTGAATATTTTTGTATTGTAGTCGCCCGCGCCGCCTTCCAAATTCACCACCGCGATATTGTAATTCGCCGTGAGATATTTTATGATCTCCGCGATCTTTAACTCCGCACCGTAGTTACAATGTGCGTCCTGTATGTGTATAACTACGTCCCCGGTTGTGTTCTCTGCGGGAACCTGGATAGAGCTCATGGCTATGGGCATGGCGCTTTTTCTAGGTGACCATACATATTTTACGGATCCCAGATTTTTAGGAAGTTTGAACGTATCAATGTTGAACTCCTGTATCGCCGCTTTTGGGATATTTACCGCGGGAGCCATATCCGTGAAACCAAGAGCATGAGTATCTATGACTATGGAATTGATAAGAAATAAACAAACCATCAAAGATGAGAAGGTCTTTGTTATGAAAATACTAGTAGTTTTGATATAAGTTATGTTGTTCATGGTTATCAAAATACCACTTTTTAAATGTTTTTAATATTCTTGCCTAACATATTACATTTATTGATATTGCTATTGCGGATTCCCCCCTCTAAAGACAAGTTTATACTGCGGAATGGCAAGAAGCAAATAGAAACTTCTTACTTTTTCATACTTTACTCACTAGTCTGATGATTGCTATGATATGCCTTTAGTGTGGCAGAGCACCAACAACGTCCCGTAGGGCACCTTTTAAGGTGCCCGTATGCACAACCGAACTTAGCTCTCCTTCAAGGATATTCCGCCTTACGGTTTCTCGCTCCGGTTTTTACCGCCCCTCTGCACAACCATATTGGTAGTGCCTGTATCTTGAGTTGCGCCTCGGGTCCCCAAAAGTTAGTCCTGAATTTTCAAACTTGCCGGGTTGAAGAGCTGGATAATTCCGGCTTCGGACAGTAGAAAATTCCCCCGCAGAGTATTTCCTGAAGTAAACCGAACGCTTCCATGCGGGGACGGACAAACTTTTGGTCGGTAAAAAAGTCGCTTCGAAACCACAAGACGAAATATCCTCTACAATGTGCCAAGCTTAGTGGAGCTAACTCGAATTCGTTGACATGTTACCTGGAGGGTGTCATTTTTTGGCACGTCTTCCGCCCTTGCGGAAACGCATGCGTGAGTGATAGTGCCACTACGGATCGTCCCGGACGAACCTCTGGCAGCGACGTCGGGCTGGGACCCGCCGTAGCCATAAGCTTTTTATGCGCGAACTCCATTTGAGTGTTACCCAGTCGAAATTAATTTGGCGAAGGCGGGCCGACTCGCTGCCGGATGAGCCCTACCGGCCGCAGGAGCCGGTAGGGCATGTTCGTACGGGACGATCCGTAGTGGCACTATGTCTTTTTACAAAGGTTCCTGTACCTTTTTATGCCGCCACGAGGGTCGCGGCGATCTGGTGGTACTCAGGCATCGCGTACGGCTCGGCGGGCCTGAAACGCAATAAAGCGTTCACAAACGTCGAAAGCCTGTCAGGCATGGACATTCCAACACCTACTATAGCCTTAATGTAATCGGCTGAAGAAACATTGCCTTTCAGACTGTACATAGACCTTACGTAAAACTC
>JADFYD010000103.1 GCA_015233235.1 Candidatus Omnitrophota bacterium | reverse complement strand
GACGCGTGCGGCTTTAATGGCATGTTCTCCGTGCCTTGGCCGGACGCCGAGTCCATTATTAACAAGCAGGAGTAGCGTAACGCTGTAGAGTATGTTATTTAAGGCCTCGGCGCCGACTCTGCGGTACTCGAACATGCCATTAAAGCCGCAAGCATTTCTCAGAAAAAATATTTTAAAAATTAGTTGACAAAATCTTGTTTTATGATAAACTCTACTATGTCAATAGACATAATCGAGTAACATATATGAAATGGAGAAAAAATGAAGATTACGTACAAAGGGGACTATGCACTAAAGGCGATCCTGGATCTTTCGCTACTATATAGGAAGGATGAACGAGGTCTTGTGACTATAAACGAGATAGCCGAGCGCATAGATGCCCCTATAAAATTTCTAGAGCAAGTACTGTTGGAATTGAAAAAGGGCGGGTTTGTTGTTAGTAAACGGGGAAAAGTTGGCGGATATTTGCTGGCAAAGCCGCCGGCCCGGATAACCGTTGGGGAAGTGGTGCGGTACATCGAAGGACCAATAGAACCGATATCTTGCGTGAAGGAAGGGTATGTCGGTTGTGGGGATGTTTATAAATGCGCGTTCAAAAGTATATGGCAGGATGTTTTCAAGGCGACGTCGAATATTATCGATAACGTGACTTTTGAAGATCTTGCTTCACGCATTGAAAAACAACAAAGTGAGTTGGTGTATTCCATTTAGAACAAAAGGACACAAGCGGGTTAAACAGGAGGAAAATAAAATGAGTAAGATAGATTCAAGATTAAAGATCGAAACATTAGCTTTGCATGGCGGGCAGGAAGCGGATCCGACCACCGGCTCAAGAGCGGTTCCCATTTACCAGACGACATCATATCAATTTAAAAGTACGGAACACGCGGCAAACCTTTTTGGCCTTAAGGAATTCGGGAACATCTATACGCGTTTAATGAACCCGACTACTGATGTGTTCGAGAAACGAGTAGCTCTTTTGGAAGGCGGTGTCGGGGCCCTCGCCGTTTCAAGCGGTCAGTCGGCGATCACCCTTGCCCTCCTTAATATAGCGCAGGCGGGAGATGAGATCGTTTCGGCGGATAATCTTTACGGGGGAACGTATAATCTTTTTCACTATACGTTCAAGAAATTCGGTATAACCGTGAAATTCGTTAAATCGAACGATCTTGCCGGATTTCAAAAAGAGATCACACCAAAAACAAAAGCGATCTATGCCGAGTCGATAGGTAATCCAAAACTGGATGTGGCAGATCTGGAAGGCTTGTCAAAATTGGCGCATAAGAACGGCATTCCGCTTGTTCTTGACAACACGGTCTCGCCGTATCTTCTCCGGCCCATAGACCACGGCGTCGATATCGTAGTTTATTCCGCTACCAAATTTATCGGCGGCCATGGTACTTCGCTTGGCGGGCTCATTGTCGATTCGGGAAAATTTGACTGGACGACCGGGAAATTTCCGCTTATTTCCGGGCCGGACCCGAGTTATCACGGGATAGATTTTGTAGAGGCCCTGAAACCGCTCGGGAATATCGCGTACATAATCAAGGCGCGTGTGACGCTTCTCAGGGACCTGGGACCGGCATTATCACCGTTCAACTCGTTTTTATTTTTGCAGGGTCTGGAAACGCTTCATCTTAGGCTGCCGAGACATTCTGAGAACGCTTTGGCCGTGGCGAAGCACCTTGCGAAACACCCGAAAGTGTCGTGGGTGAATTACCCGGGGCTGGATTCGAGCCCGGAAAAAGAAAGAGTAAAAAAATATCTGCCGAAAGGCGCGGGCGCCATAATCGGGTTCGGGATCAAGGGCGGGCTCGAGGCCGGAAAGAAGTTCATCAATTCTCTCGAGCTTATTTCGCATCTCGCGAACGTGGGCGACGCGAAGACGCTGGCGATACATCCTGCGACGACGACACATCAGCAGCTTTCGGCCGCGGAACAGCTGGCGACAGGCGTCACAGCGGACTTTATAAGGTTATCAATAGGGCTGGAACACATTGACGACATAATCGCGGACATAGATCAGGCACTCAGGTAAGCGACGGTCGATGGTGGTTATTGGTTCATGGTAATTGGTATTTGGTTCGTCGGTCGAAGCTTGTCGATAGCGACTGTCCCGTAAACCAAGTACCAAATACCATTAACCAAGTACCACGAACGATGAACCATGAACCAAACAGGAGGTTTACATGTCACACATATACAGCGACATCACCAAGACCATCGGCAACACGCCGCTGGTGAAATTGAATAAATTGACAGAAGGCCTGCACGCCACGATCCTTGTGAAGTTGGAATACTTTAATCCGCTTTCAAGCGTTAAAGACCGTATTGGCGTTGCGATGATCGAGGCGGGCGAAAAAGCCGGGCTCATAAAGAAAGATACGGTGATCATCGAGCCCACAAGCGGAAATACCGGGATAGCGCTCGCTTTCGTGGCGGCGGCAAAGGGCTATAAACTTATTCTTACTATGCCTGAGACCATGAGCATTGAACGCAGGCAGCTTCTCAAAATTTTCGGTGCCGAGCTTGTTCTCACGGACGGGACAAAAGGCATGCGCGGGGCGGTAGAAAAAGCCGAGGAACTGGCAAAATCTATCCCCAATAGCTATGTGCCTCAGCAGTTCGATAATCCCGCTAACCCTGAGATACACCGCAAGACCACTGCCGAGGAAATTTGGCGCGATACGGACGGCAGCGTCGATGTTTTCATAGCTGGTATAGGCACGGGCGGTACCATAACCGGCGTCGGAGAAGTTTTGAAAGCGCGAAAACCGTCGGTAAAAATTATCGGGCTTGAACCGAAGGACTCACCGGTACTTTCCACGGGAAAGGCAGGCGCTCACAAAATACAGGGCATCGGAGCCGGGTTTGTTCCAAAAAATTTGAATACGAAGATACTTGATGAGATCATCACGGTAGCGCATGAAGACGCCGGAGTGGTAGCCAGGCGGCTCGCCCGTGAAGAAGGCATTTTCGCAGGTATTTCGAGCGGCGCAGCGGTCTGGGCCTCGATAGAAGTGGCGAAAAGGTCCGAGTCAAAAGGGAAAACCATAGTGACAATTCTCCCCAGTACGGGCGAGCGGTATCTTTCAACATGGCTTTATCAGGAATTTCTGACATAGGTATTTTGAGAAATAAGGGGTGCGGAATAATGATAAAAAATACGGTGAATAGTACCGGCATTATGTGTCGCATGGCTATGTGCAGCCTCTTGGGTAGAGGGGGCCCGCCTATGTAACCGGCACAAACAATTCATAGGAAGGGACAACCCACTGCCAAAGAGGCGCGCGAGACCTGGTAGTGGGTTTTTGTTTATTATGGTTGATAAAGTCAGGAGGAAAAATGACCTCGGTTCAAAATGCGACGAAGCTTATTAATGATTCTATTTTAAAAGAAATAAGCGACTCTGTAGCTAAACTTGCATACGGCACAGTAGTGGTTACCGTGCACAACAGAAAAATAACACAGATCGAAATAGCCGAAAAACAGCGCTTTGACGATGTCTGGAAAGTTGAGGGAGGAGGTGGTATCTGACAACTGGAACGTAAACAAAAAGAGGTTACCGGACCGCCGGCACCGTGAATGCAAATAAAACAAATTAAAAAAAGTATCAACATTACCAGACTACTGGGGGGATATGAAAAAGAAAAAGGAGAATTACAATGAAGAAAGTATTCAGTTTTTTGGCCGTGGTAGTGTTGACGTATTATAGTGCGCGTGTAGCCGTAGCGGACGCTCCGTTCACCAATCTCGAAGGCGTGGGTGGAGTGGCGTTCAATCCGGTCGCATATTTAGGCGGCACATCTTTGACCGATGAAGAGAGAGCGCCATGGGACGGCTCCCCGTTTGGCGAAGCGGCCAAATATATCGGTAAGCCACGTTTTGGTGCATGGTATGTGAATCTGAGCGACGTTGATGTTAACTGGTTCGCGACGGGAGTATCCGATACATTCTTCAACAGGGTTGAAGTGTCGTACGGGTACAACAATGTAAATCAGCAGGGGGCGAAGTCACACAACAAGCACACTGTCGGGTCGAAACTGCTGGTGCTGCCGGAAAATTTCAACGAGTGGAATTTTGTTCCGGCGGTGTCGGTAGGAGGGATCTATAAGAACACCGACAATGTGCTCGCGGGAGCGCATAACGACGGGTGGGACGGTTACGTTGTCGGCACTAAGCTGATAACCCAACTTCCGAGGCCGGTGCTTATATCGGGAGGTGTACTCTTCACGGATTCGTATGCGACAGGTGTTTTTGGTTATGATAAAAAAACCGCGGCTACCGGGTTTGGCAACATAGATCTGGTGCTTACAAACCAGATCATCACGGGCTTCGAATATAAACAGGGCCCGGATTTTAAAACGTTCAAGAACGCGGATTACTGGGACGCGCATGTCGCGTGGACGCCTAACAAGAACCTGACGCTTATTCTGGCGTACGTCTTTGCGGGAAATTACAAAGCGACGCATGATGTTGGATTGGGAGACGGCGTAGTTCTGAGCGCGCAGTACGCGTTTTGATCTCAAGGGCATGGAATTTTGAAGAGGCTGGCACCAGTTATATGTTTTGACGAAAAAAATATATAGTAGTATGCTAATATCGTGAACATTAGGGGATGAAAGTGGAAGTAAAAATATATAACTGGATGCCGGCGGCTCTGTTTGCGGCAGTTTTAGTGTGCGCGGCGGAAAATCAAGCTGTGGCCGACACGGCTTTTCCGGGTGAAAAAACTATTTCGCTGGACGCGGTGATCGAGGATGCCGCAAAGAGCAACCCGGAAATACTGGCGGCAAAAAGAGGTTTTGAAGCGGCGAACGCACGCATACCTCAGGCTGCGAGTTTAAGTGATCCCGAGATAGGCTTCGAGTATGACAGGATCACCGCCGACCGGGAACTTTCGGGTAACCCCATGAAGACGGTCTCCGTCTCGCAGGATATCCCCTTCCCGACAAAATTATACCTGCGCGCAAAGATCGCCTCGAAGCTCGCCAAAATGGCGTATGAAAATTATAAAGCCAAAGAGCGTGAAATTATATCGCGTGTCAAGAGCGCGTATGCCGAACTTTTTATCACATACAAAACCATCGAAATAGGCGAAGAAAATAAAAATGTGCTTGAACAGCTTTACAAAACTGCCGAGGCGAAATATTCTTCGGGTACAGCGCCTGAACGCAACGCACTTAGAGCGCGTTTTGAACTCGCGCGTGTCGAGAATGAACTTATTTTGCTTGAACAAAAACGTCTTACGGCCCAGGCGAGATTGAATGTACTTCTAAATAAAGATCCCAGGGAGAAGATCGGCATTCCGGAATCCGCGCCGATGATAAAATTCAACCGTACGCTCGACGATCTTTCACATACGGCATTGGAAGGTAACCCCGAGCTTAAAGCGTATCGCTA
>JADFYD010000102.1:4223-5481 GCA_015233235.1 Candidatus Omnitrophota bacterium | reverse complement strand
ATAACCCTAAAGCCCGGGGACGTGGTGATACTGTTTAACAATGCTCGCTACAACGCGGGCAAGATTACATCGGTCAGAAAGGTCAAAAAAGGTTCTGATAAAGATCATGACAACTTCAAATTTTCCGCCACTTCGTAAACGACCGGGTTCGAGATGTCATAGGCTTCCAGCCTTTTCATGATCGCGTCCGCCACAGTTTTCACGTAATCGCCGCAATCGATCGCAAGCGCGAGCTTGAAAATGAGTTTATCCAGCTCTTTTAGCTCGAGAGGTTTTATGCCTTCATACCGCTTCTCCATTTCTTTCAAGGTTTCTTCTTTTTCTATGACCGCCGCGGGCCACTCTTCGGGCTTCGCGGTCTCTGTATCACTTATCGAGAGATGCGAGCCTATAATAGTCTCTATGCCTTTCATCGCCTCGAGATTCAAACTGTCATGAGCGCCTGTGCCGGCACAGCGGTGAATCCGTATAAGTTCAAGTATCTGCCATATCACACGGAGAATGTGAAGTCTTTCGATGAGTCGCTTATTATCAAGCGTGTCCCAATCTTTGATAAGAGCGTTAGTCTTTTTCTCAAGGGTATTTATCGTGTTTTTGACGTTCGAACTACGCGTATTCTTCTGGAGGTACACGAGCGCTTTATCGATCTCTTTATCTTCGTCGCCAAGGCCCGGATCGCGAAGAAGCGCGAGCTCCTCGACTATGACCTCTTCCCCATCCAGGTATTCGGTGATGGCGTCTTTCTTCTCGTCCTCATCCCAGAGACGCGCGTCAGTGAACGATTCTTTAAGCGCCTTAACCCATTGGGCTCTTTCATGTGTTTCGCCTATCATGACAAAATATTTGAGAAAGAGTTCGAATAAAAGTTCCTGCTTTTTGCCATCATAGAACGCGGCGTCCATATCCCAGTTACTGTGTACGTGTTTCACCAGGTTTTTGAGAGTTCTAAGACCCGGCACCCTGCGCGGAAGGCTTTTATCGAGCGGGTTCTTCATTTTTTTGATATACATATCCTGCACGACGCCGATAAGCCCATCCCATTTAATGACTTCAGTACCGGTTTTTTTGACCGGCTTTTCTTTATTGTCTTTCCTGGTGTCACCCAGGATCTTCTGGTTTACCGCGAGCCCGCCTCTTGTGGAAGCCGCGAGCAGAAAATCTTTCATATCTTTAGGCGACAGGTATTCGAATTTCATAACAGCGTGGCGTTCTATGAACTCGTCGCTGAAAGACCTCACTTCGAAAGCCTCGGAGCCCG
>JADFYD010000102.1:0-4130 GCA_015233235.1 Candidatus Omnitrophota bacterium | reverse complement strand
CGGGTTTGCCCTGCGTCGTTTCCTCAAGTACAACCGTCTTTTTATCGCGCACGCCGACGGCCACAGGGCCGAAATCAAAACCGCTTACGCCTTTTTTGACATAAGGTTTGAACGTGAGTTCCTCTTTATCAGTATCCGGCTTCACTTCTACCTGCGGCACATTGGGGCCGTCCAATAGTTCCGCGATCGCCTGAGCGAGAAAACTTTTACCCGTCCCCTGGTCACCGACGAAAATAAGGCTTTTACCCAGGGCCCTCACCTGTAAAGCGTAATACAGCTGGCGATGGTTGTATTCATTGTCGATCGAAAGCCAATAAGCGATATCCTCGGGCAAACCATATTTTAGATAATTTTCTCGCGCGTCGGGATGTATCCATATTTTTATCGGGTCCCAATATGCCTTGGCGCCGGGTTCGCCTTGCGTTTCGGGAGTGACCATGAGATATTCACCGTCGAGATTGAAAGAGTCGGCCGTGAGTTTTATCGGTTTAAGCGTGTCTTCGTTCTTGATGCCGTTCTTCCCTCCGCGTATAGGCGGTTTCATGAATTGCTCGGCAAGAGCCGCTTCTTTTCTTTTTCTTTCGAGCGGTTTTACGTCGTCCACATGAAAATTGAACCATAACTGGCATATCGTGAGCGGGGCGTGTTCCCACGTATCGGGAAACATTATCGCGTGGGATATGATGTTCTCGATCACCCTCGGAGACGGCGCGCGCTGTATGTTGCGCCCGGATTTTGAATTGGGCTTGAATTCATCGTCTTTAAGCAGTTTGTACCAGTTTTTGAAATTGTCCTCTCTCAATTTTGTCTGCTGTTTCGCGCTGTAACCCATAAAGGTAAGGCGCATCGGAAAAGAGATATCCACAAGCACATCCGCGGCTTCCCTGATTATTTTTTTGCGGCGTTCGTATTCTTTGGCGGACATACCTGTTTCATCACGGAGCTTGTCGAGTTTTTTAAGCGCCAGTCCCGCCTGCAGAGATTTTTCGGAATTCGGGTCCCTCCAGTGAACTTTTACGTCGGCGAACCTGTCTTGCGTCGCTTCGTCGGGCGGAGCGGACTGTTCGATATTGTCCCTCATCGGGTTACATGTGCCTATTATGCGGGCGCGTTCATGGTTAGGAACGGCGTACTCTTCCTCGCGACCGTTCACGTTAACGTGCCTTATATGAGTCTTGGCCACGCTTGACGTTTTAAGCGTCATCAGCACCTTGGACGGTACTTTATTTATTTCGTCTATCACGACCCACCAGCCGTTATGCAGCCCTTTATTGACAGCCGAGTATAAGTGACCCGTAGTAGCGTTTTCTTCTATCCCCACTGACGGATATTCAGTAAGGTCCTCCGGCTCCATATCTTTATTCCCGGCCACAAAAACCACTTCCTGTTTAAGAAGATGCGCCGCCGCCCTTATGAGGTGATCCTTACCGAGACCGGTCTCGCCGCTCATTCTGAGGATCCTCCCTTCCCAGTCCTCGTTTTTCACAAATTTTTCTATTTTCAAGTCCAGGGATGAAGCTTCAATTCCACCCGTGAGATCTTTTTTAGACGCCATAACCACACGCCTTTGATCGGAATCGAAAATAATATATCCTTTTGTTTTCGCGTCATATGAGATATTCAAAATATCGCTGAAAGAGCCTCCCTGCGGGAGTATAAGGGCCCAATTGTCAGCGTGGGTGTTTATGTATAAATTACGCATAGCGTCAAAATACCACTTCACGCCGTTCGTCTCGAAAACTTTTTTGCCGCCTGTTTCTTTACCTTGAGGCGCGATATTTGTCACGGGGAATTCGTTCCTTGTGACCCACTCGCCGTCAGCGCCCCTTTCCATCAGCGCAAGGGTTTTTTTGTCCTGCATCCTTATATAATATCGTCCGTCGGCGGAATATGACGTGTACTCCACGTTCTGCAGGTACAGCGTTTGCAGGATCTCTCTGATGATGTTCTCGTTGTAATCGTCGTCCACAGTGACAGTGTCTGGCACCATCGGTCCGCCTGGGGCGACCTGCCACTTTAATTCACGCATGACCCCGTCTTTATCGGCCTTACGGAAAACAAGGTATTCTTTGGCGTGTCCGTTACCGACGTTTTCCTTGACCTCGTAGAAAAAATGCCTGTAACGCGTGGATATGAGTTTACGTTCTTCCGGTTTTATTTTTACCGCGGCGGAGAAATAAAGGCTTCGCCCCAACTGGGTTGCCTTCTCAATAATAAACGAATATATCGACCCGCTCAAAGCGACAGCCGAAAGGCGCCGGAGGATCGCTTCCCATGGAATATCCATGCTGGGCGGTTTAAGACATTCGGCGAATTTCTGGATCACTAGTTCCGGAAGGTCTGAAAGGTCGGATTTTTTGGGGAGAACGGCTCTATCCGCGCCGTACGCGTTCAACACAGTCTGCATCGCCACTTTATCGCCGACGCTCACGCCGAACACGTTTATTTTATTCTCTTTAGCGTAAGCAAGAGTTTTTCTGATCGCGGTCTTGTCCGATTCGTCGACATTACCGTCACCTACCATAAAAAGTATACGTTTCGCGTCGTTTTCCGCGCGAACAGGTTTCGGTGATTCTTTAAGACGCGTGGTAAATGTTTTTACCGCTTCCGCGTCGTCGGTGCCGCCGCCGGCGACAAGGGCCTTGATCGCGTCGTATATGAGCCTTTCTTTTCTGTCCTCGCCGGTCTTCGCGCTTGTCTCGTGGCTTATGAACGGTTCCTGGTTGGTGTCAAAGAACCCGATCTCAAATTCTATAGGCGGCCATCTTTTTTTGGCGATGTCGCTATTAACGCTAAAAATAACTTCAAGAAGAAGCAGCAATGTTAATTTTGAGTACAAGATCCTGTTTCCCTCATTCATACTTCCGCTTTTATCAAAAAGAAACGTGAGTTTTACGGGCGTCGGCTGTGTGTCATGCACCCTTACCCGCCCGGCGCGGCCAAGAAGGGCCTTAACGACTTTTACCAGCCTTCCTGAATATACTTTTGGATATTTCTCGGACTCTTCGCTCGGCCATATTAAAAACCTGACGAGCTCGGTCATATCGTCTATAAGTTCGGGCTTCAGCATATCGACCCATTCTTTATACTCTTTCAGTTCCTGAGAGTTCAACCCGGTTCTTTCACACTCGGACATGAGTTCCTGTAAAGCGAGCGCCCTTTCGGCCTCGGGGTCGATCTTAGTATTGAATTCCATCTCGCCGGTTTCATCCTGCAGATCTTCTACAGGTTTTTCGGCTTCGGCGGCCTTTACGATGTTGCGGAGGGCCGTTAAATCTTTATCTTCGCCGCGAAGTTCTAAATCGTGACTCGTGGCTTGTGGCTCGTGGCTCGTACTTGGTTCATGGTTCATGGTTTGTGGTACGCCGTTGCCATGCTCCGATCCGGGTTTAGTTCCAGGCTCGGGCGACTCTGAACTTTGAACTCTGAACTCTGAACTATCCCCCTTACCCGGCTCTTGCCCGGCATCCTTACCCTCACCCTTACCCAGCTCTTCGATCTGTTTCGCGAGCGTATCGATTTCTCGTCCCAACTTTTCGAGCGCCGAACCGGCTTTGCCGAGCCCCTTACCTATAGACTGGCTGTCCGCTTTTATTTTTCCGGCTTCCTCTTTTATTGCATCGGCCACCTGGCCCATGTTACCCGGATCTTTTGACCCGTCATGTATCTTTTTGAGCCTATCCGCCAGCCTCTTAAGGCGATTTACTCGCTCGCGCATTTCTTTTATTTTCTTATTTACATCTCCCGCGTCATTGCCGAATTCGGAAGCTTCTTTTTTGACTCCTTGTCCCATTCCTGGATGCGGCAGATCTTTTTCGCCGTTAAATGCCTGGTCTTTCATTGCGTTGGCGCCTTGTTCCAATCTATCGCCTTTGTTACTTAAACCCGCGGCTTTGTCCTGAAGCTCAACGGCTTTATTTTGGATCTCATCCACAAGACCGTTAGCTCCTCCATTCAAAGCTCCGCCGGTTCCAGGCATTCTTTTTTCGACATCCTGAGCGCCTTTACCTATGCCGTCCGCTGCGCCGGATATTTTTCCGAGCGTCTCGTCCATTTCGTTTATCATCGACTGCATATTTGCTAGTTCCGCGTTCACATCACCGGGTTTCGCGCCGGGCTCGGCGCCCTGA
>JADFYD010000101.1 GCA_015233235.1 Candidatus Omnitrophota bacterium | reverse complement strand
ATCGCCTTCCGATAAGCTTCAACGGCCTCTTTGTATTTTTTCTGGCGGTAAAATACGTTCCCCATATTAAAGAAAACTTCCGGGCTGTTCGGGCTTTCTATCTGCGCGTCATTGTATTTCACGAGCGCTTCGTCATACTTTTTATCGCCGTAAAGTTTATTCCCTTCTTTCACCTTGTCGTGCAGCGCCCCGCCCGCAAAACCAAAATTCGCGATGGCGAGTATCAGAATTATTTTGGGTAGTAGACCTTTCATGTTCTATGTCCTTTCCTAAAACGTTTTTAATGATGCGTCTCGGCGACGTGTCGCCTTCATGTCAGCTTTTCGAACCGCTTCGCTCATCCAAAACCGCTTCTATAACAAATAACAATATCGCGATAAAAAGAAAAACCTGGAACCTGTTCTCGAACCGCTGTTCGCGCGAACTTTTCAGGTCCTTCTTTTCCATTTTCGAGACTTCGTTCTGATAAATTTCCTCAAGCGGAAAACTTCCCGCGCCAAGCGTGCCTTTTTTTCCTCCGGTAATAAGCGCGATCTTCTGCAGAAGTACGGAATCCATTTTTGAAAGCACGATCTCGCCGCTTGAGTTTTTTACGAAAGTTTTATTTCCCTTATCGTCCGACATAGGGATCGGCGCTCCCTCTCCCGTCCCTATCCCGATCGTGAAGATCACTATACCTTCTTTTTTGGCCTCTTCGGCTGCCTTAAGCGCGCCGCCCGAATGGTCTTCCCCATCCGTAATAATGATGAGCACTCTGTGCTTTTTCTCCTGACCCTCGAACGCCTTAACGGCGCACTTTATGGCGCCGGTTATATCAGTCCCTCCCAGCGGAATGGATTCTACCGACAGGTAATCGACAAATAGTTTTGCCGTCCCGTAATCCAAAGTGAGCGGGCATTGCAGGAACGCTTCACCGGCGAAACTTACGATCGCGACCCTGTCGCCTTTCATTACGCTCAGGAGACTTTTTATCTCTCTTTTGGCCGCTTCAAGGCGGCTGGGTTTTATGTCTTCCGCCAGCATGCTCTTGGAAACATCGACCGCGATAACGATGTCGAGCCCTCTCCGCTTCGCTTCTTCCCAATGGTATCCCCACTTAGGCTGGGCAAGCGCCAAAACCGTGAACATTAGCCCTGCGATAAAAAGAACAGGTTTTATTTTTTGTTTGGATACGCTCACTGACCGGAGTAAATGTTTCAGTGTTTCACCATCGGCGAATTTATTGAGCGCGGCCTTTTTAGCCCTGAACGCCCATACAAAGAATGCCGCTGCAAGCGGTACCAGCAGTATGAGCCATAAAAATTGTATACTTCCAAAACGCATGGAACCTCCGTATCAAATGCAAGTCGTTAGTCGTTGGTCGTTGGTCGTTGGTCGTTAGTTACGGCAAGGTTCTGAATCTTGTGTAACGCAAAACTTCCTCGATCAACAACAATATCAAGGCCGCCAAAGCGAACGGTACAAATAGTTCATGATATTCCGAATACGATTTTGTCTCTATTTTTGTTTTTTCCAGACGGTCTATTTCATTGTATATTTTCTTCAGACTGTCGAAATCGACCGCCCGGTAATATTTTCCGCCGGTCGCCTCGGCCATTTTTTTAAGAAGATCCTCGTCGACATCTATGACCGCCCACTGATAAACCTTATTGCCGAAAAAATCCTGTACCGGGAAAGGGACCTGCCCTTTTGACCCGGCGCCGATGGTGTACACTTTTACGTGTATAGCGGCGGAAAGCGCGGCGGCGTTCATCGGGTCGACCTTGCCTCTATTGTTCACGCCGTCCGTAAGCAGGATCACTATTTTGCTTTTGCTCTGTATGTCTTTAAGCCGCGCGAGCGCGGTCGCAAGACCGTCGCCGATGGCCGTACCGTCCTCGATCATTCCTATACTAAGGCGGTCGACGAATTTTAGCAGCACTCCGTAATCCGTCGTAAGCGGGCATTGCAGATACGCCCGCCCCGAGAAGATCACGAGGCCTATGCGGTCGTTCGACCTCTTCTTTATGAAGTCTTTGACCACATTTTTTATGACCTCAAGCCGGCTGGTCCTCTGTCCGTTAAGCACAAAATCTTCCGCCATCATGCTGCCGGAAATATCCAGCACCAGCATAATATCTACCCCTTCCGTGCGTATTTTGGATTCTTCTATCCCTTTCTCGGGCCTCATCAGGCCGAAGATCAGAAGACTTAACGCCAGTACCCTTAAAAATATCGGGATATGCCGCGCGCGCACGAGAAAAGAAGTTTTAACCTCTTTAAGGTCTTTTACGGACGAAAAAGCGACGTCTCCCCGCGCGCGCGTTCTAAAATACACAAACACCACAAGCGGCACGAAAATGAACAACCAAATAATGTTCCATCCTCCGGCAAAAAACATTTCACTCCTCTTCCGGTTCTTCCTGTATTATCACCTTTGTCTCATCGATAAATTGCCGCGCCGTTTCAAGCACTTTACCGCACTCCGCGGTCTCCGGCTCGAGTTTGGCGTACTTCACAAGGTCCGAGCGTTCGAGATAATCCTTCAGCAGATTTATGTATTTACCCTCCAGTTTATCCGAACGCATAGCCGTCTCGATGAATTCTTCCGTCGTCTGTTCCGGCGCTTTTATCGAGAACCTGTCCTCGATATATTTTCTGAGACATATTGAGACGAGATAATAATACTCCTTGATCTTCCCGTCTTCCACGAGACCCAAGCGTTTGATCCTGTCGAGTTCTTTGAACGCCGCTTCGTGAGCGGTTATCTTGATCTCGATCGTCTCGGCAGCCTTTTTCCTGTGCGTATATATCCATAGCGCGGCGCCGGCCGATAAGATAAGCGCGGCAAACCCCGCTATCAGTACCCAGGCGTATTTAGCCGGCACGCCGAGCGGCAATTTTATATCTTTGATGCGCGCGTCTTTCTCTCCGGGTTTCATGACGCTTTTGATCTCGACAAAGATCTTGGGGGCGGTCAAAACGCTGACCCCTCCGTCTTTCATTTTTATCCTGACCGGCTGAGCCGGTATAACATACGGTCCGACGGTGTAAGTATCCAAGAGATACCATCTTTCATATTTTACCCTGCCCTTACCGGCTTTTTTGAGTTTTTCCTCACCGAAATCTTTCACGGCGAACCCGCCGAGCTCTACCGTGATGACCGGGAACTCTATCGCCGAGCCTTCCGGCGCGGTCACTTCGACCGAATATTTTATTTTTTCGCCGATAGTCGATACGGCCTTATCCACATGCGCGGAAACGCTCGAGTTTTCGTCCTCGGTTTTTGCCGCCGTTACGTTCTTGTCCGCCGCTAATGCCGGAGAAACGAAGGATCCCATTCCCAAAGCGATCATCACGCTTAGTGCCACTGATATTTTTTTAATCGTTCCACTCATTTTTACTTCTTCTCATTGTTGCCGGCCGCTGGCACCGCTATCTGCGCTGTACCACCCTTAGTTTCCGCCGGAGCCGTTTCTTTTTTCGCGACCTTGAACTTCTCCTCGAATATCTGCACGTTTTTGGAATTGGCGAGCCCTTCAAGGATACCCTGCGTCATTTTGTCGGTTTTCTCCTGTTTGTAATCGAACCCGACGAGATCTTTAACTTCTTCAAAAGGCTTTATTTCGCCTTTGTCATTTTTGTATTTTGCCTTATTGGCTTCGTAGAAATTTTTTACGTCTTCCGGGTCCGACTGAATTTTATCCACGACTTTTTCCAGCAGCATTTTCTGCAGGACCAGCTGTTTCGCGTAATCCTCCATTTTACCTCGTATTTCCGGATCGTCCTTATAACCCATCTGCGTGCCCTGCGCATACAAAAGCTCTTCCGCTATATATTGCCTCAATAGGTCCAGCTTTTTGGCGTCGTCTCCGGCATAGGCCTTGCGGAACCATTCGGGCATTTTCCCCGCCTCGGCGTTGAGCTCTCCCATTGTTATTTCCCGGTCCTCGATCTTGGCTCTCACCTCGCCGGAATATTTTTTCTCTTTTTTCTCTCCTTTCAGAAGCGCCCTTGACTCCAGCTGGTATTCCGCGTCGAGGGGTTTACCCATGTTCTCGAGCGAATGCACGATATAATTTCCGATGTCGCTTTTGAGACTCGCGTCCTCATATGCGGTCTCGGATTTGTAAAAATACGCTAGAGCGTCTTCGTAACGTTTCGCCTTGTAGTACATTTCCCCCAGTGAAAAATAAATATTGGCGCGCGTTTTTTCGCCGGGGTTCGCCTTGTCAAGATATTCCTCGAAGGCCTCAGCCGACTGGTCTATGAGGCCGTCGGCCTTGAGCCTGTTCGCGTATGTTTTAATTTTATCGGCGCTCCAGGAAGCTTTCCCCTTCACCGCTTCGCTCACCTCTTTCGTATTTTTCAAAATGAGGGCCGTTAAACATCCGAACAGGCACAAAATGCATATAGAAAAAAAGATCGACCGCCTGTCAAAGATGGGCCTCGGTTTTTTCACCTGTATGGTCTCTGTCATGTTTTCACTATCTCCTTTTTTCCCGGGTCCTGAAAAACCTCATTATCGGGTCTATGTACGGTTTATCCGTGTCGATATTTATCGCGTCGACATTTATCCTTCTTAAAAGATCTTTTCTTTCCGCGTTCCCCTTTTTCGCGAGAACTCCGAAAGTCCGCCTGACTTCCGCGCTGGATGTATCGACCAGCACCAGTTCCCCCGTCTCGGCGTCCCTGAGTTCTATCATGCCGACGTCGGGCAGTTCTTCCTCGCGTTTGTCGCGAATAGTGACCGCTATCATGTCATGGCGCCTGTTGGCGATCGAGAGAGCTCTTTCATAGTCGGCCGCCATAAAGTCCGAAATAAGGAATGTCACGGACCGCCTCCTGTTAACGGAACTCAAAAACTCCAGAGCGCCATCGATGCTGGTACCTTTATTCACGGGCTTAAATGAAAGAACTTCGCTTATTACCTGCAACACGTGTTTTTTTCCCTTTTTCGGCGGGATATATTTCTCGACCCTGTCGGTAAAAATGATGAGCCCGACCTTATCGTTATTCTTGATCGCGGAAAAGGCAAGCACCGCGCAAAGCTCGGCGGCCAGTTCGTTTTTCATCTGCTTCCCGGAGCCGAAATTTTCCGAAGAACTCGCGTCAACCATGAGCATAACGGTAAGCTCGCGTTCCTCGACGAATTTTTTTATGTACGGCTTGCCCGTACGGGCGGTGACGTTCCAGTCGATGGTGCGTATCTCGTCACCCGGCTGGTATTCGCGCACGGTATCGAATTCTATACCCCTTCCTTTGAATGTGCTGTGGTACTGCCCGGCCAAAAGATCATTTACAAGGCGCGAAGTATAGATCTGGATATGCTGAACTTTTTTCAGGATCTCGGAACCGATCATTTTTCACTCTTTTCTTTATGGGACAACTACCGTATCGAACACTTTATTGACTATATCCGCCGAGGATACCCCGTCGGCTTCGGCTTCATAGGTGACTATGACCCTGTGCCTGAGGACATCCAGCCCGATATTTTTTATGTCCTGCGGCGTCACATAACCGCGTCC
>JADFYD010000100.1 GCA_015233235.1 Candidatus Omnitrophota bacterium | reverse complement strand
TCGACAGAAAAAATTATTATTATCCCGACCTGCCAAAAAATTATCAGATCAGCCAGTACGATATGCCTCTTGCTTATAACGGCCAGGTAACTGTAGTTTTAGACGATGGTAGCGTTAAAAAAATAGGTATTACGCGTGCGCATATGGAAGAGGACGCGGGGAAGCTCATGCATGCCACGGAAGGTAACGCCAGTTTTGTGGACCTCAACATCTACCTCATTAAGCTGTTCGATGTAAGTCAGGATGTCGGAGAGCTGCACCTGGAATTTACGCGTTTCCGCGTCGGAAAGCGACAACCTCGACAGTTTCGCCACATATTTCACAAGTTCTTCGTTTATATGACTTTCTTTCATGATCTCCCCCGTCTCCGGCATACAGTAACATATCAAAATTGAAATGTCAACGTTGGGTGGCATACGTTGAAGCGGCTTTCAGGGCATGTTCGAGCACGGAAGAGTCGGCGCCGAGGCCTTAATTAACATACTCTACAGCGTTACGCTACGCCTGCTTGATAATAATGGCCTCGGCGACCGACCGACGCGCGCAGAATGTGCCCTGAAAGCCGCTTCTCACGCACCTCTGCCTAAATACTTACTCACGTTATTCGCGAGCGTCGCGTATTGCGAAAGAGAGATGTCTTCGGCTCGCGCGAAAAGGTTTATACCGCTCCGAACGATCATTTCACACCATGTATTTTTGGGTATACCCAAAAAATCGCCGTCGGAAAGCGAGTTGGATATCTTTTTTCTGCGCTGGTTGAAGGATTTTCTTATGATCTTAAAGAACACGTGTTCGTCATCCACGCTGTAATAGGGGTCGCCTTTAAGGATTATGCCGACCAAAAAAGAATTCACCGCGGGCCTGGGCAGGAACGCGGTGCTCCTGATCCTCATGATCTTCTTTACCAGGCTGAAGTACTGCGCGAAACATGTAATTGAACTGTAGTCTTTACTTCCGGGCCTGGCCGCCAGGCGGTCGGCATACTCCTCCTGCATGACCAGATACGCCTTATCCACATATTTTCTTTCAGTGAATATTTTTTCAATTATCGGGGATGTGATGCTATAAGGGATATTACCGTAAACAATAAGTTTATCGTTCTCTCCGGCGAATTTCCTGAAGTCCACATGAAGTATATCCGCCGGCACCAGGGTGATATTCTTTTTCTCCTCAAAACGTCCTTTCATCGCGTCGCAAATTTTTTTGTCTTTCTCTATGGCATACACTTTCTTGCACATTTCCGCGATGGCGAACGTCATCATTCCGAACCCGGGGCCGATCTCGAGCACGGTGCTCTCTTTCCCGAATTCAAGAAGTTTCAGGATATTGTTGCGGATATTCGCGTCTATAAGGAAATTCTGTCCGAGTTTTTTATTCGGATAGAACCCCGTCTCGCGCCATATGTCTTTTAACTCGCTAATAAACATTTTTACCCCAAAAGCTGCGCAACATGGCGCAGCATGCCGGCTAGAGGTGTTCCGTACGGCCTTCGCGAAGCCCGCCGGGCTCGGACCTGTCGAAGCCGTAAGTTTTTTATGTGCGAACTCCGTCTGCGCATCACCCAGTCGAAATTAATTCGGCGAAGACAGGCCGGCGGGCTGAGCGAGAGCGAGAATTTTCGCCGGAAAAATTCGAGCGTGCCGGTAGGAACACCTCTAGCCGGCATGCGCCCTATCTGCCGCAAGCTTGATCGCCTCTTCCATTGACCTCGACGAAGCTATGCCCTTACCCGCTATGTCATAAGCCGTGCCATGATCTGGCGATGTCCTGACACAACCCAGTCCCAGTGTCATGTTGACACCGCTGTCAAAATCCACCATTTTGAACGGCGCGAGTCCCTGATCATGATACATGGCTATGACAATATTGATCTCTTTTTTCATGGCCTGATAAAAAACCGTGTCGGCGGGTATAGGGCCTTTGATCTTCGAATAAATTTTCAGGGCCCTGTCTATGGCGGGTTTAATGATCTTTATCTCCTCGTCGCCTATTTTACCGTTTTCTCCGCAATGCGGGTTAAGGCCGCATACGCCGATGACCGGCTCATCCATGCCGCTGATGACGCGCCTGTATTCCGCGACCTGTTTTATCGCCTTAAAAACGACTTCTTCGTTCAACGCGCGGGCGACACTGCAAATAGGTATATGCCTTGTCACTGGTATCACACTTAAGTGACGGCCTACCAACGCCATCGTTATCATTTCGCTCGCGAAAGCTTCCTGAAAATATTCCGTATGCCCCTTGAAGCCCGGAGAGATCGACGCGATACCGCCTTTATTCACCGGCGCCGTAACTATGGCTTTCGGGACATCCGCCGGAAGAGCCTTGATCAATTTCACCGATGCTTCCAGACATGCCAGCGCGAAACGGGAAGCTTCAGCGCTAGGCTTGCCAAAAGTGATATCGCCGGGACTGACTTCGGGATCGACCATGTGGATCATGCCATCCCGGAAGTCACCCAGTGTTAAAGCTTCCTGCAATGTATGAAAAGAAATGTTTTTCTGGACGCGCGAAGGCAGGACGGACTCGAAAATCTTTTTTCCTCCTACCACTATGAACAAACCAAGAGAAGCAATTTCGTCCTTGGCGATCGCTCCGGAGATTATCTCCGGGCCTATTCCGGCAGGATCCCCGGTCGTCACGATGATGCGGGGTTTATTTGTACGATATGAAAGCATTTTTTCTTTTCTCTTCGAGCCAAGTCGACAAATTTTTGTCGAACTGGCTTTTAAAGATCTGGTTCTTGATGAAATCCGAGACCTCTTCGAGCTTTAACTGACGGGATTCCTCTATATCATCAACCTTGAATATGTGGTACCCGATCTCCGTCTTTATCACATCCGTCATTTGGCCCTTGGCAGTGGCAAAAATAGGTCCTTCCATCTCTTCGAGAAGCTGCCCCTTAACGACATAGCCCATGTCCCCGCCTTTTGGCGCGTACGGCCCATCTGACATGGTTTTGGCGGTCTCCGCAAAGTCGGCCCCTCCCTTGAGAAGATCGTGGATCTTCCGGATCTTTTCATCGGCCGCTTGCTCTTTTTCAGGGGTCTCACCCTTCCTGATCATTATACCGCTTATTTTATATTTTTTCGGGGCCACAAATTTTGCCGTGTTCTTTTCGTAGATATCCTTGATCTCCGCCGGGGCGATAACGATCTTACCTGCCACTTCTTTGTCTATGAGCTGCTGGGCCAACATCTGGTCTTCTATTTCTTTTTTGAACTCTGTATAGTTAGTGCCCCTGTCGCTCAGAGCTTTCAGGAACTCCTCATTCGACGGATAGTACGCTTTGATCTTTTCCACGCTCTTGTCAAGTTCGGTCTTATCAACTTTCAAACTCTGTTTTTTCGCGAGACTGATCGCGATCTTTGTGTTGATTATCTGCTCCAGGATAGCTTTTCGCGCTTCTTCCATCCGGGTTTCCAGTTCTTTACCGTTGAAATTCATCTCAAAATTTCTTTTTATGGGCATAAAAACTCTGTCGAATTCCCTCTGTGTGACAACTTCATCATTTACGACAACGATAACCTTATCCAGCACCGCCGCTTTCGCCGCGGAACCGGAAAACACCGCAACCCCACAGCACAGAACGATTACTATGAAACGCCTTATATCCGCCCTTAACATCTTACCCCTCCTATTTTTACCGCGACACGTTTAATCGGAAATTTTTTTAAAGGTATTCGAATTGATCTCCACTTTACTTTTCGCGTTCAGGTCCTTAAGCAGGTCATTGAACTTTTCCTGCCTTTTGCGCTTGTATATCTCGGCTTTTATCTTCTCTTTAACATTTGCCAACGGCATAACTTCGGGGGCCTGCCTGTCGGTAAGTTTAATGATGTGGTAACCGAGTTTAGTCCTGACCACACCGCTTATCTCTCCGACAGAAAGATTAACGCAGGCGTTCTCGAATTCAGGCATAAGCTGTCCCCTGCTGAAATATCCTATATCGCCGCCGTTCTGCGCCGTCGGATCGATGGATTTAGCCCGGGCAACGTCTGCAAAAGAAGCTCCGCCGGCAAGCTCTTTAAGTATCTCTTCCGCTCCTTCCTTTGTATTGGTCAGGATATGCGATACCCTGAAAGCCTCCGGGCGTAAGAACCATACACCGTTCGCCTGATAATAATCGTCTATTTCCTTGTCACTGACACTGATCTTGTCGTCTATATTGTTCTTCAGGTACTGGGCGATAACGATCTTTTTCTTCGCCGCGTCGATGATCTTAAGCACTTCTCTGTCCTTATCGAGCCCTTCTTTCACTGCCTGCTCGTACAGCAGGGTATCATTGACTATTTCCTGCAAAAAATCATATTTTCGTTTTTTGACGACTTCCTGGTAGCGCTCAGGCAGATGGGAGATCCTATCGGCAAAGTCGGAGACTGTGATGGTGACCTTACCCACTTTGGCGAGTGTTTCGCCTTTAGAAGGGTTTCGACCGCATCCCACAAGGGTCAGTAAAATAACCGCGCCTGGGACAAGTGCACGACAACATTGCTTTAAAATAGAATTATGCATAATTATAAGAGTGTGTTTCCCCTATATACTAACAAATTGCCTTCACCCGTCAAGAAGTTTCGCCGCGCTTATCGGGGACTTTGTTCAACTTAAGCTTCGCTATCTCCTCCCTGAGGAGGCGACAGTATAGATCAAACCCTATCTGGTCGATAAAGCCGCTTTGCTCCATGCCCAAAATGTTCCCCGCGCCGCGCATCTCGAGGTCTCTCATCGCGATCTTGAAGCCTGATCCGAGTTCTTCATATTTTTTTATCGCCGCGAGACGCTCCTGGACCTCATGCGTCAGCGTATCCATGTTCCGGACCACGAGATAAGCGTATGCCTGCTTGTTGAAACGGCCTATTCTACCGCGAAGCTGATAGAGATCCGCGAGACCGAATTTGTCGGCGTTGTTCACGATCATTGTGTTGGCGTTCGGTATATCTATCCCGGATTCGACGATAGTAGTCGAAATTAGTATATCGACCTCTCCCCGCGTGAACCGGAGCATCGTCTTTTCAAGCATGCGCGAATTCATCTGCCCGTGTCCGACAAGGATCCGCGCTTCGGGTACAAGGCTTTTTATCATAGCCGCCACCTGCTCGATGTTATCAACGCGGTTGTGTATGAAGAACACCTGCCCTTTGCGGCCGATCTCGAGTGTCAGCGCGTCTTTCAGCTTGTTCTTATCGAACTCCATTACCTCGGTTTTTATAGGCAGTCTTTCCAACGGCGGCGTATCGATGGAAGAGATGTCTTTTCCTCCCATAAGCGCCAGATAAAGCGTCCGCGGTATCGGCGTCGCGGTGACTGTCAGAATATCGACGTTCACCCTCATGCGTTTCAGTTTCTCTTTCTGGTCCACGCCGAATCGCTGCTCCTCGTCGATGATCAGGAGCCCAAGGTCCTTGAACTCGACATCATCCGATAAAAGCCGGTGGGTGCCGATGATAATATCCACGTTACCGTTCTTGAGCTCGTCGAGTATCATCATCTGTTCCATCGGGCTGCAGAACCTGTTAAGCATTTTTATGTTCACCGGATGATCTTTGAGCCTGTTCTTAAAAGTGTTCAGGTGCTGTTCCGCGAGTATCGTGGTGGGCACCAGGAACGCCACCTGCTTATTATCCATGACCGCCTTGAAGGCGGCGCGAAGGACCACTTCGGTCTTGCCGTATCCGACGTCGCCGCACAGGAGC